>JAJTBW010000056.1 GCA_021286705.1 Sphingobacteriia bacterium
GTTAGCGACATCACCTATTATGAAGTGAATAATATAATGTACTTTTTGACATTTGTCATGGATGTTTATTCCCGAAAGATCATAGGTCATTCATTATCCCGTCGTTTGACAACACAAGAAACTACACTCATTGCTTTGCAAAGGGCGATAAAAGTGCGTGCGAAACAGGATATTTATGGATTGATTTTCCATTCTGATGGAGGAGGACAGTATTATGCTAAAGAGTTTTTACAGTTGACCAAAGCCTATCAGATTCTTAACAGTATGTGTAAATACTCGTGGGAAAACCCTTACGCAGAGAGAATAAACGGAGTGATTAAGAATAATTATTTAATGCATAGAACGGTAGAAAATGATCAGGATCTTAGCAAAGAAGTTGACCGTGCTGTCCGTTTATATAACTCTGATAAACCGCATAAAAGTTTGCATCGTTTGACACCAGATGAATTTGAAAATAACTACTTTCGTCAGCGGGAAACGATCCGACGGTGAGAAATCAGCGACGGAAAATGAAACCTCGATGCCCGAAGGGTTTCAGCCCTTCGGGCTGAGGGGAAACGATCCTCTGGCTCAAATATCGCTATGGAATATGAATATGAAAAACAGTCAAATCTCGCACTAAAACGGTCAACGCTATTCAGGTATTGACAAAAAGCCAGATGCCAGAAGCCAGATGCCAGATGCCAGATGCCAGATGCCAGTTGCCAATATGATATAAAGCATAGTCAATGAAAGTGTCGAAGTCAGGAAAAAGTTATTTTAGGATAAGACAAAATCGTTGAGGGAGAACTGGAGGGATGAAAACACTAATGACCAGTACAGTATAACGGCTTGTTTATTTGAATTAATTCTAAATTAGCCAAACCTATATCGTAATCGTTTGCGAATTAGTGAATAATTGAGTTAAAAAGCTTAATTTCGTGAGACATAATAATAAAATCCAATAACAACAAAATCACATATTTATGGCAAAAGTTGTAGGCGATATTGTAATAGACATAGAGCGTTGCAAAGGCTGCGAAGTATGTACGACAGCCTGTCCGCAGGATGTCATTGCCATGGCTAGCGAAGTTAATGGTAAAGGTTACCATTATGCTATGAAAGTTAATGGCAACTGCATAGGCTGCTCAAACTGCGCTGTAGTTTGTCCCGATGCTGTAATAACAGTGTATCGTGCCAAAATATAATGATCAATCACAGATAAAATAAAAATCAAGGGATGAAAGAACTGAAGTTAATGAAGGGCAACGAGGCAGTAGCAGAAGCTGCGATCCGAGCCGGAGCCGATGCCTATTTTGGATATCCCATCACTCCGCAGAGTGAAGTACTGGAATACCTGATGGCTGAAAGGCCATATGAGCGTACTGGTATGGTTGTTTTGCAAGCTGAGAGTGAAGTAGCAGCCATTAACATGGTTTATGGCGGGGCTGCCTGTGGTAAAAAAGTTATCACGTCATCATCTAGTCCCGGCATCAGTTTAAAGATGGAAGGGATCAGTTATATTGCTGGAGCAGAACTACCATGCGTTATTTTGAACGTAGTTCGTGGCGGTCCCGGTTTAGGTACCATTCAACCATCTCAGAGTGACTATTTCCAGGCGACGAAAGGTGGCGGACATGGCGACTATCGTTTGATTGTTTTAGCACCTGCTTCTGTCCAAGAGATGGCAGATCATGTAAAACTTGGATTTGATTTAGCCTTTAAATATCGTAACCCTGTTATGATCTTATCAGATGGTGTTATTGGCCAGATGATGGAAAAGGTTGAGTTATTCGAGCAGATGCCAAGATTATCTGATGAAGAGGTAGCAGCAAATTATCCATGGGCTACCACAGGAAAACCAGCAGGTGTACCACATAGAATCATCACCTCATTAGAACTGGATTCTTCAAAACAAGAGAAGCACAACCACCACCTTCAGGAGAAATACCGTAAGATTCAGGAGAATGAAACCATGTACGAAGCTATTCAGACTGAAGATGCTGAGTACCTAATCGTTGCTTTTGGGTCAAGTGCACGTATTTCACAGAAAGCTATTGATATGGCACGTGCAAAAGGTATAAAGGTCGGTATGATTCGCCCTATTACCCTCTTCCCCTATCCCAGCGAGATTATCAACAAGCTAGCTGATCAGGTTAAGGGTATCCTGACCGTTGAAATGAATGCTGGTCAGATGATAGAAGATGTTAAACTTGCTGTTAACGGTAAGGTAAAAGTTGAACACTTCGGCAGATTTGGTGGTATGATTCCAAATCCTGAAGAGGTAGTAAAAGCTCTTGAACAAAAAATTATTGGAGGATAATCCATGGCTGAAACATTTGACAGACCCGAAATCCGTACTCCGGAAAACCTTGTATATAGCAAGACAAATGTACTGACCGACAACATTATGCACTACTGCCCTGGTTGCGGTCATGGTACAACTCATCGTCTTTTAGCGGAAGTAATCGAAGAGATGGGTATTCAAAGTGAAACAATCGGTATAGCACCTGTAGGTTGTTCTGTATTAGCCTACAACTATTTCGATGTTGATATGCAGGAAGCTGCTCACGGTAGAGCTCCCGCAGTTGCTACCGCAGTAAAACGTCTATTCCCCAATAAATTTGTATTTACTTATCAGGGAGACGGCGACCTTGCTGCTATTGGTACTGCTGAAACCATTCACGCTTGCAACCGTGGTGAGAATATGACCATTATCTTCGTCAATAATGGTATCTATGGTATGACCGGAGGACAAATGGCACCAACTACCCTTCCAGGTATGCCTACCTCTACCAGTCCCTACGGCAGAGAAGTCGCCACCATGGGTAACCCTCTAAAAATTACTGAACTTATCGCTCAATTACCTGGAACATACTATGTAACCCGTCAATCGGTTCATACCCCAGCTAACGTTCGTAAAGCTAAAAAAGCGATCCGTCAGGCAATGGAAAATCAAAAACTCAACCGCGGTCTGAGTTTCGTGGAGGTGGTTTCAAACTGTAACTCAGGTTGGAAACTTTCTCCTGTTAAAGCCAACAAGTGGATGGAAGACAACATGTTCCCCTTCTACCCTCTTGGAGACATTAAAGTCAATGGCGAATTGGTAAAGTAATCACAATTAATAAAGAAGAAAATCATGACCGAAGAAATAATCATCGCCGGTTTTGGTGGACAGGGTGTGCTTTCCATGGGTAAAATCCTCGCCTACTCTGGCATTATGCAGGATCAGGAAGTTAGTTGGATGCCATCTTATGGTCCCGAAATGCGTGGTGGAACAGCAAATGTTACCGTTATCCTTAGCGATGAGAGAATCAGCTCTCCCGTATTAAACGCTTTTGATACCGCCATCATCCTAAACCAACAATCTATGGATAAGTTTGAGAAGACCATCAAACCCGGTGGAACCCTTCTCTACGATCCAAATGGTATCACTCACCACCCAACCAGAAAAGATATCAAGATCTATAGAATTCAAGCCGCAGAAGCTTCTGCAGCAATGGGTAACACTAAGACCTTTAACATGATCGTTTTAGGTGCCTTTTTGAAAATTAAACCCATCGTTCTGATGGAAAATGTTGAAAAAGGTCTTAAAAAATCACTACCTGTCAGACACCATAAACTTATCCCCATGAATATGGAGGCTATCACAAAAGGTGCTGAAATAGTAGAAGAAGTAGCTTAACTACTGGATTATCCAAAAGAAAAAGAGGGAAGCAATTCCCTCTTTTTTTTTTAGTAGAGTTCAGATAAATCATTACTATACTAACATAAAAGTATGATTGTACAAAAATCATTATATAAGATTACCTAAATTAATGAACGACTTTGCACAAAACCCAATTGTTAGATGATACTGTTACCAAACTAATAAAAGAGAGGACGAACTGAAAGAATCGCAATATTACACAGCCAAGGATGGTAAAGGTTAGATTAGTTGGTTATAGTCAGATATTTAAACACAGCTTTCGACAAAAACAATACATTATATATGATTTATGCTTAAATTTATAACAGATAGAACTAATATCAACAAACAAAAAGTTCCCCATATTCTCCAATCTGATTAAACCTCTTACGATCAACATCGGCCGCAAAAGAAAAAAGTCATAAAAATGCTAAACTTTCTGAAACGGATCTTCAATAATGAGCTAGCTAACTCAACCAAAACAACAGAGTCACACGCTGATACAAATCAATCATTCTTTTCTTTACATGGAATTGATTTTAACAACTTCACAGACCATGTTCTAGATAACATGACTGAACTAGTTTGGGCAAAAGACCTTGAAGGAAGGTATATTTACTCAAACAAAGTACACAATGAATCATTTCTTTTTACCACTCATAGTCAGGAAGCAATTGGAAAAGATCATAAATGGTTTGCTGAAAGACAGAGAAAGGAAGCACCGGAAAGAGAGGATTGGCACACCTTTGACCTTGGATGCTCTGATAGTGACAAACAAATAATTGATACTGGAGTTTCTGCACGGTTCATTGAAAGTGGGTATATCAAAGGAAAAAAAATAACCCTTGATGTTTATAAATCGCCTATTAGAAATTCTAAAGATGAGATAATTGGTGTTATTGGTTCAGGTCGGGATATTTCCCATCAAGCCTCTATTGAAGAGGAACTTGCCTCAAGTCGTATTCAAAATGAAGCCATCCTTTCAGCGATTCCTGATATGATGTACCTTTTCGATTATGATGGAAATTTCACCATCATCCATTCAGGTAACCAAGATAAAACCGATAGTCATTTTGCTGATCAATGCGTCAGAAACATTAAAGATCGTTTTGACAAGGAGTTTGCAATAGACACACTTAATAAAATAAGACTTTGCCTCAAAGATGGAACCCCATTTACCACTAAATATAAACTCACCACACAAAAAGAGACGTTTCATTTCGAGGCGAGGCATGTCAGACTTAGTCAAGATAAAGTACTAGCCATTTCCAGAGATATAACAGACAGTCTAATTCACGAGAAAAGTTCGAAGCAGCGACAGCGACTTATGAAAGCAATAAACCTTGCTAACTCCGAACTTTTAATTAACCAAGAGTTAGATTCCAGTATCCCAAAAGCCTTTGAGATTATAGGAATTAACAGTGACATAGACCTGATTCAGTATTTCCAAGCCAACGATAGAAAAATTGACTCCTATGATTACTCCCTTCATTCATTTTGGAGAAAAGAACCTGAATTTCCACTGATCACCAATAATGATTTAAAGACGTTTAATCTTCTGGGTGACTCAGAAAATGACTTCTTCAGAGTAAAACGAGGCCATATAAATCAGGAAAAATCAACTATATATAACGACCGTCTTCATCCTAAGCTTATGGGAATGGGGATTAACTCTTACGCAATAATACCCGTAAAATCAGGATTAAAAGAGAATGGCGTTCTCGTTTTTGCTAATTGTCGTTCTAGTGCTCCATTTGACGAGGCAACACTGGATGCTCTTTCTACCCTTGCTGTCAGTATCGGCGGTGCCTCAACCAGATTCGAGACAGAAACACACCTGAAGCAAGTTTTAAAAAAGGTAGAGGCCTCTAACCTCTTAAAAAACAATCTTCTTAGAAATATAAGTCATGAACTTAGGACTCCACTCAATGGAATTCAAGGATTTAGTGACCTTCTGGCATCTGAAAATCTTGATTCCTACACTATGGATCTGGTACGGCAAATCAAGAAAGCATCCAAAAGATTCACTTCTACTCTGCATAATCTAATGATGCTTAGTCAGCTAGAGGATGAATCAGAATGTCCAAAACCTAAACCCGTGAGTATTGAACTCTTAGTTAGTCAATTGATTACTGAACTGGAAGAGTCAATAGCCAAAAACAATAATGAGATATTAGTAGACATCAGGGTACACGAATCAATCACTCTATCAGAACCCTATCTTACACAAATTCTTACCCATCTTCTAGACAATGCGGTAAAATTCACTCAAAACGGAACCATCAAAGTCAGTGCCTTTGTAAATGAAAATACAAATGGAAATAACCTTCAAATAGAAATTGCTGACTCCGGGATTGGTATAGAGCAAGAATTCCTGGATATTATCTTTGAACCATTCAGACAGGTCAGTGAAGGAACTACCCGTAATTATGAAGGCTCAGGTATTGGGCTCACCATCGCAAAGAAGCTAACTTCATCATTAAATGCAGAGCTTAGTGTAAAGAGTCAAATTGGAATCGGGACCACTTTTACTCTTACCATCCCTTTAAACGGATCGATGATAAATGCACAACCCTCACAATCTAAACATATAGAAAAGAAAGAATCATCAAAAAAACCCACAATTTTGGTGGTAGAAGACAACATTGTAAACGCCAACCTTGTTAAACTCTACCTAGAAGAACTATGCGAGATTGTTATTGTAAGATCCTACAATGAATCTATTCAAGTTTTAAGTAATCTTTCGTTTGATGCCATTCTTCTGGATATTCATCTTGGAAATGGCCCTGATGGATTAGAAATTGTTAGAGAACTAAAGAAGAAACCTCTTGAAAAAGAGATTCCAATAATAGCTGTTTCAGGCTTTGATACTATGGCCGATAAAATTAGATGCAACAATGAAGGGATAAACTACTATCTGACTAAACCATTTAGTAAGAGGCAGATTATTCAAATTCTATACTCTCTTCAAGTCATTCAATAAATGAGGCTCTTTTTTTATACACAAGATTTACATTTATGGGTTTAAAAGGATTTAATACAACACAAAATAATTGGGGTATAACCTCATTTCTTTTGTTTATTACCATATCAGCACTAAATCTGAACGCATTCGCTCAATCCCCCAAACAGACGCCAGAGCTTTTTATGTATATATCAGGTGCTGATTCCAACTCAACACTTCTTCTTTTCCAAGGTTACAATGAAAGTAAAGAGTCAAATTTCAGATTGGCAATATCACAACTTCAAGAGCTACTTAAAATCTCCATAGATAAAAATGATCAAATAGCACAAGCACACTACCTTAATCTTCTTGGAAGCCTTCATTATGAACATCAACAATTTCAAATTGCATTAGAATACTATCTTAGATGTAGCGAGATACTCGACACTAAATCAATGGATATTGCTTCGGCTTATAACAGAGGCGATATCGCTAATGTCTACTACGCCCAGGAGCTTTATGAAGAGGCTAAGAAAGAGTACCGATATATGTATCGGGTCTTTAAAAAAACGAACACTCTTCATGGCATGGCAGTTGCCTTAAATAACCTTGGTCTTGCATCAGAAAAACAAGATAAGCTAGATAGTGCCCTTTTTTATTATGAAAATGCAAAAAAGATCAGGATTAAGATGTCAGAACCTGACCTTCTTATTCACTCTGATCTATATATAGCCAATGTCTATCTGAAATTAAACGACCTTAAACAAACCGATTACCTAGTCAAAAAAGCGTTATCTGATTTAGCTAAATACAAAGGGAAAAGCAGTTTGATTCCATACTTATGGGCAAAAACCTATTGGATTGAAGCTCAAAACTACAGGAAGCAAGAAAAAGCGGCCAAATCAATTAGCTCCTATAAAAAGGCCATTAAGCTCTTTAACTCCATTCCAGATTACAAGACCGCAAGTATTGCATTAATGGAATTAGCAAAGATTTATGAACTTAAACAAAGAACAGACTCGGCATTAATGCAGTATGAGGCAGCTATTCATCTGACAAAATTAGGGAACATCGACTTACTTCTACGAGACGTTCTATCTGCTAAGCTTATGGTCTACCTCAGAGAGGAAGATGCTACAAAGTCTCAAAATCTGTTTATTCAATACAAGACAATATCAGACTCAATTCTACATATAAAAAATAAACAGAGAGCTGAAGAGTATAATCTGCTACTCAAAGCAAGAGAACAAGATAAAATGCTGATGAAGATTCAGATAGAGACTGTTGCAGAAAGAAAACAGTTCTATATTTTATCCATTGCATTTTCAATTATTTTCCTGATTCTGCTCCTGTTAATCTACTTTAACAGAAGAAGTCAAAAGCGATTCAAACAACTGGCTAATGCTGCCCTTGAAGGAATTATAGTAATTCAAAAGGGTAAAATAATTATGGCTAATTCAAGGTTTCTAGAGTTGGTTGACTCGAATGATAAATCGGTCTTAAAACATAGTATCAAACACTTTATACCCTCCAAAGAATTCCTTGAAAGGCTAAATAACAATGATCCTATTATCGACTTTAAGACCCAAATTCGATCTGTCAATCAAAAATTCACAGATGTCCGTATTCAAACTCGGCCTTTCCGCTTAAACCGAGCAGGTGCGTTCATTCTGGCAGTTCATGACCTTAGTGAAATAAACAGCACTGCTAATGAGAATGCAATGCTCTGGACGGCTATTAACCAGAATGCTAGTCAAGTAATTATCACTAACCGAGATGGAGAAATTATATATGCCAATGCAAAAGTAGCAGAGGTTACCGGATACCCTATTAACGAGTTAATCGGTAAAAGTCCATCTCTGCTCAAATCAGGTAATACACCTAATGACTATTATAAAAACCTTTGGACAACAATACTTAAGGGAGAGATCTGGCATGGAGTATTTGAAAACCGGAAACAGAACGGAACACTTTATTCAGAAAAAGCGATAATTACTCCGGTTAAAGATCATAATGGAAATATTACCCATTTTATTGCCTTAAAAGAGGATATTACTCAATTAAAAAGGGCTGAAGAGGCAATTCGGATCAAAGACCAGATGTATCGAGAACTATCGCGAAATCTACCAGATACGGCTGTTTTCGTTTATAACAAGGATCTAATTTATGAACTGGCTGAAGGACCTCTTCTTTCAAGATCAGGTCTTTTCAGCGAGAGTTTTGAAGGAAAAGCTGCTGGATTCTTGGGAACGGAGGCGGATAGAGAAAAGATGATTACCGCTATGAGAAAAGCACTACTCGGGGAAGGTACGGTAGTAGAAAAAAGTCTTAACGGCATTCCTTGTCTGATTCAAATCCAAGGTCTTAGAGATGAAAATGGGCTGATTGACAAAGGAATGGTTGTAATCAGAGACATCAGCCTTCAGGTGGAAAATCTTAACAAAATTGAGACTAATGAAAAAAGACTAAAAGAACTAAATCAGACAAAAGACAAGTTCTTTAGCATTCTTGCGCATGATCTCAAAAATCCCTTTAATATCATTCTTGGATACACTCAACTTCTTCAAAATGACTATTATAATCTGGATGATAACACTCGGATGTTCTATACTTCTCAGATTAACCATGGTGCTGATAGTGCCTTCAAACTGTTAAACAACCTCCTTGAATGGTCTAGAACACAAATTGGAGCAATCTCTCTTAAACAGGTTCTATTTGTGATTGACGAGCCGATAAAACAGGCTCTACAACTATTAATGCTTCAAGCTCAGCAAAAAGGCATTGAAATAATAAACAATACTGATACTTCTTATACTGTCTATGCTGATCAACATATGGTCAAGACAATTTTCCGTAACTTAATCAGTAATGCCATCAAATTCTCTTATCCCGGTAGTAGAATAGAGATTTCGATAACTAAGAAGTCAGGGAGACTCCATACCTTTACTGAATACATTGAGGTTGCAATCAGCGATCAAGGTGTCGGAATGTCTGAGGAAACAATCTCTAAACTCTTTACAATTGGAGAAAATACAAGGAATACTGGTACAGCTAACGAAACAGGTACTGGTCTTGGTTTGATACTGTGCTATGACTTTATAAAAAGAATGAATGAGGACATTTGGGTTCAAAGCACTCCCGGAGTAGGTAGTACCTTCTTCTTCACACTACCCACTGGAGACAACCAGATATAATTGAATATTTTTAACCTAACATATTTGCACATCCGATGACTAGAAAAGCCCTCCTTTTCTTACTAGTTGTTTTATGTAGTCAACTGGTAATAGCCCAACAAATCACCATTAAACCAAAATCATGGTTGGTCTCAAAGAACTTCACCTCCATGCTCCCCATCTTTGACTCTCTGAAAAACAATAATGGGGAGAAATACAATCCAATTTCGGCACTGGACAATCTCGCCTTGCCTCTGAAAAATAACCTTCCTGCTGTAAATAGCCAGCCAGCTAGCCTCTATCAATGGAAAGAGTACAATGACACTATTCTTCGATTCCAAAAGCCTCAAAACAGCTCTAATCAACTCCTGCTTGCAACATGTCGGTTCTATAATGATCAATTTACTAATGCCAAAATAACTATTAAAACAAATGTTGCATTCAAACTCTTTGACAATAATAAACAACTGATTGCCACTGATAAATTCCCGAATAAGAAAGGGATCACCAAAGAGACAGAGGTTGAATGGATAAGAGGTGATCACATGCTTACCCTCAAAATCGCTATACCTGCGAAGCTAGATACAATACCTTGGATTTGTCTATCAGCAAGTGGAAAAAACATAAGAGAATCTAAAGAAAACACATGGCATATCGATATGGAGCATGTTCTGTGCTCGCCTAATGTGTCTGGTATAGAAATTAGTAGTACAGGAGAGTATTATATGTACTCAGTTCAATACACAAATCCTGAAGATGGAAAGAAATGGAGTACAACTCAGATCTGTAAAACTGAGAATGATCAACCCATCAGAGTCTATTCAAATGACTCACCCGATGACCTTGGATTCACTCCTGATGGAAAATCAATTTTCTATACTGAGAGTTTACCTAATGGTAAGTCTTTAGTCATTGAAAACCTCCTTACTTACCAAACTGAGAGATATCAGGGATTTGATCAGGCATACAGTCTTCGTTTTACACCCGATGGTAAACGCATTATTTATTACGTCAATGTAACGGGGCCTAAAGATATGGAGGGGGTAAAGCGTTTTAAAAACATGCGCGATAGAGAACCCTGGTACAGAAATAGAACATTTTTATGTTCATTTAGTGTTGAAACCGGCCAACATCAACGTCTGACCTGGGGATCTGGTAATACCTATCTGCAAGATATTACCCATGATAGCCAAACAATTTACTTCACGACAGGTCAGGAAGATTTCACCAAGATACCTACTACTAGACAAACCCTTTATGCGTTAAATCTAAATACGCTAGAGAGTCAGATTATCTGGCAAGACATGTCTGATGTAAGTATATCTGTATCACCAGACGATAGCAAACTTCTCGTTCAGGGTAGCAGAAACTGGTTTAAACCTGAACTGGCTCAAGAGAAAGAGTTAATAAACGACTTTAACACCCAACTCTTCTTATATGACCTTACCACCAAAAAAATAGAGCATCTTACTTCAGGCTATGCACCTAAAATTAACGATGCCATTTGGGATAAAGCCGGGAAAAGTGTACTTCTTAGAGTCGAGGATGCAACCAGAAATAGGTTGGTTAAACTAGACCTTGCAACTAAAAAATTCTCCGAGATACCAACTCAGATTGACGTAGTTGATCAACTCTCCACGGCTTACAATGGAAATAAGATAATCTTTGCAGGGACATCTCTTCAATACCCCTCAAGAGCCTACATTGCCAACAAGGATGGCTCATCAATGAAACTGATTGCGGATCCGGGGAAAGATCTTGTCAAGCAGATTATATTTGGAGAGACAAAGGACTTTAGCTTTATGGCAAAAAATGGTGACTTTGTTGACGGTTTTTATCTCTTACCTCCCGATTTCGACAAAAGCAAAAAGTATCCTGTAATTGTATACTATTATGGTGGTACCAATCCCATAAATCGTGCATTTGAAGGTCGTTATCCAAAGAATTTCTTTGCCTCAATGGGATATGTAGTCTACGTTGTTAACCCGGCTGGTGCAACCGGATACGGTGAAGCATTTGCGGCAAAACATGTTAATGCCTGGGGAATCACTACGGCTGATCAAATTATTGAAGGGACAAGGAAGTTTCTTGCTGAGAACAGTTGGGCTGACAGCACCAATGTAGGATGTATCGGGGCTAGCTATGGTGGTTTCATGACATTATATCTTCTTACCCAGACCAAAATTTTCAAAGCTGCTATAAGTCATGCTGGAATAAGCAACCTTGCAAATTATTGGGGTGATGGATACTGGGGATACTCTTATAGCGAAACGGCAACCACCGGTAAATATCCTTATAATGCACAGGAGTTTTACACAAACCAAAGTCCGCTATTCAACGCTGCAAAAATCACAACTCCTCTACTCCTCTTACATGGTAATAAGGATACGAACGTCCCTCCGGCAGAGAGTCACCAGATGTTTGCTGCTTTAAAACTTCAGAATAAAACTGTTGAATTGATTGAGATAGATGGTCAAGATCATCATATTCTTGATTACTCAAAACGAATCAAGTGGCAATATACAATCATTGGTTGGTTTGATAAGTGGCTTAAGGGTGAGACCGATTGGTGGGAAAGCCAATATCCGGAAAGATCATTTTAGATTTTTATTAAAGGTTTGATGAAACGGGATCTCTTATTAGTAAAAGATCCCGTTCTTTTTTGGTCTGCTTCATACTAACAAATCAGATATATCCTTTCTCTCTCAAAGTTTTTTAATTGATAGTATCCTTACTGAACCATATTAGCTAAAGCAAAAAAAAGCCGGTCTTATCTTTAGACCGGCCTACATAAAAAGTTGTTGTTGTTGCCTATTTACCGAGAGCTTTCAAAGCCTCGTTATATCTTCGTTCCAGTTCAGTCCAATTCACAATCTTCCAAACAGCATCAAGATAATCTGCACGCTTATTCTGATACTTCAGATAATAGGCATGCTCCCAAACATCTATTCCAAAAACGGGAATACCCTGTTTTGGGGTAATATCCATAAGTGGATTATCCTGATTTGGAGTTGAGCTGACAAAAAGGGTACCATCTTTATTTACCGAAAGCCATGCCCAACCACTACCAAACTGAGTCTTTCCTGCCGTGAAAATTGCCTCCTTAAGTTTATCAACAGATCCAAAAGTACTGTTAATAGCTGCTAAGAGATTACCGTAAGGCATGTTAGCACCACCTGGAGCAATCATCTCAAAAAAGAGTTGATGATTGTAATGTCCTCCTCCATTATTCCTGACAGCCATCGGATACTTCGACATAGACAGAAAAATACTTAGTAGTTTCATGTTAGATTCTGAGGATTTCTCAAGGGCACTATTAAGATTATTTACATAAGCTAGATGGTGTCTTGAGAAATGAATCTCCATTGTTTTTGCATCAATGGATGGCTCCAAAGCATCAAAAGCATAACCTAATGGCTTTTGAGTATAGGGATAAACCATGTTATACTCGCTCACCTTTGATACAATTCCCTCATTCAAATCCTGAGCAAATAACGTGCCCATTTGAAGAACGAGTACCAGACTTATTAGAATTTTACTGTATTTCATATTTACTATTGATTTCTATCTATCAAACATAGGTAAACACAATATTGTTTAAAGATGCCTCAAAAAACTAAAGCACATTCGCTAAACCACAAACAATCAAAGTAAAACCCGCCCAATTATACTCACACTAGAGTCTGATTTCACCGACTAATTTCAAAAGTTGAAAGGAAGATTAGGATTATTCAAATCCAACGATTCAAAATTGTTCGAATTAAATGAACTGAACCAAGTCTACCATCCTAATAATTTAAGAAGATCCATCCCTTTTCACACTCAATTGAACATACGAAAAAAACCGGTTAGGCATCTCGCGTAACCGGTTTCTTCTATCCCCCATTAAGAGAGATAATCCTTAATGTAAAGAGAGTTTAGTTTGGTATTAAGTCGTAGTATAGAGACTACGAGGACAAATGTAGTAAAACTTTTATACAAAAGGGTACTATCTGCCACTTTTTTCAAAAAAAAAGTGAAATTTCTTAATTGGCCGAGGTAAAACAAGGGCAAAAGGCCTAAAAAGGGCACTTTTGAATGACCTCTATGATGAAATAATGGCTTAATGGTACACGTTTTTTGAAATCGAGGTGCTGAGACTACTCAAGAGGTAATCAATAAAAGTTAAAAAACCTCGATTCTTTGCAGACGTACAGATGGCTCTAACAATTTAACCTTGTAGCATCCGATTTTTGATAGTTAATGTCAAAAGATCTTGATTAAACTGTAGAATAGTAGGTTAATCTATTTAAACCTAGTACATTTATCCAACAAATCAACAGCAAGGAAAAGTATTTCAATAATGGAAAGCAAGAGAATCACCAACCTCAGGATATTCTGTTTTTCAGGCACAGGGAATTCTAAAAATGTCGCTCAATGGATAAAAAAAACCGCGAAGAGCAGAATTGCAGAGTCAATCTAGCAGAATTACCTCTTAAGAACGATGAGATTTCCCCTTTTCATCCTGATGAAACGATAATTCTCACCTCTCCTGTTCATGGATTCAACTATCCCCCATTAGTGATCGGATTCCTTCTTAGGCTCCCAAAAGGAAAGAACAACGTCATTTTAATGAACACCCGAGCCGGAATGAAAATCGGAAGGTTGATAACCACGGGTCTCAGTGGTATTACATTTTACTTCGCTGCCTTTGTTCTTATGCTAAAAGGATACTCAATCAAAGGAATGGTTCCGGTTGATATGCCCTCAAATTGGATTTCTGTACACCCTGGACTAAATTCCAATACCATAAACTACCTTCATGAACAAAATTACAAGCGTGTGCTTGCTACTAGCAATAGAGTACTTTCCGGAAAAACATGTTTCATAGCCCTGCGTGAAATCGCTCAGGATCTACTCATAGCCCCTATTGCCGTTGCCTACTATTTTATTGGCAGATTTATTATAGCAAAGACCTATTATACATCATCAAAGTGCAACGATTGTGGACTGTGTATAACGATGTGTCCTGCCAAAGCCATAAAACGAATAAATCAAAGGCCATTTTGGACAATGAAATGTGAGAGTTGTATGAGATGCATGAGTAATTGTCCCCAAAAGTCAATTGAAACAGCTCATGGGTTTATAGCAATCATCATTTTTGCTTATTCGGCAGTTATCACGAAACTATTATATCCTATTTTAAAAACGACCCTCCTTTTCACCTCTCCCTTTATCAACATGATCTTTGAATCTCTGATCTTTTTAATTTTAATAGCCCTTGGTTACAGGATATTCCACCTCTTACTCAAATTCAAATCCTTTGAACGACTAATGCTACTGACTTCACTGACTTGGTATCGATTCTGGGGTAAGAGATACAAAGCCATTAAAAACTACGGTCAAAAGTGATTTTCCATTCGTTAAAACTCTGGAATCTGAAATTTTGATCGAAGTCTGAATCGTGCTTTCACCACCTTCTTACCTAGTATCGGTCTTGACATCTAAATCGTGAGTTAGAGAGGATCAAATCAGGTTCTCGGAATCATTCTGAGGGATATTTAATTTGGTAATTACTCCTCATGCTGTAAATGAGAAGTTTTGTTAAAATCAAAATAGCATTAAGACACTAAATTTAAACACATTATACTTATATAAAGTATAAATAAGAGGGTAAATTTCGTTTAAATCACATTCATTAAATGCAAAAAAAGCAGTAATTTATCACCAATATATTTGCTTTTAAACAAAATAACACTTAAATTGCAGAATCACTAAACCTAATATTAATGAAACAACAAGTAAGCATTTACACTTCAAGTAACAAACCGACTGAAAATCAGAAAAATCAAATAACAGAATTTCTTTTTGATCACTTAGAGCAATTCGGTGATAGTAAAACCGACATTCTTAAGTCTATTAATTATTCTTTAAAGGAGAGTCCATCATTTGGTGGATTTGTAATCACTAAAAGAAATGAGGATGAGATAATTGGAGCTGTTGTTGTTAATCAAACAGGAATGAATGGTTATATTCCTGATAATATTTTAGTTTATATCGCAGTTCATCGAGATCTAAGAGGCCAAGGATTAGGCAAAGAGTTAATGTTAACCGCAATAAATTTAGCTAAAGGAGATATAGCTCTTCATGTCGAACCTAATAATCCTGCAAGATTTTTGTATTTCAACATAGGCTTTAAGAACAAATACCTTGAAATGAGATATAAAAAGGAAAATAACTAATGGCATTTATAACACTAGACAGAGATAAACTAAGATTTAATTTTGAATACCTTAATAACTTTTTTAAACAGGAAGAAATAGAGTGGGCTATTGTTACGAAGGTATTATGTGGAAATAAGCTATATCTCAAAGAGATTCTGAACTTAGGCATAAAACAGCTTTGCGATTCAAGAGTTTCTAACATCCGACGGATAAAGGAGTTAACAAATGACGTTGAAACAGTTTACATAAAACCGCCCCCACTTGGATTTATCCCTCAAATTATTGAATATGCAGACATCAGTTTTAACACAGAGCTAAAAACCATTAAATTACTCTCAAAGGAAGCCCAAAAACAAAGCAAACTCCATAAGATTGTAATTATGGTAGAGCTTGGAGAGTTACGAGAAGGGGTAATGCGAGATGAGTTATTGAGCTTCTATGAGGCCGTATTTGAGTTACCCAATATTGAAGTAATTGGAATAGGGACAAATCTAAGCTGTCTATATGGAGTACTCCCAAATCATGATAAACTGATACAGCTCATCCTATACAAGGAACTCATTGCCGCAAAGTTTAACAGAAATATCAAGTATGTATCAGGAGGATCCTCTGTAAGTATCTCCTTGCTAAATAATGGCACTTTACCTAAAGGCATTAACCACTTTAGGATTGGGGAAACCTTATTCCTAGGAACAGATGTCTACAACGACACCTTGTTGGATGGTATGATGAATGATGTTATGATTTTATATGCCGAGATCATAGAACTCACAGAGAAACCCGTCGTTCCAGATGGTACGTTGGGAACAAACGTTGAGGGACATAGTTTTAATTTCCCAGATCAACCGGCAGGATCAAAAACAACCATCAGAGCTATACTAGATGTTGGCCTCTTAGACATTGACAGTTCTCATATTATCCCAACCAATAGCGAAATTGGTATTTTAGGTAGTAGTAGTGATATGCTTGTGGTAGACCTAGGTGACAACCCATTTGATTACAAAACGGGAGATCTACTATCATTTCGATTAGATTATGTTTCTTTACTTCGAGTCATGAACTCAAAATACATTGAGAAAAAAATCATATAAACTTCCTGTCATTTTGAACCAAGTCATATTTGTGACTTAATGAGGTACGAGTGAATACAGAGATACACTGGACAATAAAGAGTTTACCCACACAAAATCGAGTCGGTCTGAAATATAAGCTAACTACCGTCAAATGTTGATCATGATGTTACCACAATTTAGTTAGCGCTACTATACAAGAATTTACATTTACGACTTTCACCATGCAGCAAAATTTATAACTTTAAACCGTCCTATTTCATGCCCTAACTTATGATTGCACCTAAGTTCTACTTACAGTATAAAGAAAGGCCAGTCACATCGATAATAATGGAGATCTTACAGTTTGGTAAACGCTACAAAATGGCCGTTGGGTTCTCTGTTGCGCCTAAGTTTTGGAATGCTGACAAAATGAGATGTCGTGCAAAGGGAGACAACCCGGATGCCTTCATTATTAATGAAGCACTAGACCTATATCAAAGGATCACCATCGAACTTTTCAAATCATACATCAAAGAGCTAAAGGTTCCTACAACTGAGCAATTCAGAAATGATGTAAAGAACACGATTGATGAGATGAATGGAGTAACCAAAGAGCTGGCAAAAGACGACCGACTCCTCCCTTGGGCAACTAAGTTTAAAGAAGAAGTATCAAGAGCAGATAGAACCCTGATCCGGCATCAAACGACAATTAACTTACTGCAGGAATATCAGAAAGTCAAAAAGACAACACTCCGATTCTCAGACATTGATATTAGCTTTTACGAATCGCTTAAGAGATGGATGTTCTCTAAAGGATACTCGGTAAACTATTTTGGAGACATGGTCAAGAATATTAAAGTATTCATGAATGAAGCGGCAGAAAGAGGATTACACGAAAACACCGGGCATCAATCGAAAAAATTCAAAGTGGTTTCCGAGGAGGCAGACACCATATACCTTAATATAGATAAGCTAAAGAAACTCTTTGAACTTGAAATAACACCTGAGCTAATATCAGAACATCAGACTGACCAGCGATCACACAACATTCAGCGAAGGATTGCTTCACTAGTGGACTGTAGAGATCTTTTTATCATTGGATCCTTTACCGCATTAAGGTTTTCTGATTTCTCCACTTTAGAAAACATCAAAGCTGAGGATGAGTTTATCATCAAGCGAGCACTCAAGACTGGTACCAGTACCACAATCCCGATGCACCCTTATATAAGAGAGATACTTAAGCGTCGAGGTGACACGCTACCTCCACCTATCTCAAATCAGAAGATGAATGATGCACTACACCTACTCTGCAAAATAACCGGGTTCACTGATATTATTAATGTAACAAGAACTGAAAGGGGAAAATTAGTTACCAAGGCTGTTCCGGAATATGAGCTCATCACCACCCACACGGCTCGTCGGTCTGGTTGTACTAACATGTACCTTGCGGGGATACCCATTCGCACAAATATGAACTTTAGTGGCCACAAAACACTAACCTCAATCATGAAATACATCAAAGCAGATTCACTTGAAGATGCTATGAAAATGAAAGATCATCCATTTTGTAAAAAATAACAGATGCATAAAATTTTTACTCTTAATTCATGGGACGAATTCATGAAACATGTTCCAGAAATGTTTAAAAACTATATTTTCCGAGGGCATCAGAATTCTAATTGGAAATTGGAATCAAGTTACGATAGATCAAACCTAAAAAAGGTAGGGGTAACAGAACAGTCATTACTTGGAAGTTTTCGTTTCACTGTATCAACTCTAGGACTGACAAATTTACCAAATAGCAGATTAGGATGGCTTGCCCTAATGCAACATCAAGGAGTTCCAACTAGATTATTAGACTTTTCATTTTCCCCTTTCATTGCCGCCTACTTCGCATTCGAACCTTGTTTTACAAGTTTCTATTATCATAACGATCCAGATGAAATGGTATCAATATGGGCTGTGAATTATCTGAGTCTTCAACATCAATTTGACCTTGAGCATATGTCAGTTCTAAAAGATGCCGCAGAAAGAGCATATGAAAGTCACTATTTCAATGATGATGAATATGAAGTTATAATGAATAACCAAAATAAATTTGACACCTCCTGCTTTTTGTGTTCTCCAATTCTTGGGAACAATAGATTAGTAAATCAACAAGGTGTATTCCTTTCTCATAATTCTAATGAGCAATCGCTATTTCAGATTTTAACAATTGCAAAATATAATAATGATAATTTCTCTGATCTTGTTTACCAAATAAACATTCCTAAAAGTGAAACATATACAGCGCTTAAATATTTATTTAATATGAATATAAGGCCATCCATTTTATTCCCAGGCCTAGATGGTATTGCAAAAGAAGTTTCACTAAAAGATTTATTAAAGACCAGTTTATTAAGTTCTTCATTTCCTCAGAAATTAAATAAAATAAAAATTCCATTTGAATTAGCAGAGAGAATAAAAGTGGTTCATCAGTAGCCTGGGTTTAACAATATTATAAATGTATTTAGAACTGAGGTGGAAAATTAGTTACCAAGGCTATTCCAGAATATGAGCTCATCAACACCCATACGGCTCGCCGGTCTGGTTATACTAAAAATGTATCTTGCTGATATCCCGATCCAGACGATAATGAGTTTTTCAAGTCATAAAACATTGTCCTCCTTCATGAATTACACCAAAGCAGATGCACTTGAAGATGCTATGAAAATGAAAGATCATCCATTTTGTAAAAAGTAAAATATGTACAGAACTTTAAACTTAGAAACTTGGGATCAATTTATATTTTATATTCCAGAATGGTTTAAAACATATGTTTTTAGAGGTCAAGCTGATTCCGATTGGAAATTAGAAACAAGTTTTGATAGGGCTAAATTCGATCGAACCTATGAAAATGAGATATCCCTATTTAGTAAGTTTAAAAGTGGTTCATTAAATTATGATCTATCTTTTAGACCAAGTGGAATACTAGAATGGTTTGCCTTAATGCAACATCACGGGCTTCCGACACGTCTACTTGATTTTACTACAAGCCCTTTTATTGCATCTTATTTCGCATTTGAACATTATTCATCAGTAGAAGACTTACATCAATATTCAGAGAAGAGAGTTTCAATATGGGCTATCGAAATAAACACAATAAAGGAACAATCTCGACACTATTTACCTAAAAAAAATTTCCCACAACACTTTGCTAATATGCCAAAATCTTTCAATTTTGAGCTTTATAAGTTTTGGGGTAAAAAGGAAGCAGACTTTGTATTCAATAGGAATTTAGAGCAGTTTTGTTTTCTATGTACTCCCGAGTTTCAAAACAATCGAATGATAAATCAAAAATCTGTTTTTTTAGCTGTATCTAGACCTGATTTTTTTGCTTATCAACAACTTTCATCAATGGAGTTGGAGCCTAACGCAATTTATAAAATCACATTACCAATAACCGAAGCAAAAAAAGCGCTAAGATACCTAGCATTGATGAACATTAATTCTGAGACTTTATTCCCATCATTAGATGGATTAGCGAAAAGGATTAAAACAGAAAAAGAAATAGAGTTTACAAATAATGTTATCTACGGTATTAAATTTCCTAAAGAATATTTAAGCTATTCTGATTTAAAACACTTGGAAAAAGAAACAGATTTTTAATCAAAAAGCCAGTCAAGTAATGACCGGGGTTCGTTTTGCCCATGGATAAAAATTGAATAGAAGTATCTTTGTTAACTAAAACCGTATCAAAGATAACTGCTATCTCAAATAAGGGACTTCATATACTCAAACCTTTCTGCAGCAATTTATTGTATATGCTACCAAATACAAATGAGTCCCGACGCATTTCTAGCTAAAGTTCTAATTAACTCAGAAACATCAGTAAATAATTAATGTACAGAGGGCTTTAAGTTTACTAATATTTCTAAAGTGAGAAATACTGATTTTATCTAAGATTGATTCTTCTCATCACGATTAGATGGTTTCCGAATAATAACAACTGCAGCAACTACCAGAGTTGTATTACCAAAAACAGAACCAACAATGTTAAATCTTGTTGTAATCAAATAGGTGGAAAGACCCATAAACACTAAAAGCAAAATGAAACCAAACATAAGAGATCTAAAATTAAACTAATGTCTTCTCTCTAAATCATATTTTGCAAGTCTAATGCTATCATTATTAAATTCTATCCTAGCATCCAGCTCTGCTTCTGTCATATTTCTAATCCATTCAATAATTCCTGGTTTAATGTCTTCAAGCTTCTTTAACTCTTCAGCTGGTGGCAAAAGACTTTCTTCAACAATTGTATTATGTTCAAGAGTAGTTACTCCATTATTGTGGCGAGAAACTTTATTCTGCTGAGCATACTAAGACATAATTTCTAAAGATTAAATTCAAAAATTGCTAAATCTTTTGACCTTCTAAAATCCTCTTGCATTTGTTTAGAATCATTCTTTAAGTTGATTTTATCTTCAGATCTTCCTATATACTCAAGATCATCCAATGATGACTTCAATACATCTTC
>JAJTBW010000057.1 GCA_021286705.1 Sphingobacteriia bacterium
AATTATGTACTAGTCAAAACGTAACAATTGTCCTTTCTTTGGGCCAGTAGCATACTCTAGAACAAAACGCTGAGCCCCTGAGTTATTCCTGTCCCATGATTGCAACTTTGATCCATTCTCATGAATATGTCCCATTTGAATATCAATAGCCTTATTTGTAAAGGCATTTTCAAAGATAACGACGTTTTGATCCACAATAATTAGACGCCACTGCTGCCATCTTGCAACACCTGTTCCATCATAATCCCATGTTTGAATCTCTACTCCATTATCCTTCTTCATCTTAAACTTCTTACCCGTTTTCTTCTTTATCTCCTCTGTTGCACTAAGCTTTTCTTTACCTGCGACATCTACAATGTAACCGGCTTTATTTCTTATAGCAAAGAGCTCTGTTCCATTAATAGTTGGAAAAATAAAGGTCCGCTCAAACTCATCTGCATCTTTGTCCCATATCTGAAACTGAATATCACGTTTTGCAGTATTTGGATGATTCCCTGGTAAATCCCAATACTTCTCAGGATTCTCAGCAACTCTAATGTAAAAATAGTTTGAACTAATTTCATTACGCCAATTCTGAGCAAATGAAATCTGACTTAACAATAGAATCGATAATAAAGACAATACAACTCTTTTCATACTAATTGATTTTGATGAATAAAACTTATGTTCTTATCTGTTTCGTCAAAGACACGTCTATCCCTTTTTAAGATTTAACGGCTCGACTAAGCCCGGTCAAGTTATTTAACAGAAACCCGTTTGCTTAAGGGTGTTTAGTATTTAAACTCAGCTTCCGTTTTCAACTATCTTGAAGGCTTTACATATTAGTTGCATTGTAAGCACTGAATTGAAAAGAATATGTAATTTTTTTCTTTGTACATGAAAAAAGCAGACGCATTAATACCTGGTTGAATCAAAAAGATAAATTTCGCCCGTGACTCTCTGATGATATTCTCCTTAGGTCGAACAATTTAAACACCTAAACAGTAATCTCAAAACGAGGACATAATATTGGTAATCATTTTTCAAGAAGGACAAAGCCTTCGTAATCGACAGGGAGGGCATTAGCTCTGGACATCTGAAGCTTAGTAAGGTGCAATGATTCCTCAACTGAATGACCCTCTGTGATGTTTCCATAGAAGAGAGTCATAAAATTACACGTTGTCTCATCGTTTACACTCCAAAGGGTTGCTAAAACCTTTTCCGCACCAGCCATAAGCATGACTTTTGCAAGAGTCATCACGCCTTCTCCTTTAATTATCTTTCCCGCAGCTGACTTACAAGCTGATAAAACCAATAACTTACTATTAACCATTTTTTGTGTCATCTCACCGGCATACAAAACAGACTCGGGACTTAAAACAGAATCTGCATAAAATAGCAAGCCATTTTTTTCTGAGGTTTCACTATCGGTAAACCCATGAGTCGCCACATGTACGATCCCACCTGAAACACATTCATTTAAAAACTGTTTTTTTGTAGCCTGAGATCCCAGATACAACTTAGATTCAATCTGTTTACTCTCGAAAATTCGATTTATAGCATTGGCCTCTTTCAAGGTAAAAGGCAATAATGGAAGAGAATACCCACCATTATCATCTTTCTGAAGAAGGTCATTTGATCTTAGTGAAGAAGGGGATAAAGAGACAGAGTTTACATTAGTCTTCTCTGATACCATTGGTGCAAAAATCGATATTCGATCTACATTAAATCTAGCATTGGGGGATCTCAACAGATGCGAAGTATAACGATAAACTACCTCATGGATCTCCTCTTTATTATGAATCTTTGACGCACCAAACAGCAAATTAAATGGAAGTTTAAAAAGCTCCTCATCAGGAATAAACGTAATTCGGTTAATCGCTGAAGTAATACTTATTCCATCAAAGAGCACCTTCATAGAGGGGGGCTTTACACTACAATTTTGTAAAGTCGATCCTCCTTTTAAACTCTTCAGATACTGTTTGAAATCAGTCGAGAATGTTTTGGATAGTTTATTGACTCTATATGAAAAGCTATGGTTAGTCAAGTCAACACGAAACAAATAGTTATCAGACATGTAATAATCAACTACCAATTCCGAATTGCTTATACCCTGCAAAAGATTCAAGTTTGAATCAAAAACCCATTGAGCATAGTTAATTGGTCCTCTATGCCTCGAGATAAGATGACTATATCTAAGAAGTCTAATTCGCAATTCTTCTGATTTAAGTTGATAGTACAAGTCGGGAGTTTCTTCCTTATCTACGGTATACAACTGATTAACAAGAGAATTAAGTTTAAAAACAGAACTAACATCTGTATATGCGACTGAATCATTATTCCTTAACGCCATGGTATTAAACATTACAGCGTATGATTTCGATCTAGCAAGAATGGGGTATACTTGCTTTACAAAGGTAGAATCAGCAGAGGTCCTGGAAATATACTCTATTATAAGATTAGTAAGGCTTTTATACGAATCAGAAATCCTATATAAATCATCAGATGCTTGACATATAGAGGCTCCTTGATCAAGCATTCTAATCAAAAAACGTATATGATTTAAAATACAAACTTCCCTTTCATCACTATCTCCATTCTTTGGAAGGTTAATTAAGCAGACTATCTTTAGTCTAACCAAGTCGTAAATTGTTTGATATGAGGTTTGAGAATTATCTCGCCCACCATATTCAGGTAAGGTGAAATAATCAGCTGGAACATCTACCTTTAGAGCCCTACCCAGTCCTTTTTGAAGGATGGATAAAGCCTCATCATAGCGACTTAATCCGATCAATGATTGAGCATATACTACTTCAAAGTCATAAAGTGCTCCATCCTGTTGAATAATCCCATTCTCATAAACCTTTTGATTTATGACAGCCGCCTCCTTAAATTGATGTAACTGATTTAGTATTTTTCCCTTTAGCTTTAATGCTACATAGTATTCATTGCTTTTCTCGCCCCTATTTGTACGTAAAGAAATAGCAGAATCAATATATATAATAGCAGAGTCTAATTCACCAAGATGAGATGAGGTCACTGCCAAATAGTAAAATGCTGTAGCCTTTGCCTCTTCTTTATTCTCATTCAGCCTTTTTGAAACCATAATTGACTTCCTGAGATATGGCTTTGCCTCCAAAGGATTATCAATTGCTATATAGCCTGACCCTAAGCTTATATAAAACCATGCATCTCTCATAAACAATGGGAGATTCTTATAACCTGATAACCATTCGGCAAATGCAAAATACTCCTGCCCTAACTCAGGCTGATAAAACTTAAGGATATCACCAACAAGCCTATATGATGCTATCTCATAAAAAGGAAACCCTTTTTCAATAGACATCTTTATGATTCGATCAAATAAAACTAACCCTTCCTGAGTCCTATGTAAAGCAAAGTAATTTGTCATCAAATTTGTTAACGATGGCAATAATACTGAATGGTTTACATCTATTGCAGCTAACACATCAACCTCCCTCTCATTAGCTGAAAGTGACATAGACAGGTTCTTTTCTGATCTATAAATATTCTGCTCTGTAAAATACAACTGTGAATACATATAACTGATGGTATCACCTGTCATGTTAACCGAACGAATAGCTTGTCGGGTAATCTTTAGAGCTTCATTTAACTGCCCAAGATTCATTAGCTTATTTGCAATTCGTATAAGTTTCCCGATGTTACCCTCAACATCTAGTCTATGCTCTATACTACTACACAGGTCTTCACTAACACGTATAATATCATGCACATCTGTCTGGCTAGTGATTCTTTTAATAAAACTATTATTTGTAGTATCTGTGGCCTTCACCCAATATTTCGTTTTATCAACTTGTTGACCAATAACCAGAACAGATACAAATAGAAAAGTAAAGAAAGATGCAAAAACCTTCATTAATGCTACGGTTGGCTGATTAAAAATATGCTCTTTTGGCGGCCAAAGATACAAAACCAATAGATACTATCCTCATTAAACTAGGTATAGACAACACCAAATCAACTCCAAAAAAAACCGACCTTTAGTTTCAAAACAGAAGAAGATAAGCAACTAATAGATTGATGAAACATATTTCTGAAATCTCTACTATTGCTGATGCGATAGTTAAACGATACATCGCACGAGGAATTATCCCAATAGCTTATGGTGATGATATTTGTATGGCGATGATTGAATCATTCCTCTTAAAAAAGGAGGCAATTAATAAAAACTTCAATCGCAAATCCAAAATTGAGACATACTATACTGCTGTTCTAAACAGAATGTGCTGCGAACAAATTAGAAAAGAGTTTAAACACTGGAAAAACACGGAGCCTATTGATAACCAAATTAATGAAACTACATCAGCAAACCTACCCGATCTGGATTTAATAATTAAACAGGAGGTGACACTTCTCTTTAATATCCTGGATCAAATGACAATCGATGGCAAGCGTTTTAAGGTTATGCTCTTTTTCTACTATAATGTTCCTTTCCTTAAAGGTATCATCGAACACTGGGCTACAGAAAAAAGCCTCTTTGTTTATGATATCCTCAACAGAAAAGAAAAGATAACGAAAGATGAAGTCTACGAGAAGATGAAGGATGCTATCAACTATGTTGAAGAAATGAACAAAAAAAGAGATGCTATCAGGATGTGGTTTACATCAAGAGTAAGTATTCTCTTAACCATACTAAACAAAGACGATAGAGCTTACCATACGAAAGAAACAATTGCTCTCTTATTAGAACGGAAAAAATAAGTCTAACCTGATAAATTGAATTATGGAAGACACAACCAACCTTAGACGCTGCTTTTCTGAAGATGAATTGGCTTATATTGCTGAATCAATTCAAAATGGGTGCAAAAGCTCTCTCCCTCTTGAGCTTTTAAATCATTTATCCTCTTGTGATAGTTGTGCAAGTGAACTTCTTATTATCCTTGAAACAACTGAATCGAGGAGTAAACATAGAGACTTAAATATTAACAAAAAATCATTAATCTTAACCATTACATTCTCTTCTGTTGCAGCCCTCTTTGGTGCAGGTCTATTCATATTCCACATAATTGTCAATACTAATACTTCAACAAAATCAGCTCTAAAAACTGATTCTAAGGAGAACATTGCTATCTCTGATAATTCAAAAACGAAAACGACTACACCCAACTTACCAAAGACAACATCTACAGGTAAATCTGATCAAAAACCAACAACCGCTCTCACTCAATTCGAACCAAATTCCGATCTCGAAAAATTAATCTTACGAAACACTATTGCACTCAGAGGGTCTAAAACATCTTTTACAGTCATTGAAAACACCCTTAACACTCCGCCAGTAAAAATCAATATCACCGACCAGAATACGCAGGAATTCCAACTCCTTATTCTCGACAACAAAAATCAGCTGGTAAAGGAGACAACTTTTTGCTGTAAGGAATTCATCATTCCAAAATTGGAGAAAGGACTCTTTTATTTTAAAATTCTTAATACGGATGATGATCTGCTCTATGTTGGGAAAATAAGATCAAATTAAAGACCTCTCTATCGTAAAAATCATAAATTAAAAAGAGGAGACCGCCCTAAGACGGCCCCCTCTTGATTACAGGAAACCCTATTATCCTGTTTACGGTACGAGTTGATTCAAAACAGCTGTATTTACCGCTGTTGGTGGATCAACAATAACTTTAAAGATGCAATCATTGAAGTCTTTATCTCCATTTGGAACCAGAATGTCCTCAAATGTCAGGATAATAGCATCGCACTCTGAATCATAAAACAGTAAGGATTGTTGCTGACCGCCATTCAAATTAAGCTGATGATCGGTATAATGTGTGTACATTCCCGCTGACAATCCATTTGGATAGGCAGGAGATATGCCTCTCCATGCATTTGCAACCAAGAATGCTCCGACTGCTGTACCTGCCGGAAAAGTCCCAATCATATGAATGTACTGACCCGGATTAAGATCTCCTCCGCTACCGGTTTGTGACGCATTGGGGAAGACAAGCATTTTAGAACCAACAATATCATTGACGGTCACAGGAGGTGTTGAAGCATTGAAGCTATATAACCCAAGAGCATTCTTCCAGCTTGCACCTTCTTTAATAAAGGTTACATACACAGTTGCTGGCTCTGTTAATACTAATGTCTTGTTTGGATTAGCAAAATACTCCGGATGTTCAGTTATTGCATTGTGGCTTTCAGGAAGTTTTAGAGCTAAGTGGCTGAGAAGTGACGGGCAAAGTGGGTCGGTATTTGGCTCTAAACAGAATGGGACACCGCTATTATCATAACCACAGATAATATTATAATCAGTAGTACCAGTCTTCTTTAATATCTTGAGACCTTCTCTTCCATTGGCGATAAATATCAGGCCATTAGAAGCTGTCACATAGTTTGCAGAGGCTCCATACTGATATACTCCAACAACGTTTAACTCAACCTGTCCCGGCTCAATTAAGCATAAGTATAACCCACCAGAACCATTAGCTACATAAACATAATCGTCGTCAATTGAGACACCGTTAGTAATTGACTCTGCAGACATACTTGAACGAGAAAGGGTATGAACCACTGCACCGGTGTTAAGATCAAAAGCCTTTAATCCATTGTAACCCATAGAAACCCAGCAGATGTCATTCTTCACATAAATTCCAGATTTTCCGTCTTCTGGTTCAATAGATCCAACATCTATGGTATTCAATAAAGAATGGTTAGCATCAACAGAATATACATACAACTTAGCAGAAGTACCACTCTTCAATACAACATGCTTTCCACCTGCATCGGTAGACGAGACTGCAGAATACTTGGCATTAGTATATTCATCTTTGGCCAACAACTGCATATTTGATGCATTGAAAACAAATGCACCTCCTGCGGTTCTTCCTGCTGAAGCATATAACCAGTCACCTGCACGTGATACGCCATTCACCGATTTACCCGGAGGGGTTTTATATCGGCTCATAACTGCTCCCGAAGGAATCTGACCACCAACGAGGTTTAATTTATATACCGCTCCACCAACGCCATAATCGGTTGCACCTATCCATAAAGGAGTATTACCCCCTGAACTGACAAAATCTAAACACATAGTATTGAAATCAGCCTTCTCTGAAGTTGCTGATTGCATAATAGTAGGAACATTAGGATTGGTAATATTTACGACATCAACCTGTCCTGCATAGAGAGACTGCGACACGGGACTGCCATCTGGTTCGTTGTAATGATAGCTAACATAAGCTCTGTTATCCTTCACAGCGACATGTGTAGCTGATAATACTCTATTCCCAGAAAAAACAGGCGATGCAATTTCACCCACCAAATAGAAGAAGTGAGCAGGATTATTTACGCCGGTTAAAACCGACTTTAGCCCTTTCTCACCAAACATCCCTTGATATGCGGTATCAAAAACAGGTCGGTAAATATATTTTACACGATCCTTGGTCAAACCACTCTCATCTGATACAACTTTAAGGGTAACGCTACTTGTATCGCTGACAACAGGATCTTCAGTATTCTTCTCCTTACTACACGATATAAGAGTTAAAAACAGTGTTGCAAAGAGACCTGCAAATAATAATGATTTACGTTTCATAGGGTTTCTGTATATAGTTACAAATTTAAATACAATAACTACAAAAAAAGTGACATTTATGCGACAAATCAATGAAATTAGAACTCCTTTTATCACCTGTAGCCATATCCAGTTTAAATGTATGCATCCATAAAGTATCTGTAATAGCTTAAACTCTGGCTAGCAAAAAAACATTGGGTCGTTTTTCCAAAATTTAAACAAAGCTGTTCATTATCAAAAAAAACGCCGGGCTCCTTCGGCTAAAAATGGAGCCCGGCAACTAAGCTAAATCCGATCTATACACTTCTCAAGTCACTGAGAAGCTGTGTCGCATGGTTTTTTGTATCAACCTTTGTGACAACTTCCAAAATTAAGCCATTTTCATCAATAATGAAAGTAAATCTCATAATTCCTTCATATTCTTTTCCATACATTCTCTTTTTTCCCCATGCATGATAAGATTTGATCATATTTTTTTCAGTATCAGCAAGAAGAGGAAATGGAAAGTTATATTTCTCACTAAAGTTTTTCTGTGCCGAAACTGAATCAGCACTTACTCCAATAATGGAAAAACCTTTTTCTTTAAATTCATCATAAGAATCACGTAATGAACATGATTCAGCAGTACATCCTGGAGTATTAGCCTTTGGATAAAAATAAATCACCAACTTCTTGCCTCTAAAATCACTTAGAGAGACTAAATTCCCATTTTGATCGGACAATGAAAAATCGGGAGCTTTATCACCTTTTTGTAACATAAACTTTCATTTTATACATTTCTAAAAAACAGCAAGGGTAATGCCGTTGTTCAGCATTACCCTCAAAAATAAACAGGATGTGGTGTATTGGATGATTATTGCACTGCCAGAAGGCAGTCCTTTATTTTAAGCCATGTACGTTCAATATCATGGTCTAGACCGACAGAGAATCTTACTAACCCGGCACTCATGCCCATCTTCTTCTGCTCATCTTCTGGTACCTCTGAAGAGGTACTCTTTCCGGAATTACTAAAGAGAGTTTTAAAATAACCAAGACTTACAGCTAGATAGCCAACACCGGCAAGTTCCATCTTTTCCATAAACTCGCTCGCCTTCTCGGCAGTTCCAAGATCAATAGCAATCATGCCCCCAAAACCGAAATCTGGATTCATTATCCTCTTAAGTGTCTCGTGTCCTGGATGCTCTTTCATACCAGGGTAATTGAATTTTAACCCAGCTTCTTTAAATCGCTCTGCCAAATACATAGCATTCTGGCTATGCTTTTGCATTCTAATATGAAGGGTATGCAGATTCTTTAAGATTGAAGAGGAGCGGAAAGGATCTAATACAGGACCTAATAGCATGGCCGTCCCATCGTTTACATTAGAAAGTGCATTTATAAACTCCACAGGAGCACAGATAGCACCGGCAACACAATCATTCTTACCGTTGATGAACTTCGTCATACTATAAACTACAATGTGAGCACCTAAACGAGCAGGCGCAACCATCAAAGGAGTAAATGTATTGTCAACGACCAGCTTTAGATTGTGATCATTTGCAATCTGACTTAATGCTGGGATATCACTGATCTGAAGCATCGGATTGGTCATTGCTTCTGTATAGATCATCTTAGTGTTTGGACGAATAGCAGCCTTTACCTCATCAAGATTTGTCGGATCAATGAAAGTAACACTGATATTATATTTTGGCAGCCAATTCTGCATAAAAGCAAATGTTCCTCCATATACGGTTCTGCTTGAAACGATATGGTCACCTGAGTGGCAAACCTGTAAAATAGCACACGTGATTGCCCCCATGCCAGAACCAGTAACCCATGCAGACTCAGTACCCTCCATTGCGGCTAAAGCATCTGCTAAGTACTTATTACTTGGATTCCAATGCCGTGAATAGAGAAAACAACCTTCGGTATTACCCTCAAAGGTATCAGTCATAGTCTTCGCCTGCATGAATGTATATGTAGCAGAATCGGTAACAGAAGGATTCACATCACCATACTCCCCAAATTGGAGCAGGTCAAAAATATTGGCAGAAGGATCAAATTTCATATCGCTTAACTGGTGTTGATTTTAACAGAACTGCATAACTATTCGGACAACCTTTAGGTAATACCGAAGACTGCTACAAAAATAACTGTTTCATCAATAATTGAAGCCATTTACTAAAATCCACAACTCATTATGATGAAATATTTAAAATCTGTAAGCATTTGACTACTTTTACACAAAATCCGTAAGTTATTAACATCTTTTATGGCAACTTCCTTTCAACTTGATAGTCTTGACCGAAAGATCCTCTCTATCCTAACCGAAAACAGCCGTACTCCATACCTGGAAGTAGCTCGCGAATGCCGTGTTTCAGGTGCGGCTATTCATCAAAGAATACAAAAAATGGAGGAAGCCGGGGTAATCAAAGGATCACAAATTAAACTTTCCCCTATGGGCATGGGATACCTTACATGTGCCTTCATCGGTATCCAAATCAACCTGACCACCAGTAGAACGCATGAAGAGGTTTTCACTAAAATCATGCAAATTCCTGAGATCACAGAATGCCACCATATCACCGGAAAATACTCTCTGCTTATCAAGATATACAGCAAGGACAACGAACATCTTAAACAAATCGTTGTCGAAAAAATCCAATCAATCCCCGAAATAACATTCACAGAGACTTTTATTTCTCTTCAAGAAGGATTTACACGCCAACTGCCGACTCTTTTTTGATCATATTACCCTATCCTATTCCAACAAGAATGACGTACGAAATTGTAGCGCTTCCAAACACACAATCATGTATCCAAAAGAGATTCTACTCTAGGGAAAGTAAACTTTAAGCCCTGAAATTTGTTACTTTCGCACATGAAATAACTAACTCGATATAAAATGAATTTCGATTTAATAGTAATAGGTAGTGGCCCCGGTGGTTACGTTGCAGCTATTCGTGGTTCACAATTAGGACTCAAAACTGCGGTTGTTGAGAAAGCTGAACTTGGAGGAATATGCCTCAATTGGGGCTGCATTCCTACCAAAGCTCTATTGAAAAGCGCTCAGGTGTTTCAATATGCCTCTCATTCTACTGAGTATGGAGTAAAAATTGACGGATCGGTATCTGCAGATTTCGAAGCCATTGTCAAGAGAAGCCGCGAAGTTGCTGCTGGTATGAGTAACGGAATTCAATACCTATTCAAGAAAAACAAGGTAGAACATATTAAGGGTTTTGGTAAGCTTAAGCCTGGCAAAATAGTAGAGGTCACCGATGAACAAGGAAACAAAACCGAGATATCCGCCTCTCACATTATTCTTGCTACGGGTGCCAGATCAAGAGAGCTACCTAACTTAAAGCAGGATGGCGTTAAAATCATTGGATACCGTCAGGCGATGACGCTGCCTAAGCAACCCAAATCTATGGTAGTAGTAGGCTCTGGTGCAATTGGCTCCGAATTTGCCTATTTCTATAACGCAATTGGAACTGATGTAACTTTAGTTGAATACATGCCAAACATCGTCCCTGTTGAGGACGAAGAGGTATCAAAACAACTTGAAAGATCCTTTAAAAAACAAGGCATCAAAGTAATGACCAATGCATCTGTTGAGGCAGTTGATACCTCATCCGATTTATGTAAGGTCACTGTAAAGTCTAAAAAAGGAGAAGAGATAATTGAGGCTGAGATCGTTTTGTCTGCTGTTGGGGTATCTACAAACCTTGAAGGCATCGGACTTGAAGAGGCTGGAATAGCTTTCGATAAGGGCAAGGTTCTGGTAGATGAGTATTATAAAACCAATGTGGATGGCGTTTATGCCATTGGGGATATTGTCCACGGACCAGCTCTTGCTCACGTAGCATCTCATGAAGGGATCATCTGTGTTGAGAAAATCGCAGGTCATCACCCAGAACCAATGAACTATAACAACATCCCTGGATGCACCTACACCCATCCTGAGGTTGCTTCTGTTGGAATGACGGAAAAAGCTGCCAGAGAAGCAGGACGCGAGATAAAAATTGGGAAGTTCCCATTTACTGCATCTGGTAAAGCCTCCGCAGCCGGAGCAAAAGAGGGCTTTGTAAAGGTCATCGTTGATGCTAAATATGGTGAGATACTAGGCGCCCACATGATCGGTGAGAATGTAACCGAAATGATCGCCGAAATCGTCGCCGCTCGCAAACTTGAGAGTACTGGCAGAGAGATCATCGATACAGTTCACCCCCACCCAACCCTCTCTGAAGCAGTAATGGAGGCTATGGCGGCTGCATATGGCGAAGTGGTTCACATTTAACTTCTCACTCAGGAACTCTTACAATTGGGTTTAAAGCAATTAGTCTCTAATACTTTATACTTTCATCCAAAGAATTTCTAAACTATAGCAGTTATAAATAAAAAGGGGCAAACCTAATATAGGATTTGCCCCTTCTCTTTTAGCGAGGTTTACACTATTTCAATACCTCAGCTTGATTATATTCATCAGGTAATTACAAGTCTTCTATCTGGATTCAACATCCGGTCTGTAATCATTGATCAAATTACTCGGCAATCGCTCCTCCCTTATACAACTCTTCCAGGAAAGGACGAGATGGAGAATCTATAAAATCACCCAAGCCAAGGGCCGACCACTTACTATCAATAGTTGCAATAACCTCTTTACTCATTGTAACAATATTCGGCCAATCTCTATCAAAATTATCCCACTGAGGATACTTTCGTGTTGCATTAACACATATAATCTGGTTATTCTTTTGACTGGAAAATACATCTCTAAGCGGATCAATATTATTGGCAATTCGCCATACAAGATACGCCAATCGCTCTAGTGAAACCCCTTCCTCAACAAAAACAACCCAACCAGAACCTTTGACCAAGTCATTGGAAATCCATCTTTCAAAACAATCCCTAACATCATCTGTGGCAAATCGCCGAAATCGCACTACAAGTATGGGTAATCCACTTAACAGAGTAACATCTATTACACCATCGGCTTCTATCTTTTGAAAAGGATTACCTGCCAAATACAGAGCCATCGAGGGCTCAGATTGAATCTCGCCTGTCCATTTTGTTGTTGCATCAATACCAAGCTTAGAACCATACGCAAAACGCCGGCTAGCATGATCTAAAACATCCATAGGTCCCTTACTATAATGAAGATCTTCAGCCAAATTGGTATTTCTAACTATGCTTTCTGCAACAGCTGAATAGTCATGAACATCTACATCCGCATCTACTACAACCAGAATCTTATTAAACATCATCTGTCCTGCACCCCACAAGGCACTCATTACTCGCGCAGCATGTCCAGGAAATTGTTTTTTTATACTAACAACCACAATATTATGAAAGACCCCTTCTACAGGCATCCCCATATCAATTAGCTCGGGTAGCATAGTTAAACGAATCGGCATTATAAACAATCGCTCAGTTGCCTTTCCAATCCAACCATCCTCCATTGGTGGTATACCAACGATTGTGGCAGGATAAACGGCCTTCATTCTATGGGTAATGCATGTAACATGAAAAACAGGATAGAAATCGGCTAGGCTATAATAACCTGTATGATCACCAAAAGGGCCTTCCCATGCAAGTTCTTCAGCAGGGTCAACATAACCCTCTAAAATGAAATCAGCATCTGATGGCACCTCTAAATCGCATGTCAGACATTTCACCAATTCAACTTTGCGCCTTCTCAGAAATCCTGCCAATAGATACTCATCTATTTGATCGGGTAACGGTGCAGTTGCAGCATAAGTATAAACCGGATCACCTCCTAATGCGACGGCAACTGGCATTCGTTTTCCAGATGATTTATATTGTTGGTAATGGCGTGCAGAGTTTTTATGAAGATGCCAATGCATCCCTGTAGTCTTCTCAGAAAACACCTGCATTCGATACATCCCAAGGTTTCGCACTCCTGTTTCAGCATCTTTTGTGTGAACCAAAGGAAGGGTAATAAACGGGCCGCCATCATGAGGCCAACAGGTCAATACTGGAAGTTTTTTTAAATCAGGACTCTCCATCACCACCTCCTGACAGGCTCCTCTCCCCTTCTTAACCGTAGGAATCCAAGCTGAAACCTCTGAGAGGGTAGGTAGTATCTTTAATTTATCAATAAAACCAGGGGCAGGAGCCATCAATTTCGCCATCAACTCAGCAATACGTCGACCAGCTTCATCAAGATCCGATAACCCCAGTGCATGGCATATTCTCGAATCTGAAGCCAGTGAGTTTATTAATACAGGAAAATCTGTTCCAGTATTCTCAAAAAGTAGTGCCGACCCACCTTCTTTAACAAACCGATCAGCGATCTCTGTTATCTCCAGATTAGGAGAGACATACCCTTTTACTCGTAATAATTCTCCCTGTTTTTCGAGCTGAGAGATAAAATCATCTATACTTTTGTAGGCCATATCAAGGTTTTCTGTGAACAATACAAATTTACCATTGTTTAGTTATCCAGTTTGATATTACATAAATCTATCTTAACAAAATTCAACCATGAAAAAAAATAGTGGAATCGTTACATTCTTAGGAAATCCCCTAACTCTTTTAGGAGAAATGATAACAGTAGGAACAAAAGCTCCCGATTTTACAGCCATCGGTGAAGGCTTAAAACCAGTTAGTCTCAAGGATTTTCCTGGCAAGGTGGTTCTTATTAGCTCAGTACCATCAGTTGATACTGGTGTTTGTGCCGCACAGACTCGTAGGTTCAATGTAGAGGCTGCGAATCTGGGAGATGTGGCTATTCTAACCATTTCAAATGACCTTCCCTTTGCACTTGGTCGTTTCTGCGCAGCTGAAGGCATTGATAAAGTAGTAACTCTTTCAGACCATAAAGACACTGACTTCGGTCTCAAATATGGATTCCTGCTTGAGGAACTTCGTTTATTGAACAGAGGAATCATTGTAATAGACAAGGATGGCATCGTTCAGTATGTAGAATATGTTAAGGAAAACACCAATCATCCTGACTATGATGCAGCTCTTGAGGCAGCTAAAAAGCTAGTATAGTTTAGCTTTTGCTAATGAAAATAGGGGGCTATCTTTTAAGATAGCCCCCTATTTTCATTAAAGACATAATCAATTCTAAAATCAAAATCCCCGAAGGTTCGTAGACTGAATCTATGGAACATAAAAAAAGGGCTATCTAAAAAAGATAGCCCTTTTATTAGATGTGTTAGATATATTATCTTACACTGATCTTGCCAGTAGTCTTTTGACCGTTAGCAATCATAGTGTAGAAATACATACCAGCTTTGTAAGAAGCAACATCGATCTTGGTTGTGTTTACACCAGCAACAGCGTCAATGCGTGAGCTGTAAACAGTCTGACCAAGAATATTTACGAGCTGTAGATCAACATTACCAGCCTTGCTCATATTGAAGTTGATAGTAGCTTCTGAAGTAGCGGGGTTAGGATAAACCTTAACATTGCTGATGTTATTAGCAACTTCGTTTAAACCGGTAATTGTAAAATTATCTGCAGTGAAACCGATACCGGAAATATATCTGTGACCAACTGCCTGATCAGGATTGTTATTAAATTTAATATCAGAGTTGGTAACAGGAATAGTGATATCGCCACCATTAACCATGCAATGTTGTGAAGCATAGATGAAATAATTATCACCTAAGAAATCTGAATTAGCAGTGAAGTTGGTAGCAGGAGTCTTTAAATTATCTGATACTTTATGAGCATAGCCATAAACATCAGGATAGAGGTTAAGAGCTGTCTCAAGAGTCATACCCCAGAATGTGGTATCTGTATCAGTCCAGATAGCGTAAACATACTCGCCATCAGCTGATTTACCAGCTTGTAAACGCATATCCCAGCCTTGAGCTGAAGAACCAGAACCGTAACCAGATACTTCAGCATCAACAGTCTTAGTCTGTAAATTGCTAACCCAGTTCATCATCCAATCTTCACCACCGTTAGGATTGAAGAGTTCTAAAACACCACCTGTTTCATATTTGTAAGTATAACCAATACTGTCAGGATCATTTGAGTAGCAACTCAAAACAGTTCCGAAAATGTGCAAAGCACCGGTGTTATCAACAACTGCATCGATTTCGTCGAATAGAGGTTTAACAACATTAGCAGTACCTAAAGCACCCCATAGGTTACTTTCGTTAAGAAGAACAGGGTGATTAACTAAGTTAATGTAATTCATTAGATTCCATGTTGCACCACCATCAGTAGTTTTGTAAACAACTGGTGAAAGAGTTGCAGGATAACCAGCTTCAGCGCGGCTATCGTCAGCAATAACAACATAGTAACCAATCATACCAGTATTGTCAAAAGCAGCTACTGGATAGATACCTTTATAAGTAGGATTAACGCAAGGAACATCTGGTGTAAGATTGCTTTCAACAAAATTGAATCCTTTGTTAGCCTCATCAAAAGTACCTTTATAGAAACGAGGTTGTTTTAATGTATAAACTGAACCATCATCTTCAGTATACATAGCAGTTGAAATAGCTGTACCATTAGAGAAAGTAGCTAAACTTTCACGTACTAATGGTGATTCAACGCCTGAAGGAAAAGCGATATCAGATTTGTAATTGCTTGCACCATCAAAAGAAACAGTGGTGAAACGATTCATCATCCAACCTGAACCTGATGTAACAGGTGCCTGGAACAGTTTAAAAGCTCCATTAGGATCGGTATTTCCAGTTGGGTTATAAAATACACCTGAAGGATAACGGTAACGCTCAGAAGTTGAGCCAGCTGCAGCAACAGCAACCTGGAAGTTACTACCATCATTAGATGTAGCGGTTACGATATCATTACTTGTTCCAACAGTTGTACCGACGTTACCACCGCCACGAGCTGAGAACATTATAGTGTTAATATCTTGATTATAATCAAGGGTATTCTCACCGGGTAATAATACTGAATAAACATTAATTGATGAAAAAAGTGGAATCAAAGCAACATCACTGGTTCCTTTAGGAACAGTTACGTTTGGGCGACTCCAAGGAATAGTTGGGCCAGCAACTGTAGGGTCATCTTTAGAAACTTCTTTCTGCTTTTTAAGATCATTATTATGCTTAACAGCAGACCTTAGGTTTGTCTGAGCTACAACAGATGCGCTCAGAACGAGAGCCAAGCCAAAAAGTACAACTTTTCTCATGTGCTAGGGTGTTAGGTTTTACAATGTGTTAATTTGCGTGTTGTCTAAAACATCAAATATAGAGTAAATTTCCGTTATCGCAACGAAAAAGACAACTTTTTTTACACCAAGGCACAAAAACCACACCCTAAACCCCTGAAAAACAAGTCGGATGTATGACGAGATTAACCCCATCAAACATCCGACTTTAAAAAGTATTATTCTACAACGAGTTTGCGGCTTACTCTTTCGCCATTAACTGTTACACTGTAGAAATAAACACCTGACTTGTTGAGCTTCAAATGCCTTACCAAAAACCTTCTGTCCGGTAACATTGTAGAGTGCTACCTCAGCATTACCACCCTTAGTTAGGTTAACTTTTAAAGTTGCCTGATCTTTAGCAGGATTAGGATAAACTTCAATTGAATTAACAACGCTAGGAGTTTCAGTAACACCTGTTACAACAAAGTCAGCATCATTGAAATTGATACCATTAACATAGTAATGAACTACTGCAGCACCTGGGCCACCGTTGAAATCAATAGCAGTTGTTGAATAAGCAATCTCATTACCACCATCAATTGTGCGAGCTACTTCAGCTGCATAGTTAAAGAAGTTGTCACCGGCAAAATCACTTGAACTTGTGAAATTCTTAGGTTGTGTTCTCTTATTTGAGATAATATCACGACCCCAGCCTTTAATATCCGGATAACGGTTGAAATAATCATCAATAGTCTGGAAGCCCCAGAATACAGGGTCTGTATCAGTCCATGTAACGAATACACGGTTTCCATCAGCACTGCGGCTAGCCTGTACACGATGACTCCAACCTGCGGCGTCAGTTCCTTGTCCGTAACCACCTTCTTCAGCTTTTACTTCACGAGTTGCTAAAGTATCTATGTAATTTACATACCAGGTATCACCTTGACCAACGTTGGTAAGTTCAAAGATTGCACCCTTTTCATATTTGAAGATATAACGACCAACTGAGTCAATATGATCAGAATAGGTACCAGCAACTGAAGCAAAAATGTGTAAGTCACCTTTTGAATCAACTACTAAGTCTGCTTCATTGAAATGAGGTTTTACTGTACCGTTATCTCTGCGAAGACCAAACAGATAATCAGACATTACAGCATTGTTCTTAAGATCTAGGTAAGCCATCTGATTCCAGGTTGTTCCACCATCAACGCTCTTGTAAACAATAGGTTGGTACCCACAAAGATCGTCTTGAGGAGCTCTGCTGTCTGATCCAACATACATCATATAACCAACAGATCCGTCAGGAGAGAAAGCAACGTTATTCATTTGATATGACATTGCATAAATACCATCAGAACCTTTTACAACACCAGGAACTAAATCTTGAGTGGTCCAATTGAAGGTACTATTTGCAGCATCAAATACCCCTTTAAAAACAACTGCCTTATACTCAGTGATTCCAGATGAACCAACATATTGCATACCAGCGATATGACCAATACCTTGACCATCAATGGTCATACCACCTCTCAGAAGTAGATCACCATTACCTGTTTTATCAATACTTGTATACTTAACATTCTGACCAGCCAAGGTGCCTGTTCCAAAGAAGGTTCCTAACCAGTTTGATGATTTAGTATAAGGACCAGAGACGCTGAAAAAAGCCTGATCTGCAGTTGTATTTCCAGCAGGATTGTAAATAGCTCCGCTTGGGTAACGTAATAAATTGCTGTTTGCACTCTGTGCAGCAACAAATGAATTAAATGAAATACCTCCATCTTTTGAAACAGAAGCAACGATGTCGTTTCCTGTTCCAACTGCTCCTGTACCACCACGTGATGCAAAAAGAATTGCATTGGTAGCAGCATTGTAAGAGATACAAGCCTGCTCTTCAACTAAAGCAGTGTAGATATTAATAGATTTTGACATTTCTACCCTATTGATATCACTTGTTCCATCTCCAATATGCTTAGTAGCTTTGGGAAGAACGGTTGTAACATGAACAGGGTCAATAGAGTTACGAGGAGATGCGTAACGATACTCAACCTCCTTCATTATGCCGGTCTGTGCGATAGACGCCATACCAAAGCACAATGCTGCGCCAAGAAGTAGACTTCTTTTCATTGTAATAAACTTTAATTAGACAATAGGTTCGACAGGTAAAAAATCGGTGTATAAACACCGTCCTCCTTTTGAGGCTCCACAAATATAGTATGCTCTTTTCATTCTGACCAAATCAAATGAAACATTTATTTCCTTTTTTTCTGAGGAAATGAACTTCAATAATTCTAGCGTCTGATTTCCTTTATGTTATCAGTTTTGCGAATTTTCAAGCAAAAAAATACCCTATCTTTTTAGTGTCCAAAAGTTATACATATAGCTTGTATTATTAGACTAAAAACTCTTTCAATCTGAAATTTCATCCAAAAAATTGTACTTAGTATACTCAAAAAACTTCCTTAGCCCTTTTCTTCAGATTCCTGTTTAATATTCATCCGATATTCAAAGCCCCCCGCCTACGCAGCATTCCCCGCCTGCACAGCATTCCCCGCCTGCACAGCATTCCCCGCCTGCACAGCAGCCCCCGCCTGCGCTGCATTCCCCGCCTGCGAAGCAGCCCCCGCCTGCGCAGCAATCCCCGCCTGCGAAGCGTTCCTGGCATATGGCTATATCATAGCTTTTTACTAAATTCATTGGCTGATTCATCAACACAATGAGGAGATTGAAAAACAATAAATCCCACCCCATTCTTCTACTACTTAAGAAGGAGATTACCATGGAGCTTAAGCAACCCCACTCATTAAACGGTATCCTTCTATATGTTATCTCAACTGTATTTGTTACCTACCTGGCCTTTCATGGTGATATCCCCATAACAGCATGGAACTCTGTATTCTGGATTATCCTGATGTTTGGATCCATGAATGCTGCTTCAAGAGTCCTTTACCAAGAACCTTATAGCCGTCATGCATTTTACTACCAACTTCTAAATCCTACCCACTTAATCCTATCTAGGCTTTTATACAATGGACTTCTCATTGGTATACTTTCTTTGCTGACTTTCGGTGGATTCTCTCTTTTATGCGGAAACCCTGTAAAACATACATCCTATTTTATTTTTGAACTTCTAATCGGTGGCATTGGCCTCTCTTCTGTACTAACTGTTGTTGCTGCTATTGCTTCACGTGCAGGACAAAGCTTTTCGCTCATGGCAATATTAAGTTTTCCACTGGTTCTGCCAATGATGCTGGTACTGATTAACCTCGGAGAACAAGCTATAACAGCCGACCAAATCACTAATGGACTTAGGGGTGGTATTGTCTTATTCCTGCTGGCCTTATTACCAGCTTTAATTGGTGTGATTCTGTTTCCACATTTGTGGCGCGATTAACTGAACCTTCCAATAAAAATGCTTGTTATAATATTAAACAATCCATAGAATGAAACAAAACTGGTGGAGATGGCTGGGTGGCCTCTTAATTCTAAAAAGTATTATTATAGGGTTACTTATCCCCGTCCCTCAACTCCCTGTAATTCACGAAAGCATTAGAAACCTCTTTTATCATGTACCCATGTGGTTTGCCATGATGACTATGTTCCTGTGCGGAGTGATTAACTCATTGAGATATCTGAAAAACTTTGACATAAGATACGACCGACTTGCGGTAGAATCTGTTAATACCGGAATACTTTTTGCCTTTTTAGGCCTCTTTACCGGAATGATCTGGGCCCGTTTCACTTGGGGCGATTTCTGGGTAAATGATCCGCAATTAAACGGAGCAGGTATAACTATCCTAATGTATCTGGCATATCTTGTCTTAAGGCATGGCATTGAAGAGGAACAGAAACGAGCCAGAATCAGCGCTGTATATAACATCTTCGCTTTTGTTTTAATGATCGTCTTTATAGGAATATTACCCCGTCTATCTGAAGGATCAATACACCCTGGGAAAGATGGAAATCCAGCTCTTGGAGTCAAAGGACCGGACGCCACCATGCGACTGGTATTCTACCCTGCAATTGTGGGATGGGTAATAATAGCACTCACTATTAGGAAAATTAGACTAACACATGTCTACTTAAACGAAAAACTTCTGGATAAAGAATAACTTAGCTAACATTGAATATGATTGAAAATAAAATGTTTATCGTAATCCTGGTTCAGGCAGCCATCTTTTTAGGAATCTTCTCCTACTTACTATTCTTACACAACAAAACTCGTAATCTAAAAAAGAGAATAGATAATCAGGAGAAATAAGTAACCAGACCTACAATAGCCTAACCTATGATTGATTCGTTTGAGGGGAATGAATAAAAACCAAAGTAAAAAAGATGAAGACCAAATATATAATTCTCTTAATTGTGTTAGCAATTGCCATCGGCGTTATCGTCTCCACCTTCGCAGATGCCAGCACTTACACCACTTTCACCAAAGCTACCAGTAATCCTGATCGTGAATTTCACGTAATAGGAAAACTATCTCCCGGAAAAGCAATTGAATATAACCCCAAAGAGCCGGGCATCTTTGCCTTCTATCTAACTGATCAGGATGGCAAGGAACGAAAAGTAATCTATAAAGGCGATAAACCTCAGGATTTCGAAAAGTCTGAACAGGTTGTTATCGCAGGCAAATGCAATGACTCCACTTTTCAAGCCAGTACCCTCCTACTTAAATGTCCTTCAAAATACAATGACGAGAAAAAGCCGGAATCATTCGGAGATAGAAACTTCAATGTCAATGACAAAAAATCTATTGAGAAAAAATAGGTTCTTACCTCTGAACTCAATCTAGAGATTTAGATACCCTCTCCCCGTCTCCCCGCTTCTCCAATCCTGGTGGTTGAGCGTAGTTGAAATCACTGTATTTCCAGTTCCTCTCCTCTTCCCCTCCTGTTCTCCTCTTATGCCTCTCCCTATCCTCTCCCTATCCTCTCCC
>JAJTBW010000269.1 GCA_021286705.1 Sphingobacteriia bacterium
CAGACAGCGGCCATCATCTCTTACGAGGAGTATCATCCATTTGGGACGACCTCTTATAGAAGTGGTCGCACGGAGACGGAGGTATCGCAGAAGCGATACAAGTATGTCGGCAAGGAGCGAGATGAGGAGACTGGTTTGTACTACTATGGGGCAAGGTATTATGCGGGATGGCTATGCCGGTTTGTGAGTGTAGATCCAGCTGCAGAAAAATATGTTAGCCTCACGCCTTACCATTACTGTGCTAACAACCCGATAAATGCTATTGACCCAGACGGGCAAAAAGTACTCTTTGTAAATGGTTATTATAATACTGGTAATGGAACAATGCCAAAGGGTATTGCCAAAAATATAATTGGTACTGTCGGTGGACAGGGATACTGGGGTCCAGGACTTATAGAGGCAGCCAAGAATTTCTTTAACGATAAGAATGCGTCTTTTATTGACGGAAGTGGTGCATGGAATTCAACAGGAGCAGAAAGGTTCAGTTCTGGTTATGAGTATGCAAAAGCAAATTACACGAGCATCACACAAGGCGTATTTGATGCTAATGGTGTTCAATCAGAAACAATTAAGGTAGTATCACATAGTATGGGTTCTGCTTATTCTGAAGGGATGATTAAATACCTGCAGGAACAAGGGGTGAAGGTTGAAACCGTAGTTCATTTATCAGCAGCAGACCCAAGCGGTTTTAAAGCAAGTTCAGCGCCTAATACCCTGCAGCTTAATTTAGAGAATGATGCTGTGCTGATGTATAAGAATTTTGGAGAGAACAACATGATATCTGGTGTAGATAGGTTCGGGGTAGTGAACACTTCCCGTAATTTTATATCAGATTACATGAATAGTCACGCTGACACTAAAATTAATGCAAGTACTTTTAATATGGTAGGTGACTTACAAAATATACAAATGTCACAGATAGGAAATACGGTATCAACACCATTTTGCACATTCTCAGGTCCGAGTAACATGTATAATTCCACGGAGAATAGCAATGGTACACAATTTAATTTCCTAAACTTAAATGGTATACTATTTAATAATTCGGGTACTAATGAGTATAAAGGTCCATTTAAATACTAAGGCAATGAAAAGTATACTCTTTATTATGCCTATCTTTTTCGTTGGATGCATGGCTCTACCAAAGCAGCCACCTTTAACAGTTAGGGAAACAGCCTACTTTAAAGAATTGAGAGAGCAATGCCAGTGTTTTGTAACGAGGGACGTAAACCCCCATGCTATTAAAGCAAAGCCAAATACTTATGACAAAGGTTGGTATATAATAGTCCTGGATAGTGTACAATGCTCTATATTGGACAATGAAGACAGCTTAAAAGCTATAGGTTATACGATTGCAAAAAAGTTGCATAACGAAGTCTTAGGGAAAGAGTTTAAGTATAGTTATGATGATATTACAGTATTTTACTTCTGTCATACTTTGCCCAATCAGGGTAAAATAGAAAGTTTTCATTACCAAATAAAAGAATTAGAAACGCCTTAAATGAAAAAGAACTAAACCGAGCCTGTCCCATTTGAAAGAGAGCAATAAGTGTCATTTAAAATTGGGAAGAAATGCCAATTTATATATCTTTAAAGGCTGGAAAGATGTCAATTAAATTTGGAATTGTCACTCTTGTATTTTTATTGCTATTTTATAGTTGTAATATAAAGGTATCAAGGTGGTATATGTTAAAGGATGAAGAGCAAAAAGTTAATATTATATTATCCTTTGATGGCGATTCGATATTCAAATACTCAGCTTATAGTTATGGATATTTATATCAGTATTCTTCTGGATCTTATTTGCGAAAAGGGAACACTTTAATACTAAAATCAAATCAAAAATCATTATGTGATACGGTACGGATAGAATCAAGTAAGATTCCTGAGAATAATTATATATTGATAAATTTCCGATATTTGCGAATCAAGAAAGATGCACCTAGTTCTTTGCAAATACGATATTCTAATTCTATGGTTGATACATCCTTTTTTGCTCTCTTCAGTCCCTTAATTCTATTTGACAATAATTCTGATAGTAGTATATTACATGAAAATTTAATTGGAGGAAATGCTTTTCGAATTGAAAGTACTAAACAGAAAGCAATTATTACTCTCCGTGCAGTTAATAATGATTTTACACATGGTGGTAAAGGTGATAAATTTTCATTTAGCCTAGATTCATCAGCAAATGTTTTTAATATATGGTTGTATTCTAAGCAATATGATTCTTTGGATAATTATCGCTTTTTGGATAATGAAGTATGGCAGTTAAAAGGTAAGAGGATATTGGATACCAAGACTAACGATGAATTCGTTAAAACTAAAAAACTACCTTATCGGTTTAGAGAGCATGATTACACTAATCCTGATGTTCCAGATCTATTAAATTACCCTGAATTTAATGTAAGAGATTCTTTGGGTCGAAAGCAAGGTGTTTGGAAGACAGTTCCTGATTCTCTACCTAACTTTAGATATAATACTCTTCGTTTTAAGGATGTTGTGGATAAAAGGAAGTACCTTGCGAATAATGATAGCACAACAGGATCTATTACACTTTACGAAACATACATTGATGATAAACTGGTTGGCCCCTTTAAAGGATTATATTCTAATTCATCCATAGCTTTTCGGGGTGAATATAGAAATAATCGGGTAGATGGGAAGTATTTTGAGTATTCCAGTAATGGTGATATATCTTTCTTTGCTAACTATAATATGGGTATACTTCAAGGGAAATGTGTTGAATTTGGCTTTTTTGGTGTAATGGTAGCTGAGTATACCTATGAAGATGGAATTCTGCGTGAGGAGATTATTTATGAGTGTTTTGGCTCAAAAAGAGATGGTTTTCATAATTCAGTTGATGAGTTTTTCATACCCTATATTAATTATATAATAAAGTATGATAAAAAGGGAAGACCCTATAATGGTAGAGTTTATGCATATGATTATCAAGGAAAAATTGAGCGTGTCTTTGAATATCGGAAGCATAAGCTATACAAAGAGTACTCTGTTATTTATGATTGGGAAGAAAAATGTTATGAATTTGTAAATGAAGATCGAGATTATCCGTGGTGGTGGAAGCATTAGAAATTTTCCCTTAATCTGGTGCAAAAACTCCTCTTAAAAGGTATAAAATTCTTCAAGATCGTCACCGCTTTGCCTTAATCGACCGTCTAACAATAGACAACGGCATAACCCTCTCTACAGCGACTAATTCCATCCGCTATCAGTACGACAATCATCTGGGCTCCGCCAGTCTTGAGCTAGATCAGACTGCGGCCATCATCTCTTACGAGGAGTATCATCCATTTGGGACGACCTCTTATAGAAGTGGTCGCACGGAGACGGAGGTATCGCAGAAGCGATACAAGTATGTCGGCAAGGAGCGAGATGAGGAGAC
>JAJTBW010000058.1 GCA_021286705.1 Sphingobacteriia bacterium
AAAACATAAGAGAACATAAGAGAGTCATAAGAGAGATATAAGAGGGATATAAGAGAGATGCTTTAGAGAGGCTGATTATTAGGGGATTGGAACGTGACTATTTGTGGCTGATAGATGAGATTCAAAATTCAAAGATTAGCTACTAGCTACTAGCAGCTGGCTAGTTGCCAGAAGCCAGAAGCTATGACTATTTATGGCTGATGGAAGAAATTCAAAATTCAAAGATTAGCTACTAGCTACTAGCTACTAGCAGCTGGCTAGTTGCCAGAAGCCAGAAGCTATGACTATTTGTGGCTGATAGAAGAGATTCAAAATTAGCTACTAGCAGCTGGCTAGTTGCCAGAAGCCAGAAGCCAGAAGCAATGACTATTTATGGCTGGCAGAAGAGATTTGGAAGGGGGGGCGGTTAAATTAGTCATAGAAATTCCATGATACTCCGAAGTTTATTCCACCATCGTAAAGGGGGTAATGGGGAGTATCATAATAATTATATCCGCTCCAGCCAGAGTTAAGGTGTCTTAATCTTAGGAAGATTTGTGCTCTTTTTACTTTAAAGTTGACGAAGAGGTCAATCCAGGGAAATCCACCTATCTCCTTAAAATTGCTTAGATAGAAAGATTGTAGAGCTGGCATATAGTTATCGGCGTAATAGGCGGAATTCCAAGTGAAGTCAATCCCAGGTTCTATCCAAAGAGCCGATTTGAATATCTTTCCACTATATGATAAAGTTGCTTTGACAATCCATGTGGGCAACCTTAAAGCAGAGGTATCATTAAGATATTGATACCATGCATTTGCTTGCAGGTGAATTCGCCGCCATGAGTAGTCAATGGCAGCCGATCCTCTGATAAGTGAAATCTCTTTGCTGTTTTGTTTAGCATTACCATCATAGCTAAAGTAGGCCAGATTACTTAGTAGATAATAGTCGGCACCGAGTGTTATCTGGTTGATTTTTAACTTAGGTGAGATATAAAGGATATTCTGCTTGGTTAACGTGTTGTTCCAGATAAAGTGATTACTTAGATACGATTTATAGAAATAGCCTGGCATCTCAGAGAAAAAGCCACCGTCGACGACCAGTGTACTATTGAACTTTTGGAACGGGGTCAAAGATAGTTTACCGCTTATCCCATAATCGCCATCATTATAACCTCCCGAAACCACGAAGGCATGTCCGTTTAGTTCAATCTTGTCTTTGATAACCAATGCTATGCTTGCATTCGGAATAAACTGATGCCATGTGCTTGAGGTAGAGTCGTTGGCAACACGGGTATATTGATGTTTTAAGGCTAGTCTAAACTTTAACGGGAAGTTACTTTTATGTAGAAATCCACTCGTTGCCCATGATAATTCATTCTCAAGTTGAAGGTACATGGTACTATCGTTGGTTGCAACAGTGTCTAATAAAGGAGCGGGATAGAAACCCGCTTTGGGATAGGCATCAGTATAGAGGTACTGGTCGCGGCTAAAGACCATTCGATGCTCTAATCTCCCTAAAGAGAACTTTTTTAAGAAAGCACTTTTTAAGGTTGTATCTGCAATAAGTGAATCGGGTTCCTCTTCATTTACTGAACTGTTAAGGCTGGGTTCCAGAAATTGAGTGATATAAAATCTGTTTTTTATGGTATGTGAGAGGGCATTTTGAAGGTTAACACCTAATACAGCTCTATTGGTCTCAATGTTATTCTCAAAAATACTATCACTTTGGATACCTCCATTGTCTTTGCTTTTGTAGTTATTGACCAGATAACCCGCCATGATTCCATAGTTTCTTGACGGTGAGAAATATCTGGCATTAACAACAATGTTGGTATTGTCTGTTCGCTGTTGGGTATAAGGCCCTATGCTTGAGATAAGTCTGTATTTTACTCCAATGGTTAGGCCTTTATAGAAGTTTTGGGAATGAGTAACCTGTAAGAGATTTTCTCTGGATGGGCCCATGACAAAGAAGATATTGGAGTATGGTCTCTTTGATTGATAGTAGATTACTTCGTCAGGCTCCGTTCCATAAACATCCAATCTATTTCTACCATAAGTCATTCCTTCATTGGCTCTGAATTCAGGGATAAGGTTCTTTTGTGCCAAGCCAAGATTTCCTAAACCTGCATAATATTCGTTGGCTCTTCTCCCGGGAACATACTGGTGGTTATGGTAGATGATGGTGTCTTTTATCTTATAGTCGAGCGACAAAGGGATGCGTGATGGCCCCTTGAAGTATGAAATTGACACACTGTCTTTAGGAAAAATAATAGGTTCCTGAGAAAAGGTTCTAAGTGCCAGGCCTGTTAACAGGATTAATGTCAAAAATATGCTCTTGGAGTATTTAACCATTACCGGAAATTTCTTTGACGCATTACCTCAAATATCATCACAGCGGCAGAGACGCTCACGTTTAATGAGTCAATCTTCCCTCGCATGGGTATCAGTATCTGTTTGTCAGCTTCGTTTAGCCACAAAGGGGTTAGCCCATCTGCCTCCGTACCGAATGCAATAGCACAAGCTCTTTTAAAGTCTTGATTATGGTATGACTCTGTTGCAGTTAAAGCAGCTGCATAGGTGTCAACTTCATGTCTCTTAAACCAATCAAGTGCTAGTTGGGAGGTGGTTTGTATGACAGGTACTGTGAAGATACATCCTACGCTTGATCTGATGGCATTTGGGTTATAAAGATCAATAGGTGAATCACAAAGCCAGACCGCATCTATTTGCGATGCATCTGCTGTTCTAAGGGCTGCTCCTAGGTTTCCTGGTTTCTCAACCCCCTCTAAAACCATATAAACCGACTGTGGCTTGAATACCAGATCATTTATTGTTAAATATCTAGGTCTGAATATCGCAATTAATCCATCACTTCCCTCTCTGTAAGCGATACGTGAGAAGGGTTCAATGGCTAGTGTATAAACCTTTGGAAATGCTTTGGCTACTTGATCAAAATCTGTTTTGTTACCAACTTCGGGGGCAAAATAGATTTCAACTGGTTCAAACCCTGAGATAACCGCTAAATTAATCTCTCTAAATCCTTCAACAACAATCATGTTAAGCGATCTGCGTTCAGATTGCTTTGTCTGCAATCGAAGCAACTGCTTAATTCGTGGGTTCTGACTACTTGTAATATCTGGTGTCATTTACAATCTTTCACCTGTGTCAACAAAGGTACAAAAACAGTACATTACTTTTAATCTATCCATTTCTCATTCTCTGAATTACAAGGCTAGACTTTCCAGTCTTTTTAGTTCTGTCATCTGCTGGCACTTTTATTTAATCCTCGTTGGCTTAACTCTGAGATATTCCATCTATTCTTTTCCAATGATTATTGTTTTTAAAATGGATATTGTATTGGTATTTCTATGGTTTTCGTACTTGAGGTGATTCTATTTGAGGCTATAATTGGATTTTTTGCGACCTTTGCGGTATGGGATTAACAAAGAGACGATTAGAGCTTTTGGCACCTGCCAGAGATTTGCAGACTGGTATAAGTGCCATTGATTGTGGAGCGGATGCAGTCTATATCGGGCCAGAGCGTTTTGGTGCAAGAGCCGCTGCGGGCAACTCAGTTGAGGATATTGGAAAGTTATGTCAGTATGCTCACCTCTATGGTGCAAAAGTTTATGCAACGATCAATACGTTACTGTATGATAATGAGCTTGAGACCGTCAGGTCTTTGATATACCGTCTGTATGAGGTCCATATTGATGCTATTATAATTCAGGATGCCGGGATTCTGGAAATGGAACTTCCTCCGGTAACTATTCATGCTTCTACTCAGTTTCATAATTACTCTGTTGAAAAGGTTCGATTTCTTGCCGATAATGGCATATCAAGGGTTGTTTTAGCGAGAGAGTTGTCGCTTGAACAGATACAGAAAATTCATGAGGCTACCCCTGTAGAACTTGAGTGTTTTATTCATGGTGCTCTTTGTGTGAGCCTCAGTGGTCAGTGTTATATGAGTTATGCCTTGACGGGTCGTAGTGCGAATAGAGGAGAGTGTGCGCAATCTTGTCGTTCATATTACTCTCTCTTTGATGAAAATGGTGCTATGGTTGCGAAGAGTAAGCATATACTATCATTGCATGATCTTAATTTGAGTCATCGTTTGGGCGATTTAGCTCAGGTTGGTGTTACCTCTTTTAAGATTGAAGGTAGAATGAAGGATGTAAACTATGTTCGAAATACAGTAACCGCATATCATAAGGAATTAAATGCCTTTATTTCTGAGAATCCTCAATATTGCCGAGCCTCAGAAGGGGTTGTCGATCCTGGGTTTGATTCAGATCTTCAACGCAGTTTTAACAGAGGCTTTACCTCCTATTTTATTGATGGAAGGCAACATGATATTTTTACCCCTGATTCTTCTCGTTCTTTAGGAGAGTATTTGGGTCTGGTTAGAACCGTTAGTCATAACCATTTCACAATTGAGGGGGAGGGTGCTATGCCAGTCAATGGCGATGGGATTAGCTTCCTGACTGTTGGAAATCGACAGAGTGGCACTCGAATCAATCGAGTTGAAGGCCGTCGAATCTATCCGTTATCAATGACTGGTATTGAACCTGGTGCTAAGGTATTCAGAAATGCAGATCGACTTTTTCAAAAGCAATTAGAATCAGCTAAGCCCAAACGACGAATCAATATTACTGGATCCCTATCTCGTTCTGATGAGAAATTAATCTTTAATGTTAATGACTCTTTAGGAAATAGTTGTTCTGTTTCGCGCGACTCTCAATTTATCGCCTCTAGTCAATCAAGTGAGGATTTTGAGCGCTTTGTACTTGGGCAACTTTCAAAGAGTGGAGATACTCCTTTTATGTTTTCTCATCTTGAGGTGCTAATTGATCCAATGGTTCTTAAAAGTGCGGATCTAAATCAACTACGTCGTGAAGCATTGTCAGAGCTAGAGCAGTTAAGAATTAAGGTATTGAGTGAACAGAACGTTAATAAGAATAATGCAGCTAATTCAAGGACTATTGCTGATTATCCTTCAAGTGTTCTTGATGCTCGAGGAAATGTGACGAATGAGTTGGCTAAACAGTTTTATTTGAAGAGAGGAGTGGAGATTATTGAGAAAGGGGTGGAAGTTGGTGGCGCATCTGATACTCTTCCTCTTATGACAACACGGCATTGCCTGCGCTTTGAGTATGGCGCATGCCCTAAAGAGAATAAGAAAGTGACCATTCCACCGAGGTCATGGCATATGACGGATCAGATAAACAAGTATAGGCTAGAATTTTATTGCCGCGACTGTATGATGGCGATCTATAAAACTGAGTAGAGTCAACTTGACCGGGTTACAGGTTCTCTTTTACAGAGTTTACTTTCTGTTCTGCACGTTTAGTATTGCCTTTTTTGGAGTCGATGTTGATAGACAGGTAGATTCTTTGGCAATCGTCAAAGAGTTGATGAGCCTTATTGATTAGAAGGGTAGCCTGTTCAATGGTTTCAGTTTCAACTATGGTTGACATTGGCGTTAGCCTATAGTCTGCTTTTTCTTCCTCTAACATATTGATTACACGAGCAACGTATTTCCCGAGACCCTCATGCTTGTCTGTCGGGAAGATTGCAAATTGCATTATAACTGACATTATCGTGGGTTTTTGTTACACTAGCAAAGGTACAATTCATCAATCAGATAGGATGGTTGATAAATTGATTTGGTTTTAGAATTTGTCAAGAGAAATGAATAGGTACTTTTCTTGATAAAGGTTAAACTTTTCTTAACCCGGTCTTAATGTAATCTTTATTTAAAGCCAATAATTTCGTGGCTGTAAAATAATGCAGGATGGAAAAAGCGTATAAGATTGTTTTGGTGGACGATGAGGAGGATATCTTGGAGTTTCTCTCGTATAATCTTCGTAGGTCTGGATTCGAAGTTTTAGTAGCAAGAAACGGAGTTGAAGGCCTTGAGATTATAAAAGAGGAGAAACCACAATTGGTTATTCTTGACATCATGATGCCCGAGATGGATGGAATAGAGACTTGCTCTATTATCCGTCAGACTCCCGGTATCGAACATACGCTAATAGTTTTCTTGACTGCCAGGGGAGAGGATTATTCGCAGATTGCAGGCTTTGATGCCGGTGCTGATGACTATATCAGAAAGCCTGTTAAACCTCAGGTGTTGGTGAGTAGAGTTCGTGCTTTACTAAGACGACTTAATCCCACTGAACAACCTCAGGATATCATTAAGACAAAAGATTTTATAATTGATAAGGAACGTTATATCGTGATCAAAGATGATCAAAATATAGCTTTATCAAAGAAAGAATTTGAGCTTCTTGTGTTTTTAACATCCCGCCCGGGCAAGGTCTTTACCCGTGATGAAATCTTTTCGAATGTCTGGGGTAACGATGTGGTTGTGGGTGATAGAACAATTGATGTTCACATTAGGAAATTAAGAGAGAAAGTGGGAACTGACAGCATTAGAACTTATAAGGGCATTGGTTATAGTTATTCATAGTCATCGACAATTTGTCGAAGTGTGTATTAGTTAGTTAGTGTGAGTGGTTATCAGATAGTAACAATGTTGAATTGGTGGGAAGGTCCGGCACTTTAGTCGGACTTTTTTTTATCTATTCCAAAAATCCCATGAAGCCTCGGCTTGTCTGATTAACATCTTTTTCCCATTAGTTGCTGTTGCCCCAGTCGCCAATCCTGCTTTTAGAAAGGGTGTAACTGCTGGATTATATACCAAATCAATTAAATGATGCCGGGGTGATAGTCTATTGTAGTCTATCATAGGCTTCTCTGTTTCATGATCTCCCTTTGTTCCTAATGGAGTTGTGTTAATGATAAGACAATAGCTTTGAGGATCCATTTCTTCAAAGTCTTGGTAACTTATCTCGTAATGACCTACAGGTTTTCTGCTGACAATCTTAAAAGGGATGTTGTGTTTGAAAAGAGAGTATTTGACTGCTTTTGATGCACCACCACTACCTAGAATAATTGCACTTTTTGATGTGGAAGAGCCGGTTGTATCTATTGTAGTTCTGTTTTTATCATCAGACTTATTAGCTTTTAAAAACTCTTGGATGGTAATTAATCTTGTTGAATCAGTTTCGGCTTTATCTAAAGACTCATAGCCATTCCTTGGAAACTCTTGGGTAGATTTTAGGTAGGCTTGGAGAAGATAGTTAAAGCCATCGACATCAGTGTTGTGTCCAATCAGTTGTGTTGTTGCCTCTTTTCTGACAATTTTTAATGTATTAACTGCACCAACGCAAGAGGCTCTCTCTGTAATATAATCAAGGTAAGGTATGACTGATTCCTTATAGGGAATGGTAACATTCAGCCCCAAAAGGTTCTTGTTCCTCTGGATAATGCCAGGCAGCAATGAGAGGCTTGTAAGAGGATATAACTCATAGAGATGCCCCTTGAGGCTATTAACTAAGAAGAAGTTATTGAACCAACCGGGTGAGAAGGAGTGGGATAGAGGGAAGCCTATTAAGCCATACTTTTTAATGAACTCAGTGTCGGCCATAGAGTGGGCTCTTTAAATGGGTTAGTTTAAACCGCTATTAAAGTTCTCATTAGGAAGCTCTGAGATTTTTCCCATATATTGGTTTACCATTAGGTTAATGAATTCGCTATCAGACTCGGCGTCGCTCATGCTTTCAACAAAAGATTTAATGAGTGTTGAGTCAAAATGAACAGCCAGATGGAACCAACTGAGAGCTTCGTTTGACTTTCCTTCGCGATTATAGGCGAGCGATAGGTTAAAGGCAATGCTTGCATTAGTTGGAAAAGCCTCCATCCCTTCATGCAGAATGCTAATAGCCTCTTGATGTCTATTAAGTAATTCAAGTGTCTCAGCAAGGTCTATATAGACTAGCCAGTTTTCACTATCCAGTACTTTAGCATTGAGATAGAATTCGATTGATTCTTCTGTTTTTCCGTTCTTTCTCAGCAGATCGGCATAAAAGAAGTTGTATTCGGCATTCTCCGGTTCAATTTCCAGTACTTTATTCATGTACTCAATTGACTTTTGAACATTTCCTTTATTATCATGAATCAGACCCATGCCAACTAAAGCCTCAGTCATATTAGGGTAGATGTTCAGGGCATATTGATAGTATTGCAGAGCCTGATCAAAGTTGTTCATCTTCTCATAACACTCGCCGATATAATAGTAGGTTTGAGGGTCTCCTGATTCATATAAGAAAGTCTCGTTATATGATTCAATGGCCTCATCGAGTTTGTTCATGTTAGCAAGTGCATTCCCCTTGTTGAAGTAGGTTGCAGCATAGTCAGGCTGGATAGCAATTGCAAAGTCATATGAGTCAATGGCATTTTCGAAATCGCCAAGGTTACTATGGGCAATACCTAAATTAAACCAACCATCAAAAGAGTAAGGGTATTTATCGACATACTCAGTAAAGAAATCCAGAGCCATTTGATGTTTATTAGCCTGTTCGAAACAGATAGCTAACTCATTGATGGCATCTTCGTTTTCAGGATTCTTCTCTATGGCTCGTAATAGGTTTTTTATAGCTGAGTCATAATCCTCAAGGCGTTCGTATTCTATTGCAATGTTTGTAAGAATATCGTCAGGATTATCGGATAAAGGGAGTGATTTTCTAAATTCATCAATAGCTCTGAGATGCTTGTTTAGTTTAGAGTAAATAGCACCACGAGTCAGATGGATTTCTGCATTGGCTGGTTCAAGTGTTTCAAGCCTGTCTAGTAAAGCAAGGGCTTTATCTGAATTGTTATCGGAAGCATAAAGTTGTGCCTCTTTGAGAAGAAATGTAACCGAACCAGGGTGTTGACCTAAAGCCATTGACAGAGCTGCTTTAACACTCTCAAGCTCTCCTTCATCGAGGTAATAGTTGATTATGATCTCGAACTCCTCAACATCAAAAAAGGAGTTTGCTCCATATGCCATGGCCTTTTCAAACCGGGCTATGATCTCCTTTTCATCGGAAGATTCAAATTCATCAAAATCATCATTCATAATAGAGTAAATCTTTGATGCAAAGGTAGTCATTTTTCACCGTTACTGCTCTATTTAAGCCTCTCTGAATGGGTCTCATGGAGGCTTTTGTTATCTTTGTGGTCAGTAATTCTAAGATTATAATTCAACAGCAAATGACTTTAATAAAATCGATCTCCGGTATTCGTGGTACCATAGGGGGCACTAGCGGTGAGGCTCTTACACCTGATGACTTAGTACGATTCACGGCAGCTTTTGCCACTTTTTTAAAAAAGAGAAAACCATCTGCAACGTTGCATATCGTTTTAGGACGCGATGCCCGTGTCTCAGGTCCGATGGTCTCACGTATTGTCTCTGGTACCCTTGAAGCAATGGGCGTTAATGTAACAGATATTGGCCTAACAACTACTCCGACGGCTGAGGTAGCAGTCACTCATCTGAAGGCCGATGGGGGTATTATCTTAACGGCTAGTCATAATCCGGCTCAATGGAATGCACTTAAGCTCTTGAACGAGAAGGGTGAGTTTATCTCTGCTGAGGATGGTGCCGAGTTGTTAGTTACTGCACAAAATGCCGACTATCAATATGCTCCATATAATGAGATCGGTCATATTGGATACGATGATTCTCTGATCGACAAGCATATTGAAATGGTTCTTAATCTTCCATTAGTAAATGTTGAGGCTATTCGGAAAGCGGGTTTCTCGGTTGCGGTTGATGCCGTTAACTCTACCGGAGGAATCGCTATACCTAAGTTGCTTAAAGCTTTAGGGGTTGAGACTATTCATGAGTTGCATTGTGAACCTACCGGGCTGTTTGCACACAACCCAGAGCCATTACCCGAGAATCTCGTTGAGATTAGTAACACTGTAATAGAGACCAAGGCTGATCTGGGTATTGTAGTTGATCCTGATGTTGATCGCTTGGCGCTTGTATGTGAAGATGGAAAGATGTTTGGTGAGGAGTACACCCTAGTTGCGGTGGCTGATTATATCCTTCGACATACTGGAGGAAATACGGTTAGTAACCTAAGCTCAACCAGAGCCCTGAGAGATGTTACCGAGAAGGCAGGTTATCGTCATCAGTCGTCGGCTGTTGGAGAGGTAAATGTCGTTGAACTTATGAAGGCTAATAAAGCAGTTATAGGTGGGGAAGGTAATGGAGGCGTTATCTATCCTGAATTGCATTATGGGCGTGATGCCTTGGTGGGTGTTGCACTATTCCTCTCTCATCTGGCATTAGAGGGCCTTTCAATGACCCAATTGCGTGAGTCTTATCCTAGTTATTATATGTCGAAGAATAAGATTCAACTGACTGATGGCGTAGATGCCGATGCGATTTTAACCGCAATGCAGAGACTCTATGCCGATTATCCTGTTAAGACTATTGATGGTGTTTGGATTGATTTAGGTAAGGAGTGGGTTCACCTAAGAAAATCGAATACTGAGCCAATTATCAGAATCTATACAGAAAGTGACGATCAGGATAAGGCTAACGATTTAGCAATGAAGGTTATGGATCAGATTAAGAGTCTGAGTTAAGGTTATACTTAGTGGATTAATTCCATTTATCTTATTAAGAGTCATTATGATATTGATTATAATGGCTCTTTTTTTATCAATTTCGTAGGGTTTATTCACATCAATCTGTTGATAATAACTCATTCATACTGTCCAAACCAGGATTACTTCTTCCTAAATTCGCTTACAAATTGTGTGTTATGGCAAAGATTTCATTCAGAAAGGGGCGTAGGAAAAAACGCTTTGAGATAACCATAAGTTTGACAGCAAAGCAAATGGCATCTTTGGAGAACTATTGTCGTTTGCATAAAACGACACCAAATAGAGTTATCCGTGAGAGGATCTCGCCTCAGACTACAAATTTCGGAAATGTCCCAAGCGAAAGGTTTGTAACCGCAAAACAATTAGACATGTTCTCGAGTGCTGTATAGTCTTTGTTAGATGGTTATTTCTGAGTGATTAGACCGGCGCTTAAATGCCCTTGTGCTTATATCGTAAAGAGTTTGATGGTATTATTTGCCTTTTACAGTTTGGTAGGGTACTCGGTTAAGAATAGATCTTCCTAGTGTGATCTCATCGGTATACTCAAGTTCATCCCCGATGGCGATTCCACGGGCAATTGTGGTGAATGAGGCGGGTGTCTCTCCGAGTTTTTTGTACAAGTAATATGAGGTGGTATCCCCCTCTAATGTGGCTGGAAGAGCCATAATAAACTCTTTAATAGCATTTGTTTGTACTCTCTCAAGAAGAGTCATAATGTTTAAATCGGAGGGGCTAATTCCTTCCATCGGAGAAATTACTCCGCCGAGTACATGATAAATTCCACGATATTGCGTTGTATTCTCTATGGCCATCACATCTCGAATAGATTCTACTATGCAAAGGGTTGATTTATCTCTTGTGTGGTCGGAGCAGACTTGACAAAGTCCTCCGTCGCTCATGTTATGACAATCCGGGCAATAGGCAATGCCTTGGCGCATTTTCTTAATAGCGTCTCCTAATGCTTCCGCTTCTGCTTCGGGTTGACGTAACAGATAGAGACAAAATCGTAAGGCCGTTTTTTTACCAATGCCCGGTAGTCTCGATAATTCATCAACAGCTTTCTCAAGCAGCTGTGAAGGATATGCAGCCATCTTTTAGTGTAAATTTGCCTACAAAATTAGATGATTTCAACAAGATTTTTAAATATGGTAACTCTAAGATCTTATCTTTTAATTCTTCTGCTTGCACCGTTATGCCTCTTTGCTCAGCAAGAGAAGGTTAATTCTGTAACCACTCAATCTGCCATTGCTCCTGCAGATCAGCTAAATCAAACCGATAAACAGGGTAAGAAGCAGGGACAGTGGCTCAAGAAATATTCAAATGGAAAGACCCGATATTCCGGTTCGTTTAAAGATGATTTGCCCGTTGGTAAATTTGAGTATTTCTATGAAACAGGTATTCGCAAGGCAATCATTACGCATGTTAAAAGTGGAATATCATCGGTAGCTGAGATGTATGATGAAAAGGGATCTCTACAGGCACGCGGGTTTTATTATCAAACGGAAAAGGATAGCCTTTGGGTCTATTATAATAATGCAAAAAAGAGGGTAACCGAGGAGAGATACCGTAGAGGTATACCATCAGGTAAATGGATAAATTATTACCCGGCTGACTCAACAATAGCTCGTTATGTGATTTATCGTAATGGCAAGAAGGAGGGGGTAATGGTTGAGTATTTCGAGAATCAACAGGTTAAACAGGAGCTTTTCTTTGTCCTTGACAGTCTTGAGGGCCCAGCAAAGGGATTCTATCCAACCGGACAGGTCTCTTATACTGGGTTCTATAAGGGAGATCTACAGGATGGAGAGTGGCTTTATTATACTGATTCGGGGCAATTGAAACGTAAAGAGATTTATCAGCGCGGGGAACTGATAAAAGAAGACATTATAATACCTGATGTTGAGGAAAAACCCAAACCGGTAAACCCCTCAGAAGATCCTGCACTCGAGTTTCAACAATAATAAAAAAGGCTGTCTTAAATAAAGACAGCCTTTTTTGATGTATTTATCTTACTAGTATAGTTCGTGAACAACCAGTCCTGATCTGAGTTTAGGTTCAAACCAAGTGGTTTTTGGAGGCATGATATTGCCTGAATCGGCAATGTCAATTAGCTGTTTCATAGATACCGGATAGAGGGCAAATGCTACCTTCATTTCTCCATTATCTACGCGGCGTTTTAATTCGCCCAAACCACGGATGCCACCGATGAAATCGATGCGTTTATCAGTACGAAGATCTTTGATGCCAAGGATTGCATCGAGAACAAGGTTTGAGAGGATTGTAACATCAAGAACACCAATGGGGTCATGGTCATCGTAGGTGCCTGGTTTAGCTTCGAGAGCATACCATTTACCGCCGAGGTACATGCTAAATTGATGCAGATGATCTGGTTTGAATATCTCAGCTCCTTTTTCTTCAACAACGAAGTTGGCTTTAAGGGCTTCAATGAGAGCCTCCTCACTTAGTCCGTTTAAGTCTTTAACTACACGGTTATAGTCAATGATCTTGAGTTGGTTGTCGGGGAAGTGTACAGCCAGAAAATAGTTATACTCCTCGTTACCTGTATGGTTAGGATTTGCGGCTCTTCTTTCGGCACCTACCAGAGCAGCAGCAGCTGTACGATGATGTCCATCTGCTACATAAGTTGAAGGTATTGCTGCGAAAAGCTCAACAAGACGTTTGACCAAAGTCTGGTCATTAATAACCCAGAAGTGATGACCGAATCCATCATCTGCAATGAAGTCATACTCGGGGGCATTTGCTGTGACCTTAGCGATGATTTGGTCAATCTCATCAACTGCGGGGAAGGTAAAGAAGACGGGCTCCATGTTTGCGTCATTGACTCTAACATGTTTCATGCGATCCTCTTCTTTATCTTTACGGGTAAGTTCGTGTTTTTTAATTACGTTGTTGAGATAGTCATCAACAGATGCGCAACCAACGATGCCGTATTGAGTGCGTCCTTCCATGGTCTGAGCATAGATATAGAGCTTCTCCTCGTTGTCTTGTACAAGCCAATTTTTGGCCTTAAAGGTGTCAAAGACCTCTCTGGCCTTTAGATAGACCTCTGGGGCATGCTCGTCGATGTCGGAAGGGAAGTTAATTTCCGGACGTGTTATGTATAGGAGTGAGTAAGGATTTCCTTCGGCTTCTTTGCGAGCCTCTTCAGAATTCATCACATCGTAAGGCCTTGCAGCCAGTGCGCGGGCTATTTCCTTTGGAGGACGAAGCCCTTTAAATGGTTTTAATACTGCCATTGTGGTATAAAGAATGGTAATTGATTGGTAAGTTATCGAGACTGATATGGATAATCAGGCGCAGAATGACGATGACCTCCCGGACGATATACCGGGCCGTCATCTTCTTCACCTTCGTAATGATTGGCCTTAAGCAAAGAGGTGATTAAGGCTCCTGTCATTTTGGTGATCTCAATTAGCTGCCCCCTGACATATTCCTTGTTTTCTTCTGTGAAAAGTCCCATCTGAGAACATAATGTGAGTCTTACAAGACTCTCTCGTATGCAACTCTTGGCCACTTTTAGGTAGTAAATGAACTGATTCTTATTCCTTGTTGATCCCTCTGAAATATTAAGAGAGATCTGTAAGATCATTTCATTAAGTTGAGTGAGGTGGTGTTGTTGAATCGGATTATTTACAGAATTCGAGTGTAGCTGAGTCCATGTCGCCAGATCTAATATCTTTTGATAAACACGTAACTCCTCGAATCTGAAAAAGGTGAAATTTTTGTTGTTTTCAGTGTCCATGCTGCTGTTGCTTTAAAGATTGTAATCTCAGATGTACTAGTATTTTTGAAAAAAAACTGTCCCGCTAAGACAATAAAGATACAACGGGACAGTCACAAAAACTCAAATTTAGTATTTTATTTATTAACCTTGTATGTGATATCTCCACTTTTAAAGAAAGCAACTATCTGACGTGCAGCAGCTACGCCTGCATTATTGTTTGCTTCTGATGTTTGTGCACCCATCTTTTTTGGTGTGAAGAAATATCTCCCTGCATATTTGGCCTCAATTTCTGACTTGTTTCCAGGTTCAATATCACTTAGGTATTTGAAATCGGGACGTAGTTCAAAGATTTTTATTAGACCTTCTTCGTCAATAACCTCTTTGCGAGCGGTGTTTACAAGAACAGCTCCTTTTGGCATTAAATTCAATAGATCAAATCCTATAGATTTTTTTGTCTTGTCGTTAGCAGGAATATGCAAAGAGATATATTGACAAGTTTTATATAAATCCTCTACGCTTTTTAATGCAGTTACCCCATCAGCTTTAATAGCTTCTTCAGAAACGAAGGGGTCAAATGCATATACTTCCATGCCGAATCCTTTAGCAATTGTGGCAACATATTTACCAACATTACCATAAGCATGAATACCGATCTTTTTGCCACGAAGCTCTGTTCCTGATGCTCCGTTGAAAGCATTACGCGCCATGTAAACCATCATGCCTAAGGCCAGTTCCGCAACAGCATTTGAGTTTTGACCCGGTGTATTCATTGCAACTACATTGTGTGATGTTGCGGCGGCCAGATCAATATTATCATAACCGGCACCAGCTCTGACAACAATCTCAAGTTGTTTAGCCGCAGCTAATACCTCTGCATCGATAATGTCACTACGAATAATGATGGCATTAACGTCTTGTACAGCATCCAATAGTTGCTGCTTGGTGGTGTATTTTTCTAGAAGGGCAAGCTCATAACCTGATTCGGTTACTATGCTGCGAATAGCCTCTACAGCTGATGCGGCAAAGGGCTTATCGGTTGCAACGAGTACCTTTTTCATATGGTATTTGTTTGTTTTTAAATGGTCCCATGAAATAGACCGCTTTTTCTTGTTTTAATAGCTCTCGGGCTTGTTAGCCAGATCATAGTCTTTTTTGTGGTGATTGTTTTTTGTGCCTCAAAAACTGACCCAATGATTCTTTTTGTAGCCGTGCTCGCAGCAATTCTCAATCGCGACTATTTAATGGTTTTATTTTGTGGTTAAATGGTTTCACAAATGTAAGAATATAAACTATTTCAACACTGTTTTTGCTGCAAAACATTTTATCTCTCAACGTTGATTGAACCTTGGAAGTGTCTCCCGTCTATAAGCCATAAGATATAGAAATATGTACCCTCGGGCACAGAGTTCCCATCACTATCTGTTCCATCCCATTCATTCTGATATGGCATATATTCTCTTATGACATTTCCCCATCTGTTATAGATGATTAATTTGTTATCATACTGGTATTCGATGTTTTTTATAATTAAAATATCGTTGATGTTGTCACCATTCGGCGTTATTACATTTGGTATTTCAATTTCACATTCAGCATTATTTACTTTTACGGTATCGGTTACTTTACAAAAGTTAAGGTCGTTTATGGTGTATTCGTAAATCCCATCACGAATATTGTAACGAATAAACTCCATGTTTTTGTCTTTCCAAGTAATCGTTAATGGTGGAGTCCCTCCCTCTGCAATAATCTCTATGGCTCCGGTTAATGTATTCGGACAAAGTGCGTCTGTCACGTGCTCCTCAACTGATATTGCTGCTGGCTCATGAAGGTGGATACCGAGGGTGTCTTTACATCCTTTCCCATCATAGATTGTAGCAAAATATTCTCCCTTTTTTAAATGAAGGATTTCAGCCCCTAACATACCATTATCCCATTTAATCAGAAATGGCCCTGTCCCACCCGAAATAATAAGTTCTATTTTCCCATCATCCCCTCCATAGCATAGCGGTTCTAATACCTTCTTCTGAAGCGTATAGCCCGGTGGCGCCTCTAACTGTGCAATGGTATCCAACTTGCAATTATTTTGGTCCGTTATTTCTACACTATGAGTCCCTGCTAGTAACCCATCACAAATGCTTCCACTCTGCCCATTCTGCCACATAATTGAGTAAGGGATTGTACCCCCATTAATGGTTACCATGATTTTTCCATCAGGACTGTTTTCAGGGCAACTTGGTAAGAACATTGAAAAACTCGCATCAAGTCTCAATGGTGAGGTGATAGTGTCAACTACAGTTAAAATACATCCTGCGCTGTCTGTAAGTGTTCCAGCGATAACCCCACGTTTTAACCCCGTCAGGTTAAATCCAGTCTGACCGTTTTCCCAAATAATACTGTACGGTAAGACTCCTCCCGATGCTGTCAATATAATTGCCCCATCATTTGTTTCAAAACAGCTGGTGGAGGTTGTCTCCGTAGTGTAAACTAATGGCATTAGAGGCTCTTTAATAGTAATGCTAAGGCTCGTGTCACATTGATGGAGATCAGTTATGGTAACGTTATATATTCCTGCTTTTAAGTTTTTAATTTCTGATGTTGTTGCCCCATTTTCCCAATTAAACCGGAATGGTTCTGTACCTCCAGATACTTCTAAGGCTATAACCCCAGTAGAGTCTCCTTTGCAGGCTACTTCTGTTATAATTGGGTTAATTATTATTGGTGGAGGTGCATTAAGAGAAACCAACGTGTCAATAGTACAACCATTTCTGTCATGTATCACCAAACTGTACACCCCTCTATGAAGGCCAAAAATGGTTAATGTATCACCTGTCAGAGTATCTCCAAATATAACTACCCGATACGGTTTTATTCCGCCATCCGGAATGATCGTAATTGTCCCATCCGATGAGTTATTACATAAGGGCTCATTCGAGATAACTTGCAGTGCTAACGGTGATGGTGAAACGAGCGTTACGCCAGCCGTATCTTTGCATCCTAGCTCATCGGTTACATAAACTTGATAGACTCCCTGACATAAGGAATCTATCAGGGATGTTGTATCTCCTGTATTCCATTGATAGTGGTAAGGCGGAAATCCATTGGCAAGAATAGGTGAGATCCATCCGTTACAATCGCCATTACATAATGGATCTTGGGCTTGAAGTGAAATAGATGGTTTTCGTACATCGATTAAAAGAGAGTCTTTGAAAATGCATCCAAACTGGTTTACTAAATTTACTTTAAGCAGAAAAGCAGTGTTGGCTATTAAATAGACGGTGTCTTCTCCTTGCCCGCTTATTAGTAGTTCAGGTGGCGACCAGGTGATTGACTGTATGGTGTCTGAACTGTAAGTTAGGGTATATAGAATGGTATCTTGAGAACATACCTTTGCAGAACCATGAATTGCTATTGTATCAAAGGAAAAGTTAACCAAAGTACTATCGACTAGCTGACATCCTCCTGAACCAGTTGATCTTATATAAAATGTTTGAGATCCCCAGCCTGAAGCAATAAATCCAGGATTGCTTAAGGGTGTATTTAGCGTGTCGCTAAAGAGGGCATTACTACTCCATTGGAAAAGGGTACCTGGTGGTGAGATTGCACTAAGCATTACAATGGTGTCGCAGGTTACTACTTGGTGCGGTACTGTCAGAGTGTGAGGGTCAACAATAAACCACTGATGAATAGAGTCGGTGCAGTTTCCGCCATATGATGTGGTCAGCAGGTAAAGTGTAGTGACTAATGGTGACGCAAGCGGATTGGAGCTGGTTGAATCGGATAGACCTGTGGCTGGGTACCATCGATACTGAATGGTTGTATCTGCAGAAGGCGCAATACCTATCTGAATGGAATCACCAAAACAAGCAGTAACCTGACCAATATAATAGTTACTGTCTGATACAACGGTTACCTGTGAAACAATCGTGTCAACTGCGTTACAGGTACCAGGCCAGCCCACTATAAGGGTCACCTGATAATTACCTCCAGCTGTGTAAATATGATGAGGCGTTGGGAGAGTGGAGTGGTTAAGGCTTCCCGACGTTGGATCCCCAAAGTCCCATCTGAAGGTTTCCGGACCGTTAGTGGCATGAAAGTGAACTGTGTCTGGATAACAACCTGCTCCTGATGCAATAATTTCAGATGTTGGATTTGCAACACTTAGGTTTATTTTAAAGACGGCGTTATTGCAATTGCTGTTGTTATTTGTGTTACTCCAGGCACCGGGGTTAGGAAAAGTAGGGAATAGATCTGATCCTCCACAGCTGGCGCAAACGGATTGTATGATATTCCCATTTGAGTCAAAACGACTAGTACCACCATCAACATGATCGCGACCAGAGTAGGGCATAGCTGCTGTATGTAATTCTCCATAAAATGTTCCAAAAAGCAGGTCTGAGAAGTTTGACTCGAATACTGCAATGTAGAAATCTTGGCCATCGGTGGTTGACTGGATGGCATCTGGGGTTATAGGAAACCCGGTTGTGCCCCAGTTTCCATACCAGTTATAGGGTACCCCTTGGTAGCTTGCTCCTCCCCAGAAGCGACCCCAACCTGAAAGCATAATTCTGTTACAGCGGTCAATCTCAAATGCTGTGGGCGAGATCTCCGGCTCAGGTCGGCCACTACCAAACAATCCACACCATCGAAGAGTGTCAAGTGTCGGCGATAGTTTCGCAATGTACTGCCCACTGCCGGCATTAGTGTAAACGTTGCCTGAATAAAGTAGGTTGTTATGGTCTTTTGTACATCCAAAAAGATAGATGTCAGACTTGCTATCTGTTCTCGCAAAGTAGATCAGGTCAAGTGAGGGGGTTCCAAAATAGGAGGCATTTAATAAGGTTCCATTGTTCTTGTTAATGGTCACTATCATTCCATCGCCTGTTCCTCCTTGGAAGATAGGCTTTAGCGCTCCTGATGTTGTTGTTATATTGGTACTCAAGGTTGCTCCAGCTGCAACAATAAAGTCATTATCTACATCTAAAGAGAATAGGGCATCGTCTTTGTTTCCACCCCAATAGGTGCTCCATAGAAGTGAATTGAGATTTGGCGATAGTTTGCAAATAACTCCTTCCTGCCCACCTTTATAAACTGTTTGTGCCACGCCCGGTGTTGTAGGGAAATTGGCTGAAAATGTTGAGGATGCAATATAAATATTCTGGTTTTCGTCGAGGCTTATTTCTCCTCTTGCCCCATCTCCATAGTTGTAATAAAGAGAATCGTTTCCGTAAGTGCCTAAATTTTCATAGTTCTTTTTGTAGTTTAATCCATCGTTTCCGGTGCCTCCAAGAAAAGTTGATCCAATTAGTTGAGTCCCATCCGCCGATAGTTTAGAGATGATGATGTCAGAACCAGATGGAAATGAAATAGACCAATCATAGTTTAAGTTTTTCCCTCCTTTAAAAGTTTGTGAATAGGCACCACTGGTTGTGGGGTAATTTGCTGACCCGGTAGTCCCCATCAGAATCAGGTTGCCATTTTGGTCACAGATCATTGAATGGGGCATGTCACCTTGGTTTCCTCCGAGATAGGTTGCCCATAATCGCTGGGTTCCGGTAGTGTTGTATTTTATTATGCCAATGTCCCAATTGCCCCCAAAACTGCTTTGCCAGGCGCCTACAGTGACCGGATAGCCAATGCCGTCTACAATACCACCTGAGAATACATTGCCGTTGTTGTCGCTGGTGGCCGTATAACCCCAGTTGTCAGCAAATGATCCTGAGTAGGTACTAAATACCAATTCAGGGTCAATAATAAGTTCATCTCTGCCATCCCAATTGGTTTCAAACTGAAGGAGGTCTTCGGTTAGCTTATACTCTACTATAACCCCTTCATTTGTGTCTTTAAGCCATGCTGTCGGCCTTTTCTCCTCTGATACACCTAATGATGTCTTTACTCTAAGTGATCCATCAACTATATTGAGGCCATCAACTCCAACGTATCGAAGTTTTATCAGTGAGGCATCACTTCCTGGTTTAAGATACCAATCGAATTTAATCGACCCGTTGATCTGACCAATGTGAAGAGATATGCCGTCCCAGATATTATTGAGGGTAACCTCTTGATATCGATGTGCATTGCTGATTTGTTTCTCTCCTGTGAAATAGTTCAGATAATCGGGTGATGGGTTAGACACTGAAAAATTGTCACAATTCCCGTTATCAAATAGAATAGAATAGGTATGATGTTTAATTGTGAGATGGTTGCAATCTTCATTTTGTGTATGGCCTCCTTCTTCCGTTTCTCGATCATGATGAGGGTGGCTGTGCTCTTTTTTCTCAGTATGGGTTATGGTAATTCTATCTTTTTCAATGAAGAGGGAAGTCTGCGCATTAGGAGTAGCCATAAATAGTACATTCACCGGCCATTGTCCCTTGTTTTCAATAAAGGAAAGAATAGGTTCGTCTTGTTGGGCAAGTGACTGGTAGACAGTGATTAGAAATAGAAAGGTCAGGCATTTTCTTAACATGACCGGGAGTTTTTACAAAGATAATTTATGATCTGATTTAATTGTTAAATCAATATAAAAGATTTGGTTGTTATAAAATATTGATTTGTAATTAATTAAATATTTTCTTAAAAAAGTATCTTTAAATATTGATTGCTCGAATGTTTTTTACTTACTTTGCAGATCGAATGAAACAGAATCATTGATTTTTGTTTTCATTGGTTTGTAAATTGTTTTTGGTTAAAGTTTGGAGAGACGGGGCTGGGAAGTCCCGTTCTCCTTTTTTTTTGTTTAAGCCTATTCAGGACGACTTAAGAGCAGTTTGAAAAGGTTGTAGGATAGCGATAAATTAAGCTTTCAGTATACCAAGTAGAGATTGAGAGGTGTATACTCTCTGATAACTTGTTTACTTTGATCAACTATTTATACGATAATAATACCACTTAGATTCTTTCTCCTTTCTTCGACACAGGGACACCCTAAATAAAAGGCCAAAACACTTCATCAAATAATCTGGTAAAAGAAGAGATTTTTGGTACTAATCACATGACAAAGACTTAAAGATACTGATCAATGACTTGTTCTTGAAACTTCTCCGCCTCTTTGCCTTCGACTTCGCTTAGGCAGCGACCCGGTGGATGAGCGAAGTCGAAACCCGGTGGATGAGCGAAGTCGAAACCCGGTGGTTGAGCGAAGTCGAAACCCGGTGGTTGAGCGA
>JAJTBW010000059.1 GCA_021286705.1 Sphingobacteriia bacterium
GAATCTTAATTCTTAATATCTCTCCGATAAATAAATCTCCCTTCCTTCTCCTACCACTTAATTTTTAGTAGAGTTGGTTTAATTGTCAGCATGGTATAGATAAACCAAGGGGTTTTATCAGAAGCATCAATTTGTGCCCCTTTGATTAGTTCCATGGTTGAAGTAACATCAGCATAACAGATACCTAGCTCCAGTTTAGTAAAGCTGTTAGGTTTCCAGTTGATGATCCAGTCATTTTCTAATCCGAGACTTTTATCCATGGTTTCAGTGCCTTTGTAGACATCTTCCAGTATGCTGAAGTAATGAAGGGTAGTCATTATTTCAAACTTCTTTGAAGGTTGCCATGTGATATAAGCGTAAGGATTTAGTAGTCCTTTATTGGCGTTATCTGATGGAAATTTGGTAAGTAGGTCAAGGTATCCATTAAAAGCATGACCAGAGCCATATAGAGTGGAGAAGCTGTTATCAACCGTCTTGGTTTTGGTAGATGTTCCACTCATTAGTTCTGCGCCGGCTCTAAAGTTGAACTGAGAATATTTGTATTGTCCTTCAGGGTTTAAATACCAAGCATTGAGTTTTGTCCCTTTTGCGTTCTTACCATGTTGCCAGTATCCGGTGATAGATAAAGTGTAATCATCAGATTTTTGAACAACTCGCAAGCCATTAGTAAAACGCTGATAGATTTTTTCAGCATAATCTTTGGCTTGAGTTCCATCCATTGAATTCATTGACGAAATTGTCAATTGGTCGGTTAGTTTGTATGACGCCCAGATTGCAAGGAGAGATTTGTAATTTGTGAAACTTGTAGGAGCGTAGTTTGTACCTGATACCATCTCTCCCATTTGATTAAATGCACCAATAAGATGAAGTTTCAGATTACCCGGTTCCCATCTTAAAATCATAGCATCATGAGCGTTTCCGCCAATTCGCCAGTTATTTTCCGAGAAAAGACGTTCATTGTCATATACTAACTTTTGTCTGCCTAATCTAACCCAGAGATCCTTAACTATTTTCGGTTCAACCCATGCCTCAAAAACTTGGATGGTACCTTGTAAGCCTTTAGGATTGCTATCACCCCAAATACGGAGGTCTTGAATCGAAAAGCGGGAGGTGAGTTGGTTTGAGTATTCATAATTGATATTCAAACGAGTTCTCTGTCCTACAAAGAAGGTTGGGAGAGCCGTATCAGATGGTAATTGTTGATATCCTCTTCTGGATTCAGCCCTAGGTCTATATTCCATATCAATGGAAAGTTGATTCTGAGGCAGTGTGTTTTGGCGACTAATCGCACTCTCGGCACGCATGGAATCGGCGATATCCTGAGTAATCACTTTCTTTTCGGTCAGTATTTTCAGGATGTCATCAACTGATTGAGCTGATAACATCAGCGGAGCAAGAAGAATGAATAAGAAGAGTACTTTACGATTCATGGCTGATAAATTTGAGATTAGGTATTCTGTTATCTTTCTTGGTTGACTTTTCTACGATTTTATGCATTCCGTTGTTTATAGTCTATTCATTTTAAATAGTTTTTCAAATTTATAACAAATGTCTATCGGATTAGTGTACATTTGTATGTAGGTTTGTAGATAAGCTTATGAATTATGTCAAATTAAAAGCTGAAATATTTCATGTTATCAAGAACAGAACACAAGTTTGGCTGTGAGGATTGTGAGTTTAAAAAGATGAGTTGTCTCTATGTAGAGCCAGATTCTTTTGAGGAATTTAGGCAACAGAGCATAAAACTCTCCTTTTCCAAAGGAGAGACTATTTTTAAGCAGGGTGGTAAATCGGGCGGATTACTTTTTCTTCATGAGGGTATTGTTAAGTTCTGTTATCAGTATGATTCAGGAAGTAATTACATCATGACCATTGTTAGAGGACCTAAGTTATTGGGCGGGGCAAATCTCTTTTTTAAGTCTGTCAATATCTTCTCAATTACCGCAATGGAAGATAGTCGGGTATGTATGCTTGATTCGGCTGCTTTTATGAAGTTAGCGATAGGTAATCCGGCATATCTGTTAGCTTTGGTTGAGAATACAATGGATATGTTTCAGGATGCTATCTTTAATTTTATAAGTTTAGCTCACAACCATGTTAATGGCAGGATTGCAACAATTTTATTGTATCTCCACAAGAATGTTTACAATGGACAAGGTTATTCGTTCACTGTAAGCAGAAAGGAAATAGCCGAGTTTGCTGCCTGTTCTCATGAAAATGTTATCAACACGCTCTCCAGGTTTAGAAAAGAGGGGATCATTGAGTTTCATGGGAAGGAGATAGAGATTATTAACATTGAATTATTAGAGGAAATAAGTAGAAAGGGGTAGGACATGTTATCAAAGAAGACACAGTACGCCTTAATTGCTCTGACCAAGTTGGGATTAGAGTACGGGCAAGGTCCTGTATTAATATCAGATATTGCTAATTCTGAGAAAATACCACAGCGATTTCTTGAAGGTATTCTTTTAGAGTTAAAGAAGTTGGGCGTTTTAGGAAGTAAGCTCGGTAAGAAAGGTGGTTATTACTTACTAAGGCCACCAGCTGAAATCTCGGTAGCTGAGGTGGTTCGTCATTTTGAGGGGACAATCGCTCTGCTTTATTGTGTAAGTGAGAAAGCTTATCAACCTTGTGAATTTTGCCGAGATGAGGTGAATTGCAAGATTAGAATTCTTTATAAAGACATTCGTGATTATACGTTTAATCTTTTAAGTGCAACTTCTTTAGAATCTATCTTACCCGATTCTCCAGTTTTATCGAATGCACCAATTGATTTGTCTGATAGTAAGGGTAGCTAAGTAGAATATTTAAGTTTAAAATGTCCTACTCTAATGGGATCATGGTTCCAGTTGTTTCTGACGTAGCATTAGATCGGCTATTACCAGAGCTGCCATAGCTTCAACAATCACAACTGCTCTAGGCACCACACAGGCATCATGTCTTCCAGATGCTTCAAGAGTGGTTTCTATTCCATTGCGGTCGATGGTCTTTTGGGGTAGTTTAATGGTTGAGACCGGTTTAAAGGCTACTTTAAAGTCGATGTTACTTCCGTTTGTTATGCCGCCTAAGACTCCACCAGAATGGTTTGACGAGGTAGTTATCTTTTGATCTTTAATGATGAAGGGATCGTTGTGGCAGCTTCCGGTCATCTTAGTTCCTTCAAATCCGGATCCAATTTCAAAACCTTTAACAGCTGGGATGCTAAGCATCGCATGACCTAATAGTGCCTCAGTCTTATCGAAAAGTGGTTCTCCTAAGCCAACCGGGAGGCCTTCAATTGCACACCGTACGATGCCACCAACTGAGTCACCTTTTTCAACAATACCTCTAAGCAGGTTTTCCATTAATTCTGCTGTCTGTGGATCAGGGCAGCACAGCGCATTTAATTCATGATTTTGAGTTTCGATCAGAATATCGCCGGGAATGGATATTGATCCGATTGAATGTGTCCAAGCAGTAATTTTAATGCCACTTTTCAGGAGCCATTGTTTTGCAATGGCACCAGCAACAACCCTGGTCAATGTTTCTCTTGCACTTAACCTTCCTCCACCGGTTGTAGGAGGGGTGTTGTATTTTGATTCCCATGTAAAATCTCCATGAGAGGGTCGGTAAGCGGAAGATAGATTATTGTAATCTTGTTTTTTGATATTTTGGTTTTCAATCATGAAGGCTATAGGAGCCCCATTCGTTGTGGTATTACTTAAACCAGAAAGCCATACAACGACATCCTCTTCATTTCTTGGAGTAGCCCAGAAAGCATTTGAGGGTTTACGCCGTGCGATTTCATGGTTAATATAGTCAAGATCAAGAATTAGGTTTGGCGGACAACCTTCTATGATTCCTCCGATTGCTTTTCCGTGAGATTCTCCAAATGTTGTTAGTTTAAAGGCTATTCCAAAAGAGTTTGAAGACATATTATCCTACTATTTTACAATGGTTTTTGTTGCCATCTAACCGTTTCTTAAATTTGTAGTCTGGCAAAGATAACTTTTCCTTTCTTAATCTGTTAGATAATAAATCACTAAGATATGAAGCAAAGCGGTATACTACTTCATCCCACCTCGTTCCCTGGTCCTTATGGGCATGGCACCTTGGGCAGTGCAGCAAGAGAGTTTGTTGAGTTTTTAAAGCAAACAGAACAGACTATTTGGCAAGTATTGCCTCTGGTTCATCCTGGCTTTGGAGGTTCGCCATACGAGGGTTTAACCGCTTTTGGTGGTAACCCATATTTAATTGATCCTGACGATCTGGTGAAGGAAGGTTGGTTACCTTCTGAATGTCTTGGTTATTTTAAGCCTTCAGAGGCGGGTGTTCAACTTGAGCCTCCAATGTGGTTTGATGGATTGTGGGAAGCATATCGTGGGTTTAATGAGGTTGCTTCGAGAGAGGATCAGATTCGGTTCCAGTCTTTTATTGTGGAAAATAGTTTCTGGTTGGAAGATTATGCTCTCTTTATGGCTATTCGTGAAAATAACGATAATAAGCCATGGTTTGCCTGGCCCATTTCATTAAGATTACGTAAGGAAGAGGCTTTAAACAAATTTATTTCTGAGAACAGGGTTAGTATAAGCTTCTATCGTTTCGTGCAGTTTGTTTTCTTCAGGCAATGGGATGCTATTCATAAACTATGTTCAGATAATGGCATTAAGGTAGTTGGAGATATCCCTCTTTATGTTTCCTATAATTCAGTTGATAGTTGGGCTTATAGTAATCTGTTCCAGTTTGATCAGGATAGAAGACCTTTAAAGGTTGCGGGTGTACCACCTGATTATTTTAGTGAGACGGGACAACTATGGGGTAATCCGGTGTATGAGTGGTCATATCATTTGGAGACCAATTTTGATTGGTGGAAGAAAAGGGTAGGGGCTGCGCTAAAAACCAGTGATATTGTTAGAATTGACCATTTTAGGGGATTGGCAGCATATTGGGCTGTTCCTTACGGAGAGACTACAGCCATTAAAGGATCTTGGGTTGAGGCACCTGGTACTTCTCTATTTGAAGCTTTACTTGATCATTTTGGTGCTTTGCCAATTATTGCTGAGGATCTTGGTGTCATTACTGAAGATGTTGAGGAGCTTCGTGATGCTTTTCATCTGCCAGGTATGAAGATTCTTCAGTTTGGGTTGGATCCTTCAGAGCTTAGTGATCATTATCCAAAGAACTATAAGACTGATAACTTGTGGTGTTATACAGGTACTCATGATAATAACACGGCATTAGGTTGGTTTCAAACCAGCGATCAAGAGGTACAGGAATATGTTCTGGAACTCTTTAAATGTGAGTCGGAGGAGGTAGCCTGGGAGATGATTAATTTGGCTATGTCAAGTAGGGCTATAGTTGCAATAATGCAACTTCAGGATCTACTTGGTCTCGGTTCTGAAGGTCGGATGAATGTGCCCGGTACCACAGTCGCTAATTGGATATGGCGTTATAAGGACAATGATTTATCCACAATTGATGTCAATCGGTTACTGAAACTCAATAAACTCAACGGACGGAATTAATCGATCTATTTCGATGTTCTTGAGTCTAAATATAAGAGATAGAGTAAGGCTAATTATCTAATACAGGAGATCTGCCGGATCTGGTTGGTAGATTGCCAGATAATAACCCTCCTCTGGTATTCTGACTTCAGTAACTACATCTCCACTCGTTTGGATATGAGGTACGCTTATTAAGCCTTCGCCATGTACTTGTCTGAAAATACCTCTCTGAGTAGGTCTCATTCCCGAAGTGATGAGAGCGTGTCCCGGTATTCTTATTTTTAGCTGAGATTGTTTCCCGCTAAATCGGATGGCGATGAGCATTATTTGTTTAGGTGTGTGCCTTAAGAAGGTATAGAACTCGTTCTCCGGGAATCCATCATTCTGGGTATTGACATACATTAGATCGTAGAATTGCCCCTCTCTAAGTGATGAGAAACGATGAAGACTATTGAGGATAAAAGAGTATTGTGTCCTAATCTGCTGTTGTTCATTATTCAGCTTTCCACCATCATAGAACATACTGTTAACCCAGTTGAGATGTTGAGTCATAGATCCGTAATCGAAGATTGAAGTACGACCATCATCTCCACTAAATCCTCTTGGCCAGTCACCTTTTTCACAACTCTCCTGACCATTATAGATCATAATCGGATTTGTGTTCATCCATGCTGCAAGAGCCGTCGCAAGTACCCCTTTATGAGGGTCATTGGCAAAGTGGGGTGATGCAATCCTCTGTTCATCGTGATTTTCGATGAATCGAACCATCTTGCTGTCAATTCCGTTCAGCGATTTCCAAATGTCGCTAATTGCCGATGCTGGCCTGGTGTTTGTTATTACTGCACGTGTAATATCGTAAAAGCCCTCTTTATCATAAAGATAATCGAATCGAGCCTCATTTAGATATTGATTGTATCTCCAAGGTTCGTAAATCTCGGCGATGAAGATGGTCTCAGGATGCTTCTCTTTGACTTTACCTATAGCGTAATTCCAGAATTGAGGAGGTACCATACCGGCCATATCGCACCTGAAGCCATCAATGCCTCTGGCTGTCCAGTAGAGTAGGATATCAACCATTTTATTCCATGTATCAGGAATGGGTTCGAAATGGGTGGTATTGTTGTCAAGGTAATCTATTCCATAGTTTAGTTTAACGGTTTCGTACCAATCAAATACTCCCGGTTCAGCTGAGAAAATGTCATTCCCGGTTGCTCTGGCTGGGGTTTCAGTATAATCGTTTCCTTCAACTGGAAGCTTAAGTGTGCTATTAGGTATATAATAAAAGTTATTTTGTGGGTCAAATGCATTCTCTTTGTTATCATTAGCCCCAAAATCGGAAGTGCCATCTGGCTTTTGGTCACTTTGATATGTTCTCGCTACATGATTTGGTACAAAGTCGATCAGCGCTTTTAGACCATGCTGATGTGTTCTTTCGATTAATTCGGTGAACTCTTGATGGCGTTGCTTAGTGTTAATTGCTAAGTCAGGAGATAGGTCATAATAGTCCCTAATAGCATAAGGGGAACCCGCTTTACCTTTGCAGATTGATAATGGGTCAGCCGGTCTGTTTAGTTCAGGATAATCAGTGGCTGAGGCCTGTTCAAGAACACCGGTAAACCAAATATGTGTACATCCTAATTCGACGAGAGATTGAAGAGCTTTGTTATTGATGTGGTTAAACTTCCCGCAACCGTTAATCTCAATGGTGCCATTAAACTGATTTGTTTGAGTTGTGTTCGAGAATAGACGAACAAATAACTGGTAGATGACTGCTCTTTTCATCTCAATACAATTTGTTTTTGAATTGATGTTACGTTATGATAAAATGGAAAGATAGGAGAGTTAACTTGGTAAGCTTTGCCCAATGTAATGCACCATATTCTGATTCTTTCCCCTTATAAAAAATCCCCTTAAAATCAATAGCAATTATAAATGGTAATCTTCAAAGTTGGTAGTGAAATCAACAAAGAAGTTTGCATTGTTCTTTTGTTTCCTGACAAAAGAGTGCTCTTTACTCCAGACTAATTTCTTAAAGTCGTCTGGTTGTTCCCCAACAGGAATCGGCTCTTCATCGATTGTTTCCTCATAGGTGCTTTCAATGTAGACTTTTAAGTTAGCCTCGTCAAGAAAGAGGGCATATAGTCCGTTAATGATTAGCACCTCAATCTCTTTGAAATCGACTTGAAGTAAATCTGTCTGGTAGTTGATCCCGTCTCTAAGTGGCAGGATTGAGGATTTGCCATTTTTGAAATCGGCTATATTCTGGTTGAGTCTTTCCCAATCTATTTCATTGGGGCCAACGTTCTCGAAGTTGCTGGCTAATCGTTCTTTTTCACGGTCCTGGCATGAGAGTTTATAGTAATTCGCCATGTGAATTACTTTAGCTTTGATTCCCTCTTTCCTGAGTTTAACGCCTAAAGCATGTGCTGTTGCTGCCTTCCCCGTTCTGTTTTCTCCGGTAATTGTAATAATATACTTAGGAGTAAGTTCTGATAATACCTTTTGGGCGATATATCTGGCCGCTCTACGATGCTTCTTATTGATTCGTAATTCTATTTCGTACATGGTTTTTTGTTATAAGTAACAATAAAATGGAAACCATGGTTCATGCTTAAAAGCATAACTGTTGAATGAGCCTCTGATGTCTGTTTTCCAATGTCGAAGTTAGTAAAAATGTTTAATAATACTAAAGTGGCAAGAAAAGAGTGTTTGCCTGTTCATTCTCATTGTTTACGTCCACCTTGTTTTTCTTTTAATCCGTACAAACTCTTTTTACTTTGTTGGTTGTTATTCTTTTCACTTGATAGACTCGTTTTACCTCCTTATCCTGATGATTCAATTACTCCGTATAATCTCTCTATCTTTGCATGGCTATGGCAATCAAGAAGCCCCACTATATCGAATCATTAATCTCCTTGGGTGAGTCTGAGACGCTGGATTTTAAATTTGCGGTAAATGACTCTTTGAAGATAGCTAAATCGCTTGTGGCTTTTGCTAATAGTGGAGGGGGGACTTTGTTAATTGGGGTAAAGGACAATGGGGCAATTGTAGGGGTGAAGACCGAGGAGGAGTACCACATGGTTCATTTAGCGGCATCGTTTTATTGTCATCCTGAGATAGTGTTTTCTGGTAGGGAGTGGAACCTAGGTGGTAAACGGGTTCTCGAGATTACTGTTGTTGCAGGTTGCGAGGGTCCTTACAAAGTGAAGATAGAGTCTGATCAATGGCGTGTGTTATTACGGATTGCTGATAGCAATGTGGAGGTTAGCTCTGTAATAGCAAGGTATTTGGTGAAAAAGAAGAGCTATAATGGAACGGTTATTCATCTGGGTGAAGAGGAGCGAAGATTTTTACATGTATTTGGTCAGGGTGAATGCTTTACTGAACAAGAGTTGATCAAGCAGTCTGCCTTACCACGGCGGGAGGTACAAAGATTATTGATTAATCTATTGCTGATGTCGCTGGTGGAGTATAGGTATAAAAATGGGGAGTTTGTCTATATGATGTTACAGTAGTTTTTTGGCTAAGCGCTCTTCTGCGGTTCGAATGATATATTCCAGCTGATTAAGACCTTGGTTGGTAAGGGCATATTTGTGATCTTTTAAAAAAGTAATGATCTCCTGACATTCAATAACAACTGAATTATCTAATTCAATAACTTCATCAGGAAGAAGATGGTTTAATCTTGAGATACGATCACCAATAATGTTGAGAAGTTCAGTTTTGTTGGAAAAGTACTCTGTTGTCATGGCTAGTCGGTTGTTAAAAAATGGGTAAAGCCCCTGGAAGTTCGATTGTAAAACGAGCCCATTTACCGGGTTCACTCTCAGCTAAGATACTGCCTTTGTGTTGTTGTACAATCCACCATGTAAGATATAGGCCTAATCCGGTGCCTTTTCTGTCTTCGTAACCAGGTTGTTGTAGTCTTGAGAATCTCTGGAAAAGCTTTTTCTGTTGCTCAGAGTTAAAACCAAGACCTTCGTTTTGAACAATAAACTTCAATTTAGATCCGGTAATAGTCAGATTAATATCAATCTTAGCCCCTGGGAAACTGTATTTGGCAGCATTATCAAGAATGTTGATAATGGCGATTCTCATAAGATTTATATCGAGAGGTAGTGATATCTCAGTTTTTGGTAATGATATGTTTAGAATGAACGTATCATTGTTTAGTCTTGCCGAAACGGTGTTAAAAGCAACATTAAAGATCTGATCAATGAAGTTGATTTCGGGTTGAATACTAACCTTCATCTCTCCGCTTTCTAATCTGGAGAGTCCAAGATAGTTGTTAACCATGCTGACAAGGTAATCAGAAACTGAGATTATCTTTTTAATAGTATCAGCCGCATCAGGATCAACTTTACCTAAGTAACCTTCACAATAGGTATGCCCCAGAGTTATAATACTCGCAAGTGGACTTTTCATTTCATGAGCTACAAATCCAAGAAGTTGCGCATAGTCTTTTCTGGTCTCTTCCAGTGTGTAGATTTTCCAGATCTTTTCAATTGATTGGGCAATCCTTCCACTAATTGAACTTATAAGGCTTACATGATGGTCAGTGAAAGAAAAAGGTTCAATAGCCGAAATGAAAATAAAACCTATGCGTCTCTGTTCTGCAATCAATGGAATGGTTATACTTGAATGGATACCCTCTTCAAGCATTAAGCGAGTTGAGTTGCTTTCTGGCTTCTCGTAAAGATAGGCTTTGAGAGATGGAATAATTCTGGTTTCACGAGTTGCAAGCAGTCTGTTTAAAGAGGAGTCATTCAATGACGCAGAGTATCCGGCATTAAGTTTTGTTTCGTTATAGCTGCATTTAGATAGTCTGGCGGTTACTCTTAATCCGTCTTTTTCGATGAAACTGATACCTAAACGGTCTATTTTAAAGAGTAGGTTGATTTGCTGCCATAGAAGGTCTATAAATCGCTCAATGCCATCGCAACCTGGAAGTTGACGATCAAGATTATCCAGGATGATTGATTCATCAGTGGTGAAAACTCCGTCATCTTGTGCTGAAATTAATATACAAGGATTGTTTGGTATCTTGTTATTTGTATTTGCTTCCATGGAGTTCTCTCTTGAGGTTTTAAAAAGGTATGGTGATCTTTAGTCTTCCGTATCTGTGCCATCGCTGGTTTGTAAACTCCGGACTATTGATTATAGCCGCAAATTCAGCAGAATACTTCTTGAAACTAATTGTCAGGCCGGCTTCTGCTCTAAATCGAATTCTATAGAGCGAAGAGTCGGGAATAACGTAGGGGCTGTCATGATTAAACATGCCACCTTGGAGAGTGGCATCATAAATAGTTGTGACAGCATCAGCTCTTGCATTGATCTGATAGGTAAAGTAAGTCAAAAAGGGCTGTTTAGGAGAATAGTGCTGCTTAATGGGATAATAAGCGCTGAAGTAATCATCATGGTTAGTGAAGATATAACTTAGACCAAAAGCTGCACCGGTATACATGGTTCCAATGGAGATTTGTCCGTTTCCGATCAGTTGATGTCCGTACGAAGAAAAGATGCCTTTCTCAGCTCTAGCTGAATAATTGATTAATATGTCATCAGCAATCTGGTTTTGCCAACCCAGGGGCCTTTTGGCTTCACCATGCAAATAGCTTTGTATTGATCGTCCTTGTGCTGCATCACCAATAATACCCAAATCCCATTCATCAGTAAAACGAAGACTTCGAAATTCTTGATTAAATACCCTGTAGCTCCCAATGTAGAGAGTGGAGGCAAAAGGTCTGTCACCAATTTGTATATCGGGTCTTACAGGGTAAATGGGAGTAAACATGGTCTGAATTAGTTTCATTCCATAAAGCTGCTCCCCCTCCTTGCCAATCGGAATAAAGAGATATCTCAATGGTGATTTTCTCCAAACGGGAGATATTAAGTCAAAAATTACTCCATTTGAGTAATAATAATCTGTCCCGAGAAAAATATCATTCTCAATTCCAATGTTGAGTAGACTAAGATTAGAGAGGTTAGACTTACCGGGTGTCTCAGGGAATAACCGAAATTGGTCTTTAATCTGACTTTTTTTTCCTGAAAGATTGAAATCTTTCTCCTCCATTGAATTTAATAGTAGGTACTCTCTGTCTTGCGGAATAGTATCGGTTTCGTCTTTACTATTAGTTCTAGTGATCTCTTTTCTGGCTTTTTGAGGTTTACTGATTTCAGTCTTAGTTTTCTTATCGGATTCTTCAGGAAGAGTAACGCCCATAAGCATCAATGCTGAACGCTTTGAGCTTTGATCATTTGTAAGGAGAGTAGTAAGCCCGTTTCTATCAATAAAGATAACACCCCATGGCTTTTTAAACTCTTTAATACTAATCTCGCTTTTTATGGCACTCCCCTTAACCGATAAAAAATCGGAATTGGTGGTAATGTATTTAATTCCTAAGCTATCTAACTCAGTTCTTAGTTGAAAAAATCCTGCAGTAATACTGTCTCTGTCTCTATAGAACTGCTCCGGATTTAGCTTTAGTAGAGAATCCTCTATTGAGGAAGAGGGGTTGAAAAAAATCACAACAGGTCCTGTAATGTCCTGAGTTTTCTTTTCTGGTTTTTTGTCTTTTTCGGGATCGCATGACGCGAGGAAGAGAAACAGAAGAGAAAATAGTATAGCTGACCCTTTTTTCAATTGATTTGTGAGTGGGGATTGTTAATTAATGCAAAGATAAATTTTTAAATGGGCATTCAAATTCAATGAATGATTTATCAGTAACATTATAGTTTCAAAAGCGGACAAGAAGTAAAAAAAATGGGACAAACACGAGCCCAAAATCCTTTAGCTCTACTCCTGAATCGAAAGATATAGCTTGTATTTAGATGTAAGTATTTGTTATTCAATATATAAAAATATTTTTGATTTATTGATATAGTTTGGCATAGAAAATGTATTATACATGATGTCTTCGAGACCAAAGCAAAGTAGAAAACGCAGAGGTAGAGAGAAGACGGTTGTTCTAAGAACAATTAAAGATTTTTTTCTCTTGTTGTTTGTTGGTTTTTGGTTAACAATTTCATTTGGTTAAGACGAAATCAGGGGTCCCCGGGAGGGCACTCCTGATTTGCATTTTAGCCCTATTGTAATTCGTTTAGCTGGGAGTAGTTCAATTGCTGAGATGAGGTGAGGTTATGGGGTTTATGTTCAGATAATCGGGCGTTAAGGTTTGATATTTGAAATTCAAGATTCAGGGATTCAGGGATTCAAGGAATCAAGGATTTGAGATTCAAGATTCAAGAATTCAAGAATTCAAGGATTCAAGGATTCAAGGATTCAAGAATTCAAGAATTCAAGAATTCAAGAATTCAAGGATTCAAGGATTCAAGGATTCAAGGATTCAAGATTATATTGGGTATAACTCAAAGAGGTTTATAAAGGGCATAAGAAATTTAGATTAGTTACCTTTGAGAAAAAAACCAATATGTCACAATTAAGAATATTAGGACTTCGTATTGATAAGCCTGCAGAGCGTGCCTTAGCTCTTCAACAAGTTTTTGGAAAGTTTGGTTGTTCTATTCGTACTCGATTAGGGTTACACACGCCCGATGAAATGGATGAAGATAGAAGGGGTGTTATTATTTTAGAGCTTGCCGGTGATCTTGATGAAATGGATAAACTTGAGTCTCAACTTCAGTCAATTGAGGGTGTAGAGGTACGTAAGATGATTTTTGAATAGTTTATATGGCGAGACTCTTCTTAAGGTTAGCATATGATGGAACAATGTACCACGGTTGGCAGATGCAACCCAATGGTACTACTGTACAACAAGTCATGATCACTGAAATGCAGAAACTTCTGCAACATCCTGTCAGTCTGACCGGATGTGGAAGGACAGATACAGGTGTTCATGCTCGAGAGTTTTATGCTCACTTCGATTCAGATCATAAATTAATTAATGACCCTGATGAGTTAGTCAGGCGCTTAAATAGAATGTTACCCGGTGATGTAGTCGTCTATAAGGGATATCCCGTTGCGGATCATTGTAATAGCCGCTTTGATGCAATTAGCAGAACGTATAAGTACTATACTAGTTGTGCGAAAAATCCTTTTGATAGAAGTTGGGTTGTTAAGCTGAATAAAACACCTGATATAGCTGCAATGAATAGTGCTGCAGCGGTTTTATTCGAGTTTATCGATTTTACCAGTTTTAGTAAACTCCATACTCAGACCGCGACTAATAATTGTAAGATATCTGAGGCACATTGGGATAAAGAAGGTGATAAAACAATCTTTACTATTACTGCCGACCGTTTTTTAAGGAACATGGTTCGTGCCATTGTTGGAACTCTTTTGGAGGTAGGGTATGGTAAGGAGTCTGTTGAGTCATTCAGGCAAATAATCGAGAAACAGGACAGATGTCATGCAGGAATGTCTGTACCTGCTCATGGTCTGTTCTTAGAGAAGGTACAGTATCCTGAAGACTATTTTAAACTCTAGTGTAAGATTGTTTTAGTAAAACTTATTTGGTTGAGGATTTTAAAAACTCTTCAACTTCTTCAATGGTTCCATCAACCGGCATGGGTGTTAGTCCCAGTATCTTTGCAATTAAAGGGTATAGACATACATTTTGTATGGATTTACCATAGTAACCCTGTTTAAATGCAGGACCTGTTGCAATGAATAAACCGTGCATATTAAGATTTGCATTATCGAATCCATGGGCTCCTTTGTATTTGAATTTGTCTTCTTTGGTTCCGACATTCCAGGCACTATCTGCAAGAACAACAATATCACCGATTCGAGGATTAGATCCGAAGTGAAGTCGGGAAGGTACGTCAAGCCTTTTCCATGCTTTGATATGCGCAACACCCGATAGTTTTAAAAGAGCACTGTCAATATAGCCCTTTTTTATATTAAGGCCAATCGTGGGACTACTTCCGTTAACCGAGATAATCCAATCTTTTGGGATATAATCATCAACCCGAACGGAGCGATCAGCACTAACATCCTCCATGCCATGGTCACTAGTGAAAATAATATTTACACTATCGGCAATTGGAAGTTGCTTTATTCTATTAACCAATACTCCGGCAAGTGAATCAAGAAGGTGCACCATATCTCCGGTCTCTTTACTGATAGGTCCATAATGATGACTTATTTCATCCGGTTCGGGCATATAAAATGTAATCAGTCTAGGTCTCTTCTCAATTGGGAGGCTTAACCAGTAGATCACCGTATCGATTCTTTGGCTGAAAGGAAACTTGTGATCATAAAATTTCCAGTAGTTTGGTTGATATCCTTTGATCTTAGTTTCTGAGCCAACCCAGAAATAGGAGGCAGTGATAAGTCCTTGTTTTTGAGCGGTAGTCCAGATAGGCTCCCCGTCGTAAAACTGCCCATTCTCAACCGATTTTCTGTCTCCAACTTTGTAGTTTAGTCCAAGTTCCGGAGCATAAAAGTTATTGAATACGATCCCATGATGGTCAGGATAGAGGCCAGTAGCCATGGCGTAGTGATTTGGAAAGGTAACAGTTGGGAATGAGGAGATAAAGCTTTTTGCTCTAACACCTGATTCAGCGATCTTTTTAAGCTCGGTTGTCTTGTAAATTTCAGGATAGTCATACCTGAATGCATCCATGGATAGCATTACTACATATTGCCTGCTTTTATGATTTTGTGCAAATGTGTATGAAAAAAACAGCGATAGTATGGCTATAAAAAGCGTTTTTTGCAATCTCATTGATTATCTTTTTCTCAAAAATAGCACAAAATGCAGATAGAGCGGTTACTGCATTATGAATCTCTTGTTAACTAATTCCTGCAGATCGAGAGAAAATTTGCATTACTTTATTGATGTAGCTCTTTGAGACGGGGATCTCAATAGGTTCAGAAGCCTCTAGCTCAAGTACTAAACCCTCTTTGGTTTTGCGCATCAACTTAACGTTGCTGAAATTTACTATGAATGATCGATGACATCTGATGAGATCGCTATTTGGATGAGCATTTTCAATCTCTTTTAATGTGTTGCGAATAAGTGTCTTTCTCATTTTATAGTTGTGACTGTAAGCGATGCTTATGTAATTTCCTGAGGCTTCTATATAGAGTAACTGGTCAAATTTAATGCTAAGTTGCATTATCCCTTTTTCATCATTAAATGCTATCATGTTTCTGATGGTCTCCTCGGAGGGCGAACCTTCTTTAAAGGCTTCTAGTTTGATCTTTTGGTCTTTCCAGCTAAAATAGAGCCACTGAAGGGCATAAGGTAATAATAGTACCAGTGCCGTGTTCATGATAGAGTTCTTTAAAAGAGTATCAAAACTTCTCTTGTCATTTAGAATTAGATCTTCAAACAGGCTGTAAAATATGGCCATGAATAAAATTTCAGCAAGCACCCATAAAATGAATTGGAAAAGGGTAATTGGATGTCTCTTGCTGTAATGGTACATAATTATTCGGCTAATAACCACTACTAATACTCCTGTCAATATAACCAGACTCGAGTAGAAGAAGAGTTCCACTCGGGTTACTTTATACCAAGATTCTACCCCAAAAGGGGCGTAAAGATTAATAAATATCAGTGCGAAGAGAGCAGTATAGACAATCAACCGAGTAATGTTCCCAATTGTGGTGTGATAAGCAGGTAATGGTCGCCTAAGATCTACCATGTTTTGTTTTATAAGACTAGGCAAAATTAAGCTAGAATTTTCGATTGTGTGTCTGTTTTAGGAGAATGGGCTTATCCCTGTATTCATTTTTTTGTCCCACTATTGCTCTTTTCGTCCCTAAACGCTTTACTGTATGTCATTTTTGAGATAGCAATGTAAGTAAGCTTTTCTTTTGTGTGAAATAAGCAAAGTTGAGAAAAGGCTTATTGAGGATTTAAAATTATCAAAGATGAAATATAGTGAGTGGGTTTCGATGTCAAAGTCAATTTTATCAGATAGCGGTGAATCGTGTATTAGCACTACTGATATGCGCATTACATGGCACTCTTTTAAGTCGGATGGTCGTATAGTAGAGCAGGAACAAAACGATGATCAGGTGGCTCGGATTCTTGGCGTCAGAGATGAGGATTATATCGCAAATGCTGAGTTTAATTTTCCTGTGGTTTGGCCATCGGCAAGGTGTGTTTATAATAGGGTCGTGCTATTGCTCCACGGACTGAATGAGCGTTCATGGGATAAATACTGGAGCTGGGCTTTGGCGTTAAGTGAGGGTTTAAATGCGCCTATACTGTTATTCCCAATGTCGTTTCACATGAATAGAGGTCCCTCAGGATGGGGTAATCCAAGGCAAATGATGGGGTGGCTTAGTCCTGAAGATGATAAAAAGGGGACACAGATGACCTCATCGCTTAATATTGCCTTGAGTCAACGGCTTCTACAACGACCTCTTAGGTTTTTCGAGAGTGGCAGACAGACTGCTTTTGATCTCAGACAGTTGGTTGCAAAAATAGAATCAGGTAGTTTTGAGGGTTTAGCGAAAGAGGCAAAGATAGATGTCTTTGCTTACAGTATCGGAGCTTTTCTTGCTCAGATAATGTTGATAGGAGGCCGAGGCACCTTTTTGCCCGATGCGAGGTATTTCCTCTTTTGTGGAGGTTCTCTATTCACTGATATGAATGGTGTCTCAAAGTTTATTATGAATAAACCCGCATTTGAACATATCTATGCCTATTATAATCGTCAAATGGAGTATGAGATGGTGCATCAGACTCCATTAGGACAGTTCTTTCTTCATGATGAGTTAGGACGAGCTTTTAATGCGATGATTAACTGGCATAGAAATCCCAGACTTTTGGAATCGGTTTTTCATGAAGGGGCTAAACGGATAAGAGCTATTGGATTGAAATGTGATCAGGTAATCCCTTCAAAGGCTATTTTTAATAATCTGGTTCGTCGACAAACGGTACATCCAATGGTAACAGAGATGGATTTTCCGTTTGCTTATAGTCATGAGAATCCATTTCCTATAACGAAGGAGCCTAGTGATTCTGTTGATAATGCATTTAATTCGGTTTTTAGCGAGGCAATATCCTGGCTTAAGTAATGAGGATGCGATTCTGCTTTTCAGATGGAGTCTTGCAGATACAACTTGACCGTTATAGTAAATAGTAAGTCGTGAATAGGTAGGACAGATGTCACAGTATTTGAGGAAGCAAGATGACCATTACAGGAAGTCGGTTGAAGGTTCAATTGGGATGATCTTTTCGACTTTGTGAAGTTTTAGGTGCTGTTTGATTATTTGCCGGGCATCGCGGTTATCGTTCATTGGTTTGATGCAACTAATCAGGTCATCAGTAGAGAACCCCTCAGAGATAGTAATAAATCCAAAGCCTTTATAGGTTGAGTTTTGAATTAAGACCACGCTTCTTTCATCAAAACTTCTGCCTTTATCGATGATTAGAAAAGAATCATGATCAAAAAGAAATGGTTCAATAGCTGATCTGGCGCGCTCATTGTATGACTCGGCTGGTTCTTCTCCGATGCAAGCACCATGGCATTGGTTTAAAGTGTAATGAAAGCAGGCTCCTTTGGTGTTATAAAGGTTGCAGAGGCGCTGACAGAGATTGAAGTTTTCAGCCATTCTGAAGAGCTCGTTTCGTCCTTGTGTTTTTGTTGTAAAAGAGGTTACAGGGTTATCCCCTACCTTAATTCTTTTAATATCGAAATGGATATAACCGTTGACATCTGATTGAGCGAAGAGACCCCAACTGAAGCTTGTGCGACGTTGAGCACGGTTGTAAACAGGTAGGAGACGTTTAATCTCTTCTGATTCGAGTAATAGGGCAACCAGTTCACTGCCTGTCAACTCATAAGAGATATCTGATATGTTGGCATTCATCTCAACAGCCTTTCGTGTAGTGGGATTGCTTAGGTGCTGAATGATGCGGTCTTTGATATTAAGACTTTTGCCGGTATATATTACATCTCCGGCTTGGTTGTGTAGGTAGTAGACTCCTGTTTCTTCTGGTAGAGCCATTAGTATCTCTGGGTCAAAACCAGTTGCCAGTCCCTTGAATGATCTGGTCTCCTCTACTGGTTGGAGTGAAAGTAAGAGTTCGAATAGTTTGACAGTAGCAAGAGCATCGCCTGCAGCACGGTGACGAGATTCTATCGGTATATTGAGTGATGAGCAGAGGTTTCCCAAACTGTATGAGGGAAGTCCGGGTATCAGTTTTCTGCTTAACCTTACGGTACAGAGCCTGTTTCTGGAATAGTTGTAAGCCAAACGAGCAAACTCTGTTTTGATGAAATTGTAATCGAATGCTACGTTGTGAGCCACAAAGGTGCATCCCTCGGTTATCTCTACAATTTTCTTGGCTATTTCGCAGAACAGAGGAGCCTTCTCGACCATCTTGTCACTTATACCGGTAAGTTGAGTTATCCGCCATGGGATTGGTCGTTCGGGGTTAACCAGAGAGGTGAAAGTATCCGTTATTTGTTTGCCATCATGCCGATAGATGGCTATTTCGGTTATTTTCTCACTCCCAGGGTTTGTTCCGGTTGTTTCTACGTCTATGATGCAGTACATCGATGCTAAAGATTGAGTTTAGTCTGAATGCTTTGGATCTCCTTGCGAAGGTTTTTTACTGTTTCAAGCAAGCTATCGTTATCATTTTTTGGTTCGGGTAGCTCTTGGCTTATAAAGTTCACAAATTTCCATATTTCTTTGATATCATTAACATGTACTGTGTAAGGATCGTAGACGGGGTTTAGTGAATGTAGTGTGATCCTTCCATTAATGTTGATGGTGTTTTCTACCACTTTGAAAACAATACCGTCATCATTGGTGAGTATTATATAGGCGTGACGGTTCCTGATGCTATTCCAGTCGTGAACGTATTCAGCGGTGATATATGCGCCATCGGGGATTGGAAGCATTGAGTCTCCACTGATTTGAAATGTTCTGTATTTCTTCTCACGGGATAGGAAGGGAAGGTGAAATGCTGGTAGAATGCTTATGTATTCGGGGTCAGCATAGCCTGTCCGATAGCCTGCTTTTGCTTTTTCTGTTACTAACTCAATGTTTTCATGGTTATCGGGTGTTACGGTTGTGGCAAGTACCCTCAGTTGTCCTCCTTTTATATAGACATCATAACCTCTTTCTAATTGAGATAACTGGTTTTCAGTGAACTGAGAGAGGTCGGTTTTTACCAGTGTATCAATGGCAATCTCGAAATATTTAGAGAAAGAGATTAGTACTTCCAGGCCTGGTTCAGCTATTCCATTCTCATACCCGCTGAGTGTTGATCGTTTAAGATCGATTGCCGAGGCCACATCATCTTGGGTTCTTCTCTTTCTTTTTCTAAGCAGTTTAATGTTTGAAGCAAAGTACATTGTATGATAGTTTAGAGGTGTTTTGACTGAAAAATATAGAATAAGGCTTGTGTTTATTTGCTTGTTTGATTAAATTGTAATCTGAAAAATGATTAAAATTTAGTCAAATATACTATATGTCGGATATCTTGTCAAGTTTTTTTAAAGAAAATGGGAGGTTACTACGATGATTGAGAATAACGAGGTTGAGGATAGTGAGATTGAGGACAATGACCGTCGCACGGTTGTACACATGGATATGGACACTTTTTTTGTTTCTGTGGAACGGCTTCAGAATAGTAAGTTGAAAGGGGTTCCTGTGGTTATCGGGGGAGGGTCTGACAGGGGTGTTGTTTCGAGTTGTAGTTATGAGGCCCGGACATTTGGGATTCATTCAGCGATGCCGATGCGGGTTGCCAGAGTGCTTTGTCCTGATGCGGTGGTTATTCGGGGTGATATGGAGTTGTATAGTCGGTATTCCCGGATGGTGACCGATATTATTGCAGAGCGAGCTCCTGTTTTTGAGAAGGCTTCAATTGATGAGCATTATTTGGATATAACGGGTATGGATCGTTTTTTTGGGTCGCAGAAGTGGGCTCATGAGTTACGTGATCAGATTATTAAGGAGACGGGTTTGCCTATATCGGCGGGCTTGTCGGTTAATAAGGTGGTTTCGAAGATTGCGACGGGGGAGGCAAAACCCAATGGGGAGAGGTGGGTTGAGCGTCCGCTAATTCGTCCTTTTCTTGATCCGCTTTCTATACGTAAGATTCCTATGGTTGGGGAGAAGGGTTTTCAGCTATTACGGTCGATGGGGGTTGCCAATATTGGTACATTGCGACGAATTCCTCAGGATATGATGTTTCGTGTGATGGGTAAGAATGGTGTTGTGTTATGGAAGAGGGCTAATGGGGTTGACCATACACCGGTGGCTTCTTATGGTGAGCAGAAGTCGATGAGCCATGAACATACTTTCGATGAGGATACGATAGATGTTGTGTTAATGAAGCGTATTTTGACGAGGATGGTTGAGAAGCTAGGTTACCAGCTTCGGACGGATGGGCGGGTGACTTCATGCATTACTGTCAAGATCAGATATTCTGATTTTGATACACATACATTACAGCGTCATATTCCGTATACTTCGCTTGACCATCAACTGTTGGGGGTTGCCTTAGAGTTGTTTGCCCGGTTGTATCAACGAAGATTATTGGTGAGACTTATTGGTGTAAGGTTTAGTGATATGGTTGGTGGAGCTCATCAACTTCATCTGTTTGAAGATACCCCAGAGATGATTAGCCTGTATCAGTCGCTCGATCGTATTAGGCAACGCTATGGTTTGGGAGCTGTACGGCGAGGGGTTAATGTGTGAGTGGGAATGATTCCGGTTCTCTAACTAAGAAAGTCAAACCTCTTAGGGATACTTTCGTCATCATTAATTATTGACTCACAAAATTGATGTAAAGGTCTCTGAAAAGCTTAATTATACCTGGCTAAAAGAGTCCTTCACGGGATAAGAACGGGAGAAGTGCTTGTGAGGTTCTTTTTAACCGCCCATCTCTTCCAAATTTCTCTTGCCAGCCCCAAATAATCAC
>JAJTBW010000060.1 GCA_021286705.1 Sphingobacteriia bacterium
GTCTTGCAGCCGCATCGTTCAAAGATCAATTTTTGGCTTTTCAGAGGGGACTCAATGTTGAATTTTGAATTTCTCCTGCCACAGCCAGTAGCTAATCTCTGAATGTTGAATTTTGAATCTCTCCTATCAGCCACAAATAGTCGCATTCCAAGTCTCTAATAATCAGACTCTCTGAAGCATCCCTCTTATATCCCTCTTATATCTCTCTTATGACTCTCTTATGACTCTCTTATGTTCTCTTATGTCTCTTTAAGTTTTTGTCATGTGATTAGTACCCAAAGTCCTTTATTTAATAGATTATTTGATGAACTGTTTTGGCCTTTCATTTAGGGTGTCCTTGTGTCGAAGTTAGGGGTTAGTTAGGCTTATTTTTATCTGTCTTTATCTGTTTAATAATATTAGTTTGTTACTGATGTCATGTCTTGCACTGTATATTATCCTGGATTTTTGTTTTAGGGCGTTTTTAAGGCTTCTAGGAGGATGTTTGTTTATTGGGTTGTTCTTGGTAGGTTGTTTTGGTTTTATGGGCTTAAAGGAGCTGTAATGAGTTTTGGTTTTTTCTGAGATGATAAAAATGATCTTTTTTCTTAAGCTTTTACCGTTAGATATTGAAAACTATTATCTTTGAGCGGTAAACTTAGAGTTAATTCTTTTTCTAAATAACTAATAGATATTCAATTTTTCGATTGCAATGAAGAACTTGCTGGAGCGTATTAAAAGGTTGGACGGAGCCGAATTAGGTCGTCCTGCTAGCGCTGAGGATTTAGCAATGGCTACTAAGAAACTAACAAGGAATAATCTTCCTGATATGCCTGAAGAGCTGAAGAAGCTTTTAAAGAAATCAGATGGACTGATTTATGATGGGGTTGAGGTGTTACCAGTAAATCCTGATAATATGCGCGATGCTGACTATATGCCGCGCAGTATAGTAGACGTAAATCAGAAATATGCTTTTAGCTCCTTTTCACGAAAGTGGCAAGGTGCATTGATTTTCGGGAATGCAGATGAAGAGATTTATTGTTTTGTACCCACAAGAAATAAGTACATTATAGTGGATAGAACAGGATATGATGAGTATGAATCATTCGATTCTGTAACAGATCTTCTGTATAGTGTTTTGAAGATTTCCATGTAGACCTATTACCTGAAAAAGCTATTGTAATTCATTCAGTAGCTTTTTCTGTTTTACCTGGTTAGCGTGACACTAGTTGAGTTAAATTAGCCTTAATAATGCTCGATAGGTGTAACAGGATAAGCTTTATTAATAGTTAGATTATATCTGGATTCTGTTTTACATCCATTTGTTCCTGATGTTTGAAGAATATAAACTCCGGAAACTGATGGTGTGATTTGTGAGGTAGTTTGACCAGTGTTCCATAAGTAGGTATATCCAACATTGGAATTTGGTCCGATGGTAGTAGTTTGGTAATCGCAGTATTCTACATTGAGAACAGAAGGCAGAGAGGGTTTTGGAAGTAACACTACTGTAATCTGCTCAATACTATCACATCCGGTAAGTATTGAGAGCATTCTTTCTTGGTAAACGCCATTTGATTTAACCCAAGTACCATAAAACAATGTGCTGTCCCCGTCGCACATAGTAATGTTTAGGTTTTTAAGGTAATTTCTTTTAGTTGTTATTTTGAGGGGTAATGAGGTAGATGTATGCGAATACCACCAAGTGTTAATGGTGTTTTCATTTCCAACTGTTGCTGTCCATGTATGGCAGCCCGAAGGATTAGAACAACCTGATAAATTTGATGCGATAACAGGATATGGTTTATTGTAGAGTAAAGTATCAACCCAGAATGTATTAAAGGCACTTCCAGTTGGTCTTACTAAACTAGCCTTTATACCGTTTGTGTTTTCCTCTACATCATAGAGTGGAAGATTGGTTAACCCATTAATATAGGTTAAAGAAATAGTAACTTCAACGCCGTTAGAAACCGGAATTCCTGTTCCGCTCATACCATTCCAATAGAAATGATTTATAATATTCTGTTGAACATTTCCTCCTAAAGTCACATCTTCTGGTTGTATACCTGGAGCTGGGTTTATTTCTACAAGAATACTTGCACTTCCATCTTTTGTAGCTGTTATTTGAAAGTCAACTGTACCATCGCATGATGGGATAGCATTAATATCAGTTATACTGCCTAAAATGCCGGAAGGAAAGAGTGTAATATCTGGGTCATTTAAAAATACCTGATATTGTGGATAAGTATGATTTCCATTAACAGAGCGTCTGTCAAGTGTTGTGTTACCGGTGTTATAGCATCCTGTTGCATTGCAGGAGATGTTAAAACCCCATGGTTTCATTCCGTTAAGGTCGATAGAGGTGACAATTTTGTCTACACTATAAACGTAGAGTTTTGAATACGTTGGATTATTATAACCATTTGTATTAAGAACCCAATTTCTAGACCATAGTCTCCCTAGTTTCTCAGTAGTTACTCCTCCTGATTTCCGACTCACCGTACAATCAAAATACATTAATTCAACTACATCGTCTCCTCCGTTATTGATGTTATTACTCCAATCAAACTCTATGTAATAATTACCTATTTGCGTAACAGCTACTGTTATTGGTTTAAAAGCTTGAGCGGACGATCCTGAGATGACATTTGGCCCTGCAATTGCGTTTTCATAGTTTTTAATATAACCATCGCCAGATGAAGGGACAACACCAGATTGTATCACGGCATTTGTGGACTCGAGGATGATTCTATAAGTAAGGTTAACAGGAGGTGTAGCTACAGTTGTATTTACATTAAACCCTAGATTGATTTTTTCATTTACATTGGCAATAGATATATAAAGTCTTCCATTAGTTCCAGCATCGGGACTAGCGAATTTACCATATTTTCCACTTTTTGAAGGTCTAATCCAACATGTCTGGTTTTCTTCTGGCCAAAGTTGTTTTGTTCCTTCAGCTGAAAGAGCTAAGGTTATGCTATATAGTATGATGGTTAGAATGATTTTGTACCCTATATTTGTCTTAATGTTGATCATAACATACACATTGTTTCCAATAATAATAAATACTCTTTGTTTAGATTTTAGATGGGGTTAATAGTGTTCAATTGGAGCGATCGGAAATGGGGAGTTTAGAATAATATTATAATTTAACAAACTGCTGCAACCGTTATCTCCTTTGACTATTAATATATAATTACCTGATGAAGTAGTTTGGATTTTACTGGTTGTTTGTCCACTATTCCATGAGTATGTTAATCCTGCAATTGGATCTGGACCTATTATAATTGGTGATGTATTACAGGATTCAATACTATAGGTGCCTGAACCTATAGGTTGTGGTTTAAGAATAATGGTAAGAGAATGTGTGCTATCGCAGGAGGTAAGCTTAGATGGGAAAATGGCATTATAAACACCATCATGTTTTAGGTATGTACCATTAAAGAGTATACTATCCCCATCACACATAGAGAGGCTAGACAAACCAGTCGTGTGGTGTCTGTATCTGTACGGGATTGGTCCTTTGGTTGTTTTTTTAAAATACCACCAGGTGTTTACCGTTTTATTATTTCCAACTGATGAGCCAAAATCGTGACATCCGGTTAAAGGCGAAGAATTACATCCTAGTAATTGAGAGTTACCACCTATAAGTTGATCATTCCAGAGTATATTAATAGGATTCCATGTTGGGTTTGTTGATGTTATATAGAAACCAGTACCGTTTTGGTCAGGATCCCAAATTGGAAAATTAGTTAGTCCGTTATAATATGTTAGATAAAAGTTGACGATAGTTCCGTTTTGTAGAGGTGCTCCTAACCCATTTAGACCATCCCAGTGAATAGTGTTTATTCCTGTATTGACATTAGAGTAGATAATTCGATCTATGGGTTGAATGCCGGTTGCCGGGTCAATTTGAATTGTTAGTTCTACCCTTCCTTTACTTGTAACATTGAAAGAGATATCTGTTTCTCCGGTACATTGGCCTAATGTAGTAATCGTTCCTGAAACATCGCCCAGTGAACCTGAAGGGAAGACTAATGGGTCAGGGTTGTTTAGAAATACCTTATATCCCGGGCTATTGAACTTCGTTGATCGAGATTTAGCATCTTCTTCAAAGTTACCAGTGTTTTGTACACCTATGGCATTACTAAATGCATTAAAAACATTGGGGTAGAATTCGTTAAACTTTAGTTCCGTTGTAAATCCATCGTCAGAGTAAGTATACAAAGTTCCTTGAAATGGGTAGGTAGATGAGAAAAAATTCCAGGAGCCTGTCAATTGCCAGGATTTAGACCATACCCTTCCTAGTTTCTTCGTTGACCCTGCAGCAACAGTTATGTCAAATAATTCAAACTCTCTTAGTTCATTACTATCCCAGTTAGGGAAATCAAATTCTATATACCAATCACCAATCATATTGGTTGTGTACTCTAAAGCATTGTACCCGGTAGATGAAGAACCCGTTAACTGCATCGGCCCATTTATAGCTTTCGTATAAGAATCTATAAACCCCACACCTGAAGTTGGTAATGGGGTAGATGCGATGGCAATAGTACTGTCGGGTCTTATTAATCTAAAGGATACATCATTAACAGAATTGTATAATGTGAAGAAGAGAAATAGTTGGGGGGTAAGAATCTGTCCTACTCCAAAGTAGATTTTCTCCCCAGTGTTCTTGATTGTGATTTGTAATCGGGAAGATTTATGTGCACCATAATGAGCGAAATTGCTATAGCTCTTTTGTAAGCATATTCGATTTGGCGTACCGCTGGTTGGCATAATCTCTTTAGTACCTTCAGCTAAACTCTCAAATTGAAGAAAGAGTAGAAAAGAGAAAAGGAGGCCAAAAAATTTAGTCTGAGTAGTAAGCCCCATGGCAAGTAAGTTTAGTAAGTCAAAATCTTTGCAAGTTTACATAAGTTTCAGATATAAAAAAAGAGGCATAAGTTTTTTATTGCCTCTTTTGTGTCTTTCATTTATAATTGAGTGGAAAACTAATTATGTCTTATCGGCACTCCAGGTGGGTTTGGGTGAATAGTTAGAGTAAATGAATCTGATTTAAAACATCCATTTGGCGCTGTAACTCTCACCGTATAAGTTCCCGCTGTATTAACAGTAATGCTCTGCGTTGTCTGCCCTCCTGGCGTCCAGAGATAGGTGTAACCTGTTCCACTCCCAGCATTAAGGGTGGTTGAGCCACCAATGCAGTAAGCTTCATCAGGAGGAAGATTGACAGTAGGTTTAGGTATAAGAGTCAAATTGATGGCTGTTGTCGAGTCACAGCCTTGCATGTTAGGAACGGTATTTGAGTATGTACCTGCAGTTTTTACCCAGACGCCGTTATAAAGAACACTATCACCGTCACATAATGTTTGATTTGAGCTTCCGTAGTAGGAATGCCTATATGTAAAGGTAACAGGCGCTGCTGTTGTAGAATTAGCATACCACCAGGTGTTAATTGTATTATCATTTCCTATGCTACTGCCGAAGGTGTGACAGCCGCTTGCGGAAGTACATCCAGTCAAGTTAGAGCCTCCCATTATATTAGAGTCATCCCAGAACATGGCTGGTTGGGGGCCAGAGGGACGAATCAGACTAACAATAAATCCATTATTATTGACGTCAGGATCCTAGAGAGGTAGGTTGGTTAGTCCATTTAAATAGGTAGCCTGAACTATAACTTGTGACCCACTAACCAATGGTTGTCCAAGTCCATTTAGTCCATCCCAATGGATGGTGTTGGTACCAGGGACAACATCTGCGAAGATTTGTCGATCAACAGGTTGTATACCTGCGGCAGGGTTAGCTTCAATCAAGAGTTCTACTCTGCCGGCTTTGTTTACCGGTACAAAAATATCAGTGCCTCCATCACAGAAACTAGAGGTAGTTACTGGCCCGGTGATAATTCCGAATGCTCCTGTTGTGAAGATATTTGGGTCTGGGTCGTTTAAGAAGATTTTATAGCTAGGGTTTTTCTGGTTTATGTTCGTGGATTTTCTATCTTCGACAAAGTTACCTGTGTTTATAACCCCAGTTGAGTTGCAGAAGACATTAAAAACTATAGGTTGAAATCCATTAAAATTAACTTTAGTTACAATTCCATCATCGGCATACACAAAGACAGATCCTTTGAACTGATTTGAAGCTGCTGAGCCCTCATTAGTTGCTGTGAATTGCCATGCTTTTGACCATACGCGGCCTAGCTTTTTTGTGTTACCAAGGACTACTGTTATATCAAAAAGGGTGAATTCTCTTCTGCCATTCGTACTCCATTCTCCATATTCAAATTCCATATAATAGTCGCCTACCATTGTGGCGGTATATGAGAGAGCATTATATCCCGTAGTTGATTGTCCGGGAAGTTGTTTAGGCCCAACCACAGCCTTGTTGTATGAATCTATAAAACCGGTACCTGTAGTAGGTACGGCAGTCAAACTTATAGCATCTGTACCATCCGGTTTGGTGAGTTTATAGGATACATCACCACCAGGTCCACCCATTGGATCTACTGTGTTGCCAAATCCAAAATAAATTACCTCTCCTACTGCCTGAATACGTATATGTAACCTGTAGGGTTCTGTTGCACCAAGATGGGCGAAATCACTAAATGATTTATATAAATGTATTCTCCCCTTGTCAGTTGAGGTTGGCATTATTTCTTTTGTGCCTTCTGCCGTCAAGTCAATGCTCCCGATTAACAGGATCGTTGCGAGTAGGTATTTAATTATTTGATTCGTCTGCATGCTTTAGTGAGGTTGATAGATAAGAGAGTTTTCAAAGTTAGGTTACAATTTTAAATATACAATGCATATAAGCACTGGTGCTTACTTAAAATGCTAGTCCTCGAATAAGATAATGGTAATATAAAAGTTAATAACAAAGGACCTATTTAGAACTATCTAGTTAATAGATTGTTGTTTAGCACTTTTAAAAGTGTCTAATAGGTTTAGGCAGTATAGCCGGTGGAAAAGTTACCTGAATTTGGTCCCGATGTCTACATCCATTTGGCGCTGTAACTAGAACAGAATAACTTCCTGAGGTACTAACGGTGATTGATGGTAAGGTTTGGCCAGTATTCCATAGGTAGCTATAAGGAGTAAGTGGGTTTATAGGAGCGTTAAGGGTTAATGAAGGCGAATAGCAGACTATAGTATCGATGCCAAGGTTAACTAATGGCCCTACAAGTTGGGCTAAAGTTAATTTTCGGGTTGAATCGCATCCGGTGAAATTGGTGAAAATATGAGTATAGACCCCGGCTGTTTTGTAATAGACCCCTTCAAAAAGAATACTGTCTCCGGGGCAAATGGATTGGTTGAGGAGAATCATATCCGATTTTTTATAAAGAATAGGTAGAGGGGCTAATGTTGTACTTAAAGAGTACCACCAAGTGTTAAGCGTGTTTTCATTTCCGATGAAGTTAGACCATGTATGACAGCCAGATGCAGCAATACAACCATTGAGTTGCAAGGCAGTAGGATCAAGATTCGTATCATCCCAGAATACTGCCGGTTTTGTGCCGGTGGGTCTGATTAGATTGACTATAAAACCTGATGGGCTATATTCTACATCGTACATGGGTAGATTGGTCAATCCATTGATATAAGTAACAACAACAGTGACACTACTTCCATTTGGTACCTGTTGTCCTAAGCCATTTAAACCGTTCCAGCTTATTGTATTTGTGGCTGAAGCCGTTACATCTGCTGTAAGGTTAACATCTTCCGCCTGAAATCCCGGCAAAGGATTAATGTCAATTAGTAAGCTAACCTGACCACTTTTGTTAACATTAATATTAATATCAACTGTACCATCGCAGTTACTTAAGGTATTAACACTAGTAACTGCTCCTAAAATTCCTGTTGGATATAGGGTAGGATCAGGATTATTCAGGAATATTTTATATTGGGCATAGGTGAAATTCCCTGAACGAGACATTCTGGCCTGGTTGAATGGCTCTGTATTATTACAGCCGTTTGGGTTACATGTTACCCTAAAGAAGTATGGCCTTATTCCATTAAAGTTGATTTCAGTTACAATTTGGTCATCTGAATATGGATATAGCTTGCCTCTAAAGACATCTTGATTGGAGTTCCCTTCGGTGCTTAGAAACCAGTTTTTAGACCAGACCCGGCCTGTTATAGGTGCGTTTGTGTTGGAGGCTACAGTACAGTCAAAATATTGTAGAATTGCATCTAGAGCCCCAAATCCACCATTTGCAGTATATGAAAATTCGATATAATAATCACCCGATGAAGGTGGATTCCACATTATAGCACTGTAACCACCAGGTGTAATAGCAGCTGGCCCAAGGATTGCTCTGTTGTAACCTGAGATATAGCCCGCTCCTGATGAGGGTACGGGAGCTGATGGTTTTACTATTGTGCCTGAAGGATATTTTTTGATTACATAGGTCGGGTTATTGCCTTTCATGAATTTAAAACCAAGGTATACCTTCTCAGTCGAAGAGAAGATGGTAAAGTATATACGACTATCTTCCGGTGCTGTAGATACTGCGAAATGACCATAATTACCGGCAGTAATCCCTTTTGAAATGACAATAACTGCTCGACCCACACTATCGGAGGCGAAAGGCATTAACTCCTTAGTTCCCTCTGCGAATATCATCTTAGAAAAGACCAATAGTAAAACAATAATCAGTGCGTCTCTCATATGTTATCTGTTGGCTATGAGACTAAGACATAAAACAAATAGTAAAGGTTGGATAGATGTTTTACTTTAATATGATTTGCGCTTTAATAGTGTTTAATTGGGATCGGAACGACACTACTAGCTGTAATATGAATATTGTCTGTTTTAATACAACCATTTGGAGCTGTTAAGGTAATGGAATAGGTGTTTGTTGTGCTTACCGTAATGGTTGGGGTTGTCGCACCGGTCGACCAGAGATATGTTGACCCAGCAGGGCCGGTTGCATCTAAAACTGTTGATGCTCCTTGACATAATACCTGATCAGGACCAAGGTCAAGAGTTGGACCGGGTAGTACCGTTAAAGTAACTCCGGTGATTGAATCACATGACATGCAGTTTATGCCGGTTTGGGAGAAATATCCGGGTGATTTCCTCCATACTCCAAAAATTTGTACACTATCGCCTTGACAGAGTATATAAGGAATGGCGGTGTAATTTGATCGGCGATATCTGAGATCAATGGGTACTGCTGATGCGGTTAACGAATACCACCATGTATTAATTGTTTTCTCGTTGCCAATCATACCCCAGCTATGACAGGTTCCAACACATCCATTTAGTTCCATTGAATTAGCTGGATAGGGTGGGGTATATAGGAGTGTGTCAACCCAGAAAAGCTTTGGTGTTGGTCCAGCCGGTCTAACTAATGATACATTAAACCCTTTCCAGTTGACATTATTGCCGTATTCGACATCGTATAGCGGAAGATTGGTTCTTCCATTAACAAAGGTCACCTGAATTTCAATATGTTTACCATTGGCAACGGTATCTCCATTATCAGCCACCCCGTTCCAGTTAATGATATTAGCTATCCCAGGTTCTACACTAGTGGTTAGGAATTTGTCTTCTAACTGATAACCTGCCACTCCGTTGATCTCAATGTAGAAGTCGGCTAATCCTGGTTTATTCGCATAAAGTTTAAACTTAACCATCCCATCACATGGGTTCTCAATCTTTACCGAATCAATCTGACCCATACTGCCTGACGGAAATAGATCAATATCCGGATTGTTTAAGAAGACCTTATATTGAGGGTAGGTCATTAATCCATCTACTGATCTACGGTCAAGAACAAAATTACCTGTATTACTACATCCGTTCAGATTACAGCTTACGCTAAATGCAGCTGGTGCCATTCCTCCAAAATCAATTGCCGTAACAACACTATCGGCAGTGTAAGGATATAATATACTAGTGAAAGGGGTAGAGTTACTTGTTCCTTGGAAATTCCAGGATTGAGAATAAACACGTCCTTTCTGTTCTATATTAGTTGATGAGGCAACCGTTATGTCAAAATACTTAATAAGTTTTTCGTCGTTTACGTTACTGCCAATATCAAAATCAAATATATAAGTGCCTGTTGCTGTTGGAATAAAGGTTAAGGCAGTATACCCCCCAGTAAATAGTGCTGCCGGGCCGATTACTGCTGCATTATAACTTCCGATATAGCCTGTTCCTGTTGCTACAGGAAGAGCTCCTTGTTGAACGATTGTACCGTCAAGTTTTTTGATTTGATAGCTATACGCACTACTATTGTCAGGCGTGAATCCAAAATACACCTTTTCACCTACTGTCTTTATGTCAAAGCAAATCTTGGTAGAGATGTCTGTGCAGACAATAGTTCCAAAACAACCTCTAACGCCACCATTCCTAACTGCAAGTTTATACTGATTAGCATTTGAGGGTGAAATTTCGCGTGTCCCTTCAGCATGAACCTGAAATGTACTGACTAGAAGTAGAAAAAGTACCTGATTGATAAACCTGTATTTCATTTTGTTAGAATTGGCAAATGTGATAATGTTGTCTATCTATGAACGTATGCTATATATATGGTTTAAAAACGGATAATGCCAAAGTTAAATAGTTTGCTTATAGTAAAGTATAACAGGTTGTTTTACAGTGACTCCTGAAGTCATAGGAGGTTAAAGATGTTTTTCAGATTAAAAGTATGTTAAGTTAATATAAATTTTGATAGATTGATGTGATATCATTATTTCTATCTTGTCAATTGTGTCTAATCGGGATCGGTGCTATAGAGCTTGCCGTAATATGTACGCTGTCATTTCTTACGCAACCATTTGGGGCAGTCATTCTAACGGAATAGCTATTAGTTGCATTTACGGTTATTGTTGGGGTTGTCTCTCCTGTTGACCATAGGTATGTTGTTCCTACAGGGCCGGTAGCATCAAGAACTGTTGAAGCACCATTACAGAGTACCTGATCAGGTCCAAGTTCAAGTGTCGGGCCTGGTAGAACTCTGACAGTAATACCAGTTGTAGAGTCACAACCCATGCAGTTAGTATGCACCTGTGAAAAATAGCCATCGGCTTTTCTCCAGATACCAAAAACCTGGACACTATCTCCTTGACAGATGATATGGTTTATAGCTGTATAGTTAGATCTTCTATATCTAAGATCAACTGGAATGAGTGAAGCAGTAAGAGAATACCACCAGGTGTTTATGGTCTTTACATCGCCTACATAGCCCCAGGAATGGCAAGAACCTTCACATCCATTAAGTTCAATTGAGTTAGCAGGATAGGGCGGATTGTAAAGCAATGTATCTACCCAGAATACCTTAGGCCGTGGCCCCGGCGGTCTAATCAGAGCAACATCAAAACCTTTCCAGTTTACATCATCACCATATTCAACATCATACAATGGTAAATTAGTTCTCCCATTTACGAAAGTTCCCTGAATGTTGATGTATTTTCCATTTGGCACTGTATCTCCATTATCAGTAACACCATTCCATAAAATCGTATTAGCAATGTTTGGTTCAACGGTTGTGGTTAGAAACTTATCTTCAATTTGATATCCGGGAATGCCGTTCACTTCAATTAAAAAGTCAACTAGTCCGGGTTTATTTGCGTAAACATTGAAAGTTACTTGTCCATCACATGGGTTGTTGACAGTTACAGAATCAATTTGTCCCATTGTACCTGACGGGAAAAGATCAATGTCAGGGTTGTTCAGGAATACTTTATACTGAGGGTAGGTAAAGTTTCCTGGCACCGAGCGACGGTCTAATACAAAATTTCCTGTATTGTTACATCCGTTCATGTTGCAGGAAACGCTGAACGCATAAGGCGACATTCCGTTAAAGGATATCTCTGTGACTACGCTATCTGCGCTGTATGGGTATAATTTGCTTGTGAAGGAGACGGTTGATGAAGTAGTAGTAAAATTCCAGGCCATTGACCATACCCGACCTTTCTGTTCAATGTTTGCTTGATTTGCTACCGTAATATCAAAGTATTTAATCTCTTTTTCCGTGTTATTACCACTTCCAATATCAAAATCGAATATATGGGTGCCAGCGGCTGGCGGATTGAAAGTTAAAGCTGAGTATCCTCCGGTATAAACAGCACTTGGGCCTGTAACAGCAACCTCATAATCAGCTATAAAACCGGGTGCGTTAGAGGTAGGTAGTGCCCCTTGTTGGACTATTGTTCCATCAAGTTTTTTGATCTGATAGTTATAAGTGCCTCCGGAAAAGTTAGGGTTTGTCCCAAAGTAGACCTTCTCAGTTGTGCTTTTAACCTCGAAGCATATTTTCTTTGAGATCTCATCGCAAGCAACGGTGCCAAAACAGCCCCGATCGCCACCATTTCTTACCACTAGGTAATACTGATGACCAGCAGTTGGTGAAAATTGTTTTGTTCCTTCTGCAAAGATTAAAAGCGACAAAAAACTGAGAATGATTGTAAAAAAGAATTTGGCTAAGTGATTCATACTTTATCTTAACTAGTAGTGTTTTATAAGTTTAGGAGGTGGTAGTGGATTTTGTACAACTGTGATTGTATCTCTGGAATAACAACCACCAGTGTTAGTGGCTCTCACAGAGTAAACGCCGGCACCTACAGTGATAGTCTGACTTGTTTGGCCTGTATTCCAAAGGTATGCGGTGTAACCACTTCCAGCATTGAGAAGAGTGGTAGTGTTTCCACAGAGTGAACGATCTGAACCCAGATTTATGGGGACTGTTATATAATTTGATACTTGAATTGTATCGTCAAGCTGACATAAGTTATGTACTACATGAACCCAATAGGTGCCTGGTAACTTAGCCCATATATCATGGGTGGTTTCTCCAGTGCTCCAAAGGTATGAGTCTTTCCCCGCCCCTGCATCCAGATAGATCGAATCACCAGGGCAGATGGTAACATCGGGACCCAGATTAACAGAAGAGAAATTAGAATAGAAACCATAACGTGCATTACTGGAACTCCATCCGTAGAGAAGCCCCATATGAAATAGACCTGTTGAGTTAGTGACTCTGTATCCAACATCAGTTGCTACACCCGATATGTTATTCATACGAGCATATTTCCACTCACCTGAGGTCCCAGGCACCGGAAGGAAGTTTGATGCTGAAATGGTAAAATCAGGAGGATTGACAGAGAAGCTTCCTTCATCTCCCGATTTGGTGATAATTACTAATCCAAAGCTTTGACTTCCACTGCCAGTAACTGAGCTGCGAGTGAAAGCAATCTCGTTTGATCCAGTGCATTGAATCGGCGGGATTATCGCCCCGGCAGGCTGTTCGTTATAACCAGAGAGATGATATACGATTACTGGTTTACTTGTTGTTAGATAAGCTGCTTCATCAGAACCAAAAGAATAATTATAATAGTTTCCAGCCGTCAAAGTTGCAACAATTGTTCCATTGATTAGCACGGCTGTATTTGATGAATCGGCAAAAATATAGACCCTGTCTGCTGATCCTCCTTCCAAAGATTGAAAGTACCCCTTAACTAAACAGTACTCTTTCCCGAAAATGGTATGAGAGATAAGTTGATCTCCAGCTAAATCAGGGCCCGAAGAGGTGGTCATCTCAACTGAGTCATCATTGATGGTTACAGCAATTGGTTTGTTTGAGGTAATGATGGTGCCTCCCAGATGTTTGGAAGCATCAGGATTGGTTGCCCTACCTGAATAGGTTTGCCCCGCGTTTAAGGTGATCGTAAAGGGTGTATTCGCTAAATGGCCGTCAATGTCATTTTTAGGGATTATTGTGACCTGTGTGTTATTCTCCTTGGCTACAATGACAAAGGAGTTTCTGGCTGCACCACCTAAGCTAAGAAATCGTGTTGAGTTATTATAGTTGAATTGGGAAGGTACAACAAACCTTGTTCCCAAGGCATTTTTACCTTTCAGCGTGAAGATATCGGGGTTACTCGTACTCGACTGTTCGTAATAAGCTGTAATTGGTGTCGTACTTGTGAGTTTAATTCCATAGTTGAGAATGGTATTACTCGGCTGTGATTCAATGGTAGTTTTGTCTAGGGTAAAGGTGTATGTCCCATTTGCGGGCACATTGACCACCGTCGGCGTAACTGTAGGTCGGGCAGGATAAGAGAGCGTAATGGTGGCAGCTTGAGTGAAGGTAGCAACTCTTAAGTAAATAGGTTGGTCTCGGTTATTAGCACTGCCTTGATCATTGTCAGGTGCAGCAAACCAGAATTCAGTGTCATTTTGGGCTTCGACTGATAGTGTACTAAAAAGACCCCAAAAGAAGAGTAAAATTAGCCAATATTCAATTTTGAATTTCATATCACGAAAAATGACAGGTGTTGTTTAATTCTTTCCTTCGAGTTTCCAAAGTCTTGTTTTATCTCCAATAGGCTATCCTAGCGTAGTAATGTTAGATTTCGTTTTAAAGGTAGGACTTTTTTTTTGTCCACTATATAGACAAAAGTATAAGTTGAAAAGTTGTAGCAGTGTCGGTTTTCTTGGGGTTAACTATCTCGTCCGATGATTAAAATCAGTCTTGTAGTCGTTTTTTAGTATTTTTGCACACTCGGGGTGATTTAAATAGTGCCCTGGACGGTTTGTTTCATTAAATGAACAGATATGGAAATTCTTGATTATTAACCCAAAGTGATGATTGTTGGGCTTTTTTAATCTCGTCATTTCCATGGAACCATTAAAAACAAATAAAGAACACATGAAACTGTTAGAAGGAAAAGTTGCTTTAATTACCGGAGCTTCCAGAGGGATTGGCAGAGCTATCGCCTTGAAATTTGCTGAACAGGGTGCTAATGTAGCCTTCAGCGATCTTAGACTTGATGAGAATGTATCTTCTTTAGAGGCTGAAATTGCTGCATTGGGTGTTCGTGGAAAAGGTTTTGCCTCTGATGCATCTGATTTTGCCGGTTCTGAGGCTTTGGTTGATGAAGTTGTTAAAGAGTTTGGCACTATTGATATTTTGGTGAATAATGCTGGGATCACTCGTGACCAACTTTTGATGAGAATGACTGAACTAGACTGGGATCTTGTTATAAAGGTTAACCTAAAGTCTGTCTTCAATCTAACAAAAGCTGCTCAGAAAATAATGCTTAAAGCAAGAAAAGGTAGCATCATTAACATGAGTTCTGTTGTAGGAGTGAGTGGAAATGCAGGACAAAGCAACTACTCTGCCTCAAAGGCTGGAATGATTGGTTTCACAAAGTCGATCGCTCAAGAGTTAGGCTCTCGCAACATTAGGTGTAATGCTATTGCTCCCGGTTTTATTGAGACCGAGATGACTGCTAAACTTCCGGATGATGTTAGAAAAGAGTGGATCAATGGTATTCCTCTGAAACGTGGTGGGCAACCTGAGGATGTTGCAAATACCTGCGTTTACCTGGCAAGTGATCTTAGTAGCTATGTAACGGGTCAAGTAATACATGTCTGTGGCGGAATGTTGATGTAATTATCTGATTTTCCGGACGATATTTGGGTCACTACATTGGAAGATGTAGTGACCTTTTTTTATTTGGGTTTGGTTAGGGTGGCTGGCTACTGACTACTGTATTCAAAATTCAAGAATTCAAAGATAGGCTGCTGGCGGCTTGTTGGTAGATTTAACTTAGTTCTCCACGTTTTCCGCTTCTCCAATCCCGCTATATATAGTGGTGATATAGAGAGTATATAGAGAGGATATGCTGAGAAAAGGCTGAAGATTTGGAAAAGAAAGGTTGTCTTAATTGAGATAATAAAAGCTTGCATAAAAAAAGGTAGTCTCTAATTAAAGAGACTACCTTTTAATGATTGCAAACAATTATTACATATTGTTCTTCTCGAACTCGGCCATGCAATCAACCAAAGCCTGAACACTTTCGATTGGTAATGCATTATATGTTGAAGCGCGGAAACCACCAACAGAGCGGTGACCTTTAATTCCAACCATGCCTTGTTTCTTAGCGAACTCCATGAAAGCTTCTTCCTTGTCTTTGTATTCGTCTTTCATGACAAAACAAATATTCATTAATGAACGGCTGTCTTTATCAGCGGTACCAACGAACATCTTACTATTGTCAATGGCATCATAAAGAAGACCAGCTTTCTTCTTGTTCATTTCGTACATCTTTTCAACTCCACCTAATGCTTTGAGCCATTTTAAGGTTTCATTTAGGGTGAAGATAGGCAGTACGGGAGGTGTGTTAAACATTGAACCCTCTTTAATGTGGGTGCGATAGTCTAACATTGTAGGTATTGTACGCTCAACTTTACCTAAGATATCTTCGCGAACGATAACAAAAGTTACTCCAGCTGGGCCTAAGTTCTTCTGTGCTCCGCCATAGATCATTGCATATTTTGAAACATCAACCGGACGGCTGAGGATGTCTGAAGACATATCAGCAACCAAAGGAATCTGGCAGTTGTAGTCCTCATGAATTTCAGTTCCGTAAATAGTGTTATTGGTGGTAATATGGAAGTACTCTGCATCAGTAGGAACAGTGAAACCCTTTGGAATATAACAATAGTTTCTGTCTGCTGATGAAGCAACGTTGGTGACTTCTCCAAATAGTTTGGCCTCTTTTAAAGCTTTCTTAGCCCAAACACCGGTTTCCAGGTATGCAGCTTTTTTATTTAAAAGGTTGAAAGGAACCATACAGAACTGGGTGCTGGCACCACCACCGAGGAAAAGAACTTGATAACCTTCAGGAATTCCTAAAACTTCCTTGAAAAGAGCAACTGCTTCATCAATTACTGCTTGAAACTCTTTGCTACGATGAGAGATTTCAAGAATTGAGAGCCCAATGCCATTGAAATCTAATATAGCTTTTGCCGTGTTTTCGATGGCCACCTGAGGTAGGATAGAGGGGCCGGCATTAAAATTATGCTTCTTCATATCACTTTGATTTAACTGGTGTTGTTTATTATTTAAAGCTTCAGTGGTTTTGTTGGATTATTCCATGGTCTTTCACATCCTGAGATGTGTTTTACCTCTAATGCAACCATTTCTGGTCTCCTGCATTATCAAGACAAATTTAGCGTTAACCAATAGAATAGCAAACTTTTTAATGTAGTTATTTTCAACATAAAACACTACACACTATCTTCGCAGAAAGATCTCTATCATGAAGGTTTTCATTTATATCATCTTTGTTCTTTTCTTGAGCCTAACGGCCTGTTCTAGCTCTAATAGTCCTGAGAAGCAGGCTTCTGCTTTTCTGGAAAGTGTTGGTAAACGTGATTTTGCACGAGCTAAAGAGCTCTGCACCGAGAAGTCAGAATATTACATCGATATGCTTAAAGTGATGTCAGCTTCGCCGGATAGTGTTATTACCGGGAAATTTCCTAAAGTCGAGATCATTGCCAGCAGGATTAGTGGTGATACTGCATGGGTGACCTACCTGACTGAAGATAAAGACCAGAGCGATATGATGTTAATAAAAGAGAATGATGAATGGAAGGTTGATCTTGCTAAGGAGTAATCTGTTTATCTTTTGCTATACTAAATCTTGTTTGAATAAGTATGTAATCTTTTTATTAATTAGTACACTAACCCTTTTAAGCGGCTGTCAACTTTATTCTGATCAAAAAAATGAGATGAAGAATGTTGAGGGAGGGGGTAGAGATGGTTTATTGGATGTAACTGTTTTGGAAGAAGGAGATATTCTTCTTAGAGAAGGGAATGGTTTTGTTAGTAGTCTTATAATAAAATCACTTAATGAGGAAAATAAGGTATCTCATGCCGGCCTAGTGGTTAATCTAAATAGACAATTGGTTGTTTTTCATACCCTACCAGAGGTTGATTCGCTAGGTAGAAATGTCAGATTTTCCTCTGTTAATGAATTTTGTAGTAATCATGAGGCATTAAAGGTGTATGTTTGTCGCCCTCTTAATTGCAGTCCTGTTGATTCAGGTCTCATTCATTCATGCGTCTTAAAGCTTCTTGTTCAGAATCCGCCATTTGATCCATTTTCAAACGTCAACACAAAAGATAAACTCTCCTGCTCTGAACTGGCCTACAGAGTCATGATGGCTCTGAACTACCTCCCGATAAACATCAGCGATAGCCAACGAGAGACTTCGACACCTTTTGGGTTTAAACTGTTTTTTGATAAAAGATTCTTTAAAGTCATCTTTCCGCTTCCGGAGACAAAAGAAAAATCTTCTAATAACCCATCATCTCTTTAAGAGTATTGGCTTTGAGATATTCTCTGATCTCAATGGTTGCTTTATTCACCACTCCTCCCATAAGACATTTTCCAAAAGGACAAACTTGTCGGTCTAGAGGGCAGGCAGCAGGCTCAATGGGGCCTTCAATTGACTCGTAAATATCTAATAAGGTAATCTCTTCAGGAGACTTGGAGAGCAAAAAACCGCCTGTTGGCCCCCTGCTTGATTTTACGAAACCATCTTTTACTAGTCGCTGCATCACTTTTGCCAAATGATTTCTCGAGGCACCTATCTTTTCAGCAAGATCGCTGACATTCATGTGTACCTCTGACCGAGCTATTAACACCATTGCATGTATCCCAATTGAGGATGCTTCCGATAACTGTACCACCTTATTCATCTAATGCAGTATTTCAATGCGCAAATATCCATAAAATCAGGCAACAAAACTATCATTCTTCTAAATTTTAATAAAAAAGTATCTTTTAATCTCACTTTTCGTTTAGGTTTCGGTTGTTTGTTTAGTTTTCTGTCATTATTCTTTACAATTGGTTATTGCTGAGTCTAGTGGCTATTGAATTCCGACCACTTCTTCAATCTTGACATGTTCTATCCCTTCCACTTTGAGTTTATCCACCTTAGCACTCTTATATGAGCTGCCTTTAAGTTTTGTCTGACCGGCTTTTGTTAATCGATAATCATCTGATTTTCGATTTCTGAATAGCTCATCCAGATTATTTGTTATGTTCTTCTTGATATCATTTGTTAAGATGATATTTCCCTCAACGGCTGTTTCATTTATCTCTTTCACGATGATTTTCCCTGCATTTTCAGTTGCTGATAGATTATTTGCCGTTTGGTTAACTATGAGGTTATTAACAATGATATTCTTTTTGTGATTTAAATTTCTGAAATCAATTGCTTTTCCCGGAGGATCAATAATGGTGTTGTTGAATATAAAGACAGAATATCCATTTTGTTCAGTCCTGTCATCTCCAAAAATGGAGGAGGGGCTTACCTCGATCTCGGAACAGTAGGCGGCTTGTCCGGCTCTGATGATCATATTATCAAACAAAAAGATATCGCCTTCGCCGAAAATCTGAAAAGCACTTCCCATCCCATCAGTTATTCGGTTTTTATAGTATGCTCCGGATGATCCTCCTCCTACAACAATACCAGTCATCCCATAGTATTTACCATCTTTATCACATCGCTGTCCGAAATAGGAGATTTCATTGTTATATACTTCAATGTTCTCTGTTGCACATCCTATCTGGATTCCATCAAAGCCAGTTTTTGTCACCACGTTGTTGTATATCTTAAGATTTTTAATCCGGTGAGCGCTGACTTTAATTGGAAATGCGCTGCATTTCTTCTCGTATAAGGCGGGTTTTGAAAAACCTATATACATTCCTTCGCCACGGGTGTTATGAATGTAATTATGATGAATACGTATGTCTCGCATCTCAAAATGACTCTGCCAGGTGGTTGAATCACATGATGGATCGGTTTTCACCATTAGTCCGGCGAAACCAGTATTACAGATTTCAACGTGATCTATCTCAAAGTGGTTTGAGAGTTCTTCAATTCCTAAACCAGTGGCTCCAATGTAAGCTGTGTCTATTAGGATTCCGTAGTTGGTCCTTTTATCTCCCGTGCCCGTAAAATGGATGTATTCGCAATTTCTAAAGGCCATTCCGCCTCCTTTATCTTCATTGTGAATTATCACCTTCCCTGGTCCATTTATAACTACTATGGGTTTCTCAGAACTTCCCTTAAGGTTGGTTATTCTTAGAAAGCTATTTCTGACTCCGGGCTCAATGAAAACCGTGTCTCCGGGGCGAATAGTATCACCATTTGGGCTTATTGATAAAATTAATCTATCTTGAAGCTCTATGTTATTGAATAGCACTGATTTTAAGGAGAGTGGAATCGTGTAATTCCGCTTCACATGGTATTGAGGCATCGAAATTGAGCTGAAAAAGGCAGTATCGGTCTTCTCTTCATTTACGTTAAGACTTATCTCTGATAAGCTGTTTCCGTAATTCGTAAAAACAGCAACTGGCGTAATCAAATCGGTGGATATGATTGCCAGAGAAAAAATGAATTGGAAAAATGAGAGTTTCATTGTTGTTAAGTGATTTTCAAGCAAAAGTAGTTCTATGATAAAACGTTATTAACGTAGACTGTCAGGATCTCGTATGTAACTTGTATATGAACAAGCTTAAATGTTGGTTGTTAGATTTAGTAAATGATTAATTCATAAATGTCTGTCTTATACTCAGCAAGATGAATTTGATTTAAGATTATGAATGCTGAGGTATGGTGAAATAAGAATTAAAATGAGATTAAATAATGGAACAAGGAGCATATTTTAAATACGTCAGGTTGTCAATTCCGTTTTCTGAAGCTGAAATACGATTAAGAAGTGCTTTGCAGGATGAGAGTTTTGCTGTGATAACAGAGATTGACTTTCAGGAGAAGATTAAAGCCAAATTGGGGGTTGAATTCACCCCATATCTCGTGTTGGGAGCCTGTTTGCCTGCATCGGCCCATAAGGCTTTAAGAGCTGAGGCTAATATAGGATTACTCTTGCCCTGTAATGCGTTGGTTAAGTATATTAGTGATGATGAGACCGAGATAGCTGTGATTGATCCCATGATTTCGATGCAGTCTGTAAAGAATGCTGATTTAAGATGTGTTGCCGATGAAGTTCGGGCTAAGCTTATTAAAGTGATGATGCGAATTGAGGGAACTTTTGAAGAGTAAATCAAGTTAAGTTAAAAAGATGATCTTTCTTAAAGGATAAAAAACTAAGAAGCATGGTGTGAAGCCATGCTTCTTAGTTTCTATATTATATGGTACTCTTTTTTTCCTGACTTCGACACTTTTATTTAGCATATTTTATATTACATTGATAAACAATAATCTAAAAATACACGGACACTCTTTTGGGTGTCCCAGAGTAAAATTAACCCATTTTGCAGCTATCCAGACATAAAAATGATAGTTCAGACCATTGCGTTTCATTGAGTACAGATAGCAGTAGCCCGTAGCTAATAGCCTTTAGCCAATCGTTGAATTTTGAATCGCAGATTACATTTAACCACGAAAAACACTAAAAACACGAAATTCTTCATCTAGCAGTTTTCGTGCCTTTCGTGGTTTAAATGATCTCTCTCAACATCTCTTCAACATCTCTTCAACATCTCTTCAATATCCCCTCTATATCCTCTACCTATATAGTTCCTATCTTACACGAGTTTAT
>JAJTBW010000061.1 GCA_021286705.1 Sphingobacteriia bacterium
CCAAAAATCTCTTTTTGTACCAGATTATTTGATGAAGTGTTTTGGCCTTTTATTTTGGGTGTCCCTGTGTCGAAGTCAGGAGGAGATTTTTAAAGAGGCGGGGAAGCGGGGAGGCGAGGAAGGAGATCAGCAAGATTAGTAATTTGAAACAGGCTGAAAAATTGTTTCATGTGTTACTACTGAACCGATGCTTTAGGATTCTAAATGATAATGGACTATACTGGAATATACTGTTCACAGCTTTAAGAAAAATAAAAGAAGAGAAAATTGAATAATTGTTGTTGATCTACTGAAAAATACTAAATTTATGGGAATAAGATCATAACAAAATGCTTTGGTATGATAACAACAACGACAACAAGGGTCAATTACAGGTATTTAGATGCCAGGTTAGTATTAACACTTTTATTGTTTCTTTTCTTTCATTCTGGCCTTGAATTGAATCTTCGAGCGCAATCTCCTGTCTTGATACTTGGCATTAACCATGACTATCCACCTTATGAGTTTGTGGATGATTCAGGAAAACCTGCGGGCTTTAATGTCGATCTAATAAATGCATTATCTGAGGTTTGTAATTTAGAAATTCAAATTTATCCGGGAGATTTTAACTCTCTATTGGTGTTGGTCAAACAGAATAAAATCGATGGATTGGTTAGTCCTCGTCGGTCTCATGAGATTGATAAGATATTTGTTTTTTCAAATCATATCTCATTAAATCGAATGGCTTTTGTTACTTTGGTGAATAGACCTGTCCAGAGTTTTAATGATGCCTTAAAATTGAGAATTGGTGTACAGAAATCTGATCAATTAGATACTTTTCTTTTAAGAAAAGGTTATACTGGCGTTATAAGTTCTTATAATTCAATGGTAATTGGGTTAAATGCATTGCTTGCGAATGAATGTGATGTCTTTGTAGGCATGGAAAAACAACTTGAATACATTGTGAATCACTACATGCTGTCTTCGCTTAAAATTACCACAATTCAATCACCGCCTGTTGAGTATAGTATAGCCCTAAATAAAAAGTCAGCAAAATTCATTGAACAGCTAAACTATGGGCTTTCTGAGGTAAATAAAAGTGGACTGTACGACCTGCTTTCTAAAAAATGGTTCCCTAACAAGTTAAAAGAGCCAGCCTTTAGAACATCTGATTCTAAAAGTTTATTTTGGACTTGGTATCTAATAATACCTGTCTTGCTAATCTCATTAGCTTCAATAGGCTACTTGTTAATTCGTCGTAGAAGAGTTCATAATACTTTGCAGGAGTATAATAAAGTACTTGAAAACAAAGGGATTTTACTCACTGGATACATGGACGCGGTTGCCGAGAATTTTGCGATTGTCGATCATTTGTTTATCCCGATTTATCTTAATAATTCAATGAGGCGGTTTCAACAGCATTTCCTAAATCTGGATACTAATACTCACGGTGCCTTCTTTGATACTCCTGAACTTACATTCATTAAGAACATTCTTCCTGAATTAACCGTAGGCAAAGTTTGGCAAACTGATCTAAACCTGAAGGATGAAAAGCAGAATGATCACTATTTTGAATTAACACTTGTCAGATTGAAGGAAGCATATGGCCTATGTATCAAGGATATTACAAAACAGAGAAAGAATGATAAACTGAATCATATTCTATTGAATATTGCCAATGCTGCTATCTCCTCTTCAAGTTTACTTAATCTATATAAGGTGATTCATCAGGAGATAGCTACATTGTTTGAAGCATCAAATTTTACTGTTGAACTTTATGATGCCCAGACACAGACTATATCGGTCTCTTATTCTGTTGATTCTGCTTCAAATGACAACCATTTTTCAGCAAAAGGTACTCTTTCAGGTTATACTATTAACAAGAATCTTCCCCGGCTCTTTACCTTGACTGAAATTGAGGAGATGGTCAAAATGGGGGAGATAAATGAGAAAGAGACTATCTATTTTAACTGGTTAGGAGTTCCACTAATTGTTAGGGGTGCCTGTTTTGGAATTATAAGTGTTCGCTCATATAATGACTCGATTTGTTTCAGTGAGGATGAACTAAGGGTGATGGAGTTTGTATCGAGTCAGGTTGCAAGTGCTATTCATCGAAAATTATCAGATAATGAGATTATCAAAGCTCTGGAGTTGGCACAGGAGGCCAATCATTTAAAGGCCTCTTTTATTTCAAAGCTTAGTCATGAGTTTCGAACTCCAATGACATCCATTTTGGGTTTTTGTTCTTTACTTGGTGAGCGTAGCTTAACGGAGAGTCAATATCATAGTTACCTTGATTCTATGAAAGAGGGCACTGATAATTTGTTGAAAATTATAGATCAGATACTGGATATAGCTCAGATTGAGTCAGGAAAACTTAAAATTGATGCAGATTGGGTTGATATAGGAAGCCTGATTAAGGAACTATATCTGATGTTTCAGATGAATCCCTATTTCCAAAAGAATAAAATCGCATTTTCCTTCTCAATTGAGAATGAGCCTTTGCTAGCCCAGACTGATCGGCGTAGACTTCGCGATGCGCTTGGCCATTTGATTGACAATGCTTTTAAATTTACTAAAAGTGGAAGTTTGGAGATTGGAGCATCACATGATGTAAATAATGCTCGGGTAATTATCTGGATAAAAGACTCTGGAATTGGGATTTCGGATAAATTGGCTGAAACAATATTTGATTCATTCCGGCAAGGGGATGAAAAGATTTCACGGAGTTTTGAGGGCATGGGGTTAGGATTAAACTTAGCGAAGGGTTTTATTGATTACATGCATGGCGAATTATGGTTTGAACATAATGAGAGAGGTGGAACAACCTTTTATATTGCTCTTCCTGATCATGAAGAAACACTTACTGAAGGCCAAACAGAGAATTTAACCTCCATTGAATCCGAACTGATTGCTGACTATATTTGGCCAGGGAGGACTATAGTGATTGCTGAAGATAATCTTTCTAATTCAAGGTTTCTAGAGGCGGCCTTGACAGGGCGAGGATTAAGACTTCTATTTACTAATAATGGAGTGGATACAATTAATTTGGTGGAGCGAGATCCGACCATTGACTTGATTCTAATGGATATTCAAATGCCAAAGGTGAATGGCATTGAGGCAACAAAAAGAATCAGAGATATTAGGAATGATCTTCCTGTTATTGCAGTAACCGCTTACGCATATAATATATTCTCAGAAGAACTTTTAAATAGTATTTTTGATGCCTGGTTAACCAAGCCGGTTAGAACCAGAGAGATATTGAAAATCTTAAGTAGATTCTTAGGTTAATCATATCTTACCTTACTTTTTTAGATATTTGCAAGACACTGCTTATTGGGCTTAATCTAGATAATACTATAACTATAAATTATTTATGCCAAGAATTTTAATAATTGATGATGAGAGGCCTATTCGGAATACTTTAAGAGATATTCTTGAGTACGAGAAATTTGATGTTGATGATGTGGCTGATGGTATAGAGGGAATTGAGTTAGTAAAGAATAATGAGTATGATGTTATTCTCTGTGATATCAAGATGCCCAAAATGGATGGTCTTGAGGTTCTTTCAGTAATTACAGAATTGACCGATACCCCAGTTATTATGGTCTCGGGGCATGGAAATATTGATACTGCGGTTGAGGCTATAAAGCATGGAGCCTATGATTATATTTCAAAGCCTCCTGATTTGAATCGTCTGTTGGTGACACTGCGCAATGCAACTGATAGGTCTAGATTAGTTACTGAGACTAAGACTCTTAAAAAGAAATTAGAGGTAAAGTTTAAGATGATCGGTGAGTCAAAGCCGATGCAAGATATAAAGGAGATGATTGCGAGAGTTGCGCCAACCAATGCGCGCGTTTTAATTACTGGTCCTAATGGGTCTGGTAAAGAGTTGGTTGCAAGAGCAATTCATGAGAATAGTCCTAGACAGGCTATGCCTTTTATAGATGTAAACTGTGCTGCTATTCCTTCTGAGTTAATTGAAAGTCAGTTATTCGGACATGAAAAAGGATCTTTTACCTCGGCCATAAAACAGAGAAAAGGTGATTTTGAATTAGCTAATGGCGGAACCATATTTCTTGATGAGATTGGCGATATGAGTATGTCTGCACAAGCTAAGGTCTTACGTGTTTTGCAAGAGAATAAATTGACACGGGTAGGGGGTGAGAAGGAACTTTCAGTTGATGTTCGTGTTATTGCTGCGACAAATAAAGACTTATCACAAGAGATCCTAAAAGGCAATTTCAGGGAGGATTTATACCATAGACTAAGTGTAATCTTGATAAAAGTTCCACCACTGGCGTCTAGGCTTGATGATATCCCTGAGTTGGCACAGCATTTTATGGAGAGTGCTCTTCAAGAGATGGGCCGGCCTAATATACAATTCTTGCCAGAGGCCATTGATGAGTTACAAAAGCTGCCTTGGAGTGGTAATATTCGAGAGTTAAGAAATGTGATAGAGCGACTCATTATTCTCTGCGATAAAGAGATAACCTCCGATGATGTTAAGAGATATGCTTCCCCGCTAAACTAAATTAGTCAGTTGCCTTGTTTTCAAGCATAGGAACGAAGATGAAATCACCATGTTCAGTTATGGTAAGAGATTCATCTTCGTTTTTCTTTAGCAGCGTCATTACCTGTTGATTAGTAGCACCAATTGGAGCGACTAAGAGTCCTCCCGGTTTCAGTTGATCAACTAAAGCTTTTGGAATTTCAGGTGCGCCGGCAGTAATAATTATTTTATCAAAAGGGGCGAAAGCAGGTAGTCCCCTATACCCGTCTCCATAGAACATTCTTGGATTGTATCCAATAGAGGGTAAGAATGTTCTGGTTTTATCGTACAGATTTTTTTGTCGTTCAATGGTAAAGACCTTGGCTCCAAGTTCTAGTAGGACACAAGCCTGATAACCCGATCCGGTTCCAATCTCAAGAATCTTGTCACGGACTTTGACGTCGAGTAGGGTAGTCTGAAAGGCAACAGTAAAAGGCTGGCTGATGGTTTGTCCCGATCCAATTGGAAACGGTTTATCCTGATAAGCAAACTCAAGAAATGCGGCATCGAGAAAGAGGTGTCTGGGGATCTTCTCAATAGCACCAAGAATGGCCTGATTATTAATACCTTTACTTTGAAGTAGTTCAACGAGTCTCTTTCTTAACCCTTTGGTTCTGAATGTGTCTTCCGGAAAAGATGTTTGTAGTGGATTCGGTTTCATGACTGCGAAATTACTAAAAAGGCTGGCAAGGTTTATGAAAAAATTTACCTTTGCACTCAAATGAAAACTAAAGCACAACCGTAAAAATTTAATTTTGAAATTATGTTAAAGATAGGAGTTTTAGGAGCAGGCCATCTAGGGAAAATTCATATCAGATGTATCAAAGAGATAGAGAAATATGAATTGGTTGGTTTTCATGATCCTGATCCGGCAACCTCTGCCAAAGTAGCTGAAGAGTTTGGGATAACTCCCTACGAATCTGTTGAGGCTTTGATCAATGATGTAGACGTTGTTGACATTGTAACTCCTACTATTGCACATTTTAGCTGTGCCTCTATTGCGTTGAAGAATTCTCGTCATGTCTTTATTGAGAAGCCGATAGTAACCACTCCACAAGAAGCCAGGGATCTGATAAAGATTGCACGTGAAGCCAATGTAAAGGTTCAGGTGGGACACGTGGAGCGTTTTAATCCGGCTTTTTTAACTGCCCAGCCATATCTTAAGCAGCCAATGTTCATTGAGACTCATCGTCTGGCACTCTTTAATCCGCGTGGAACTGATGTGCCTGTGATTCTCGATCTTATGATTCATGATATCGATATCGTTCTAAGCGTTGTAAAATCGAATATCAGGAAAATCAGTGCCAGTGGTGTTGCTATTGTAAGTGACACTCCGGATATTGCCAATGCAAGATTAGAATTTGATAATGGTTGTGTTGCCAATCTGACGGCAAGTCGCATCTCAATGAAGAATATGAGAAAATCAAGATTCTTCCAGAGAGATGCTTATATCGCAGTTGATTTTCTAACTAAGGAATTTGAGATTGTTCGGATCTCTGATGCCGATAATACTAATCCGGATCCGTTTGCAATGACATTGGATATGGGACCAGGAAAAGGCCAGAAAGTGGTTTCCTTTGAGAAGCCAGAAGTGTTACCTATAAATGCAATCAAAACCGAATTAGAGAGTTTTGCTTCATCGATTCTTGATGACACCATTCCTCCAGTTACCATTGAAGATGGTTACATGGCTCTGGAAGTGGCACATAGTATAATCGAGAAATTGAACCTCTAATCTTTTCTCTCTTTTTTTCTTTTTCTTTATACTATGTGAACCTTAACAGCGTTCATCTACTACACAATTTACCGGAATGGCCAAGAAATTACCAAGCAAAGCAAACCAGCTTTTCTATGCCCTGTTTTTATCCATTTTCCTGATGGCAGGGTGTGATAAATTTGAAGGAGATCAAACAGTCCCCTCATATATCAGAATAGACTCTATAGGAGTTAAGATTACTTCATCAACCCAGGGGACGGCATCTGCTAGTCTTACTGATGCATGGGTATATGTTGATGATCAGTTGATAGGTTGTTTTGAGCTGCCGGCTATAGTGCCTGTTTTGGCTGAAGGTAATTGTACGGTAAAGGTATACCCTGGTTTTAAGATTAATGGGATGAATAATACCAGAGCCCCTCATCCTATGTTTAATTTCTTAACTTTTAAAAAGAACCTTATTCCAGATAGTATAATACCTCTTACTAATCAGTTGATAAATGGAAAGCAAACTCTACTCACTACCTATAGAGAGAATTGTACTTTTAAGTGGATGGAGTCATTTGCTGATCCTTCTATTTCGTTGGATTCAGTGAAGAGTAGTGAGACAAACATTGGCTTAACTCCTGATGGCTTCGGAGATGTTTTTGAAGGACAGTTCTCAGGAAGAATTTATATGCCTGATTCGGTTACCTATTTTCTGGGTACAAATAATGAAGATTTGAATTTGCCTAAAAATGGGAAGGCAGTAATACTAGAGCTAAACTATAAGACAAATGTTGATGTAACTATTGGAATGTACGCTACTTCAACAAGTGAGACTGTGATGCAGCCCTTACTTGTTCTTTCTCCCACCTCGATATGGAAGAAGATTTACATTAACCTTTCGCCTTTTGTTTCAAGTCAGACCTCCGCAATTAGTTATAAGGTCTTTTTTGGTGTGTTGAGGTCAGAAAGTGATTCCACCGGCGAAGTATTGTTAGATAACATTAAGCTTGTTCACCTCTAAACGGATACTTATGAATAAACGTTTACAGGTCTTAAAGTATCTTATTTCCGATTACCTTGCAGCACTAATAGCATGGGCTCTATTCTTCCTTTATCGTAAGGCTTATGTAGATCCACAGTACTTTGTCACACCAGAGTTAGTCTTTGATGATCCAAAGTTCTTCTTTGGAGTCTTCTTGCTGCCCCTTTTTTGGCTATTACTTTACATGATGGCTGGCACCTACAGGAAGATATATAGAAAATCGCGAATTAAGGAGCTTGGCCAGACCATAATGGTGACTCTTGTAGGTGGGTTGGTGATCTTTTTTACCCTCATACTTGATGATGTTGTAACCTCCTATCGATCTTATTATCATCTGTTTTTTGTACTTGTTGGCCTTCACTTCTTTTTGACTTATATCCCTCGTTTGATCATTACCACAGTTACTAATAATGCTATACATGCACGAAAAATTGGCTTTAATACGGTTATAGTTGGTTGTAATGGTTATGCCTTTGCCGTCTACAATGAGTTAGAAACCCAGTTGCGAAGTACTGGAAATAAGATTATTGGCTTTGTTGATGCCGGGCTCTGTGAACGTAATCTTTTACAGGCTCATCTTCCTCATTTAGGGGATTATAAGAATCTCAAAAATATCATTAAGGAACATAATGTTGAAGAGGTCATTATCGCTATTGAACGTGCCGAGAAGGATGCCGTTGAGAGGATAATTACAGAAATTGAAGATACTCCAGTAGTAATCAAGATTAATCCGAATATGCAGGATATTCTGATGGGTGTCGTTAAGACTTCATCTCTCTTCTCTCCTTTAATAGAAGTTGCTCCTGATATTATGCCTGACTGGCAAATGGCATTAAAGAGACTGATGGATATTGTAGTATCAATAATCGCCATAATCATACTACTGCCTGTATATATCGGGACTGCCATAGGAGTTATGTTCTCATCGCCTGGGCCTATCTTTTATACACAGCCTAGAATTGGCCTGCGTGGAAAATCATTCAAGATGATAAAATTCCGGTCAATGTATCAAGACGCAGAGCGTGGTGGTCCAATGCTATCGAGCAAGAATGACACAAGAATTACAAAGTGGGGCAAGATTATGAGGCAGTACAGGCTAGATGAAATACCTCAATTCTTTAGCGTTTTAAAAGGCGATATGTCGTTAGTTGGTCCCCGTCCCGAACGTCAGTACTTCATTGACCAGATCGTGGCAAGAATGCCTCATTTCAGGCTTCTAAGTAAGGTGAAACCCGGTATTACATCCTGGGGGCAGGTTAAATTTGGTTACGCTGAGAATGTTGATGAGATGATTGAACGTGCCAAATTTGATCTGATCTACCTTGAGAATATGTCATTGGCAATGGATATCAAGATTTTGATCTATACTGTCATGATTGTTATGCAAGGGAGGGGTAAGTAGTAACATTGCAATCAGACTTTGTTCTCTTTTGCTTTAGAATTCTATCCTAAATCTATAAGGTTTTTATCTTATTCTTTTATGAAATGGAATAGCATAGTGTATTTTATACGCTACTCTATTAAGAGTGAGATTAAAACAAAAAATGTGGTGAGATTGTAAGCAAAAGGGGGGTGAAAGGAAAGTTCAGGCTACGATCATTGAGATATATAAAACAACTGCCGGAGGAATATACCGGAATAATGAAGGGGGGAGAAATCAGGTTTATATCATAAAAGTGAGTTAGTTAAGTAATATCTGCCCTTTTTCAATTTGTTGGACGATATCTTCAATTTGAGCATCTTCGCCGTAAGGATCATATTTGACTTTCAGGTTGTAACCAAAGATTCTTGCAAGAGATTGCCAAAGGAAGGCCGTGAATTTACCTCTAAGTTCCTGAAGGAGAGTGTAAGAGCTGTTTCCTGTTTCTCTATCAATAAGCTTAATGAGCACCTTACCCTGACTATAAGTTAATTTTTTAATTTCAGATCCAAATTTTGCATTGAGTTCATCTTCAGCTTTTCGCATAATTTTTCTTCTTTCTCGATCATTTGGTGCTGCCTTTAGTACAACCTCATATTCTCGTAATTTTTGACCAGCAAGTTTAGCATAGGGGTAGACCTTTTTTACATTTCTTAATAGCTTTTCGTATGCTGCTTTTTCTTTTGGAGACCTATAAATTCTGTATGATTTTATCTCCATTGGAGGAGTAACTCCCTGTAAAACAGTATCACCATCGATTATTAAAGCGCGGGCAATGATTAGCTTAGCCTCTTGTCCGTGAAGATGAGAAAAGAGATTCAGAAAGAAAACAGTTAACCAAATAAACTTACAATACTTCATAAACAGGTTACTGGTAAATAGATTATCATGTAACAAACTTAGTACCTAACGGCCTAATATCTTACAATATTATCTTAAACTTTATTTTAAAGATATTGTTTTACGTTTGAATGTGTTATTTTTGCACTATCTAAAATTCCGGGTTGGTAAAGCCCCCAAGTCGGGATATAATTTTTAACAGAAATATTTATTTATGAGAAGAGTGCTAGTGGTGACCGGAGGTGGTGATTGTCCTGGACTGAATGCAGTAATCAGGGCGATTGTCAAGCGGGCCTCTAAAGAGAAAGACTGGGAAGTGGTTGGCAGCATTGAGGCCTACAATGGGATTTTGCGAGAGCCAACTGAAATCATGATCTTAGACGATGCAGCCGTTTCCGGAATACACATCCGTGGCGGTACAATCATTGGAACGACTAACAAAGGAGGCCCTTTTGCATGGCCTGTAAAATTACCCGATGGCACATGGGGTGAAGCTGACCGTTCAGATGAGATGCTACGAAAACTGCAGTATTTAGGTATTGAGGCAGTTATTAGTATCGGTGGGGAAGGTTCACAGCGAATTTCCCAGATGCTTTATGAAAAAGGATGTAATATCATTGGTGTACCTAAGACCATTGATAATGACTTGTCGGCAACTGATGTGACTTTCGGTTTCCAGACATCGGTACAAGTAGCTACAGAAGCCGTTGATAAGCTTGTAACAACAGCGGCATCACACAATCGTGTGTTTATTCTTGAAGTTATGGGTAGGTATGCCGGATGGATTGCCTTGAATGCTGCAATTGCTGGTGGTGCCGAGGTTTGTTTAATCCCTGAAATTGAGTACGACATCAATAAAGTACTTGATAAGGTTAACTCTCGTTTTAGTCGTGACAGAGGATTCGCTATCATTGTTGTAGCAGAAGGTGCCCGTCCTAAGGGAGGTGAGTTTGCTACTAATGCAACCGATCAGGTGGTAGGTTATAATAATCTGAAACTGGCTGGTGCTGCTGCCAAGTTAAAACAGGAGTTAATGATTGCTGGATGTAAGTATGATATCCGCGAGACAGTATTAGGTCATTTGCAAAGAGGTGGTGTGCCTGTTGCATATGACAGGGTTCTTGCTACACAATTTGGTGTAAAAGCTTTTGAAATGGTCTTAGAAGGCAAATTTGGCCGAATGGTAAACTATCGCCATCCGAATGTAGGGTCTGTTTCTCTGCTTGAGGCAATTGAACAATACAATTTTGTTAAACCAGATGATGCACTTGTAACGGCTGCTCGTGGCGTTGGTATCAGTTTTGGTGACTAAATTCGTAATCCTAAAATAAAAAAGGTGTCATAATCGAAAGAATATGACACCTTTTTTATTAGGAATTAGAAAAAAGTTCTTATTAAGCAGATTTTAATTTTGCGAGACCTGAAAGATCAAACTGCTGTTCAGCATATTCCCTGCTGATGGTAATTTGCTTTTGGTTTGGCTGTGATGGCAGTTCAAACATAAGGTTATTTAAAATACTCTCAACGATAGATCTCAATCCTCTGGCTCCTAACTTAAAATCTATGGCTTTTTCGACAATAAGGTCAAGAGCCTCCTCACTAAATTCCAACTTCACCTTGTCAAGTTCAAAGAGCTTGGTGTATTGTTTAATAATGGCATTTTGAGGCTCCACCAATATTCGCCTTAGTGCATTCTTATCAAGTTCGTTCAAGTTACAGACTACCGGAAAACGGCCTACCAGTTCCGGGATTAATCCAAAGGAACGCAAGTCGGGAGGAGCGATGTATTGAAGAAGGTTATTTCTGTCAATATCGATCTCATTGTCTCCGCTTTTATACCCAATGGTCGTTGTCTTTAAACGTGAAGCAATTTTTTTATCGATGCCATCAAATGCTCCTCCGGCAATAAAAAGGATATTCTGAGTGTTTACGGCTATCATTTTTTGCTCAGGATGTTTCCTTCCTCCTTGAGGGGGAACGTTGACTATAGCCCCTTCTAAGAGCTTTAGGAGTGCTTGTTGAACCCCTTCACCTGATACGTCACGAGTTATTGAAGGATTATCGCTCTTTCGTGCGATCTTGTCAATCTCATCAATAAAGACAATACCGCGCTCAGCGGCTTTGAGATCATAGTCAGAGGCTTGAAGCAAGCGAACCAGAATACTTTCAACATCTTCACCAACGTAGCCAGCCTCGGTCAAAACGGTGGCGTCAGCTATAGCAAAGGGAACATTCAGCAGTTTAGCAATGGTTCTTGCCATTAAGGTTTTACCTGTTCCTGTGTTACCAACGAAGATGATATTTGATTTCTCTATCTCAACTTCATCTAAAGCAGCAGAAGGCGGCTGACTAATACGCTTGTAATGATTATAAACAGCAACTGACATTACCTTCTTTGCATCATCTTGGCCGATAATGAATTTATCAAGATAATCCTTGATTTCTAAAGGCTTGTGCAGTTTTAATGCCCCATTTGTTAGACCAGGCTTTGTCGTTGTCTTAGAAATTTCTTCATTAATAATGACAGAAGCTTGTTCTATGCAATAGTCACAGATGTGAGAATTGAGACCTGAGATAAGAATATTGACATCAGTGCGTGGCCTATTACAGAATGAGCACCTGTCTACTTGATTTTTTGCCATGATGTAGTTTCTATCATTGAAAAAGGGCCAATATCGATATTCTTCAGAATTTACGATACCGGCCCTTTAAGTATAACTCTAAAATTACTTTTGATTGCGGAATAAAATTTCGTCAATCATTCCATAGTCGCGAGCCTCTTCTGAGGTCATCCAGTAATCACGATCGGCATCTTGCCAGATTTTATCATAAGATTGACCTGAATGTCTTGCTAAGATATCATAAAGCTCTTTTTTGAGTTTCTGAATCTCTCTAGCGGTGATTTCAATGTCAGAGGCTTGGCCTTCAGCACCGCCCATTGGTTGGTGAATTAAAATTCTGGAGTGTTTCAGGGCTGTACGTTTACCTTTAGCACCGGCACAGAGCAGTACTGCAGCCATTGATGCTGCCATACCAGTACAGATAGTAGCAACTTCAGGGGCAATATACTGCATGGTATCATAGATGCCAAGGCCAGCATAGACTGAGCCACCAGGGCTGTTTAGGTAGATCTGGATATCTTTTCTTGAATCAACTGATTCAAGAAATAAAAGTTGGGCCTGAATAATGTTAGCTACAGTATCGTCAATGGGGACACCAAGAAAGATGATTCTATCCATCATTAACCTGGAGAATACATCCATTGTGGCGATGTTCAGCTGACGCTCCTCGATAATGGTCGGGGAGATGTAGCTTGCAGCAACAGAGTTATATTGATGTAGAGAAAGACTACTAATTCCTCTGTGCTTTATTGCATACTTCTGAAATTCGTTGTTATTCATATTGTTTAAGCTGTTTGTGATTCACTCTGTTTGAGCTCTTCTGCAAATTGCTTAAAGGTAGTATGTTTTTCTGAAATTTTTAAGGCTGTAATGAAGTATGAAGTCAATTTCTGTTCTATCAGAACATCGTAGATACGTTTAACTTCTTCAGTATTTTTCATTACGTTATCGATGAGCCCTTTGATATGTTCGTTCTCTGTGGGATCACCCATGCCAGCAAGGAATGAGAAGTAGGTTTGAACGAAGTAATCGGCAATGTACTTTCTTACTTCTTCTTTTTCAACCCTGATATTACTTTCCTCTAGAACCTTCTCTTCGATCATGTTCCAACGTGAGGCAAACAGATAGTTAGTAAACTCGTTCTCAATCTGCTCTTCTGTTAGTTTCCCCTCGCTTGTAATCTTTAGCTGACGTTTCAGGAACTCTTCAGGAAGAGGTAAAGAAACGGTCTCAACCAGTTTACTGACTGCATTATTGAAGAAATGACGATCAGCATTTGGTTGAACAGCAATTGCAATCTGATCACTTATCATTTTACGGAAATCTGCTTCTGTGGTGATCTCTGCATTAGGGAAGATCTTGTTGTAAAGTTCTTCATTCATTTCAGCGGGGAAATCACGGGTAACCGATTCGATAGTGAATTGGAAGTCGGAAGTGAGTGTTTTAGCAATGTCATGTTCTACATTCAGAAGATGGACTAGTTTATCTGAATCGTTGTTGACAGCGCTAAGGGCATTAAACACGATGACATCACCAACCTTAACACCAATAAACTTTGGTCTAATCTCGTCATTGATGATTTCTGTAGGCATAAGTCTGCGTGAAGTTGAAATGCCGCCCTCTTTTACCTGCTTATTCTCATCTAATTCTAAGATAGTGCCAAAGAGATGATCTTTTTCTTCTGATATCTCAACATCTTTTGCAGAACCATTCTTAATCAGAATATCTTCAAGAGCTTTGTTGACATCATCATCATCAGCCATTAGAATAGTTCTTTCCACTTCAATATCTGAGAGGTTGAACTCAACTTTTGGAGCCAAACCGATCTCGAGAGCATACTCAAAATCTGTCTGATTATCGAAATCGATGGGTTCGCTTCCTTCAGCAGGAATTGGGCTGCCGAGTATAGAAATATTTTCTTTACCTAAGAATGATTCCAGAGATTCGCTAAGAAGCTTGTTAACCTCTTCTGCTAAGATAGCTTTGCCATACATCTTACGAACCAGTCCTTCAGGAACCATACCGGGTCTGAATCCTGGTACATTTGCTTTACGGCGATAGTCTTTCAAAACCTTGGATACGCGATCTTTATAGTCGGCTTCGACAAACTGAAACTTTAATATGGCGGTGTATTCACCGTTGTCAACTCTGGTAATATTCATTGAATAAAATCATTTTGAAATTGGGGTGCAAATATACGAAATAATATCTTAATTATCTGAATAGACACATTGCAGAGCCGTAAAACAAAAAAATCCCGACATCTGCCGGGATTTTTAAGACTCTTGATATCTCATTAGCGGTTCTGCTGTATCATTTGGCTTAGCTTTTCATAAGCCTCGTTTGTTCTTGCTAATAGATCGTTATAAAGTTTATTGAAGTGGGCTTTAACCAATTTTGGGTTCTCTTTCCCATCAATATGATTCACACGCATAATAAGGTCTTCGCGAAGAACGATCATATCATCAATGATTTCGCTGATGACTTCACTATTTTTATTACCGTGAATGAAAATGTAATTCAAACAATCAGATACAACTTCACCAATAAGCTGCTCGATATGTTTTTTGACCACTCTTTTGCTTGCCATAGCTTTTTTTGTTTGGTGAATAACTTGAATAACTGGTCTTTAAAACTCAGTGCGGGTGAAGGGACTCGAACCCCCACGCCTCACGGCACCAGATCCTAAGTCTGGCGCGGCTACCAATTACGCCACATCCGCTGTTTGGTGCTGCAAATATACGCTATTTTTGTAAAACCAAAAATTTTTATTGTCTAATTTATGATTTCTCTCTTTTCTACCTTGAAAAACTGGTTCCGAAAGGCCTTCTCTTTTCTTCTGATTATTCCTGTCAGATTGTATCAGTGGTTTCTTTCTCCTTATTTACCAGACTCTTGCCGTCACTACCCAACGTGTTCTGCCTATACAATTGAGGCTTTGAAAAAACATGGCCCTATAACCGGATTATTTCTCTCAACCGATCGAATTATTAGATGTGGCCCCTATGGTACCCAAGGATATGATCCTGTACCAAGCTTCCGGGTTAAGAAATTACGACTTGGGAAATACCCTAAAGTTAATCTGTTAAGACATCGGGCAGAGCAAAAGATCGAAGCAGAGTAGACTTTTCTACTCATGAATGCCAATTTCACAGCTGAAATTATTGATTGGTTTTCTACCAGATACCTGTTTCAAACGGGACTAATTGCATCACTCTAGATTAATACCTTATAATCATCCTCTGTTTCTTGAAGTGTATTTGGTGATTGGACATAAAAAAAAGGTATCCAAAACCGGATACCTTTTATATAGAGTGTTTAGTCTAAAAGACAAGATCGGATACTAATCTTCTGAAGAAGTGGTGTTTTCTTCATTATTAGTTGGTCTGTAACGCTCGGTATTTTCATAACGATCCTCGTTAAAGCGATCATTATTACCGTAACGATCATTACTACCATAGCGGTCATTGTTACCATAGCGGTCATTGTTACCGTAACGGTCATTGTTGCCGTAACGGTCATTATTGCCATAGCGATCATTATTGCCATAGCGATCATTATTACCGTAGCGGTCGTTAGTACCATAACGGTCATTGTTACCGTAGCGGTCGTTATTGCCGTAGCGGCTTTGGCCACCAAAACGGTTGTTGTCTCTGGGGGCACCATAGCGATCGTTCCCACCATTGTAACGTGGTTGGCTTCTAAAGCCATTGTTTCTCCGTGGTTGAGCCTCTTCACGAGCTTCAGCTTCCTTTACCAAAATAACATTTCCCTGGACTTCAGAATTGTTCAGTGACTCGATAGCTTTAGTTGCTGCCTCTTCATCTAACATTTCAACGAAACCGTAGCGTTTAGACATGCCGGTTTCACGATCAAAAATTACTTTGGCGCTAGAAACTTCGCCATAACCTGCAAAAAGCTGCTCAAGATCTTCACCGGTTGTACGTGAATTGAGCTTTGCAACAAAAATGTTCATAAAAAAATTGATTAAATAAAACGAAAAAATGATCTGCCAAAGTGTTTAGGAAAGCCAGATAGAAAAAGCGGCAGATAGGGCTAACTAACTAGCATTAACAAAAAGGGACTTTGCAATACGCAAATGTATACTTATTTTTTTACATTAGAGAGATTTAGGATCAATTTCGCATGTTGCGGATCGGTTTCTTCTCGTTTTTATCTAAGAAGGTCTGATCTTTAAATCCTTTAAACAGAAAAAGCCTGGAGTTTAAAACTCGCAGGCTTTTTGGGCTTTGATCACTTTTATTTGTCGGGGTGAATGGATTACACTCACCACCTGCAAATGTTTTATTATCAGTAATTTGTAAAGAACAAGTTCAGCGGGTTCACTATCTAGTTCTCATTTGTTTTGAGTAAGGACGTGCCTTTTTGATGAACTCCGATTTCATTGCAAATATATGAAAATACTGGGACTTTCGGATACAAAGAGCGCTAAAAACATCCAAATTATATTGAAAATGAGCATTGTTTTTGATATGATTTGTATTGCTTCGTTTGGCTCAACTTAATCATTCCAGGAACGGAGTAACCTGTTCGATAGCCAGACCGGTGAACAGACAAAACTCATCTATACTTACAAACTGATGAGGTTCTTTTGCAAAATGCAGCCTGATTTTATCCAATAGCTGCCGTCCGTATCTGTCGCTCTTACCGGTTATCCTTTGTACATCCTTCGGATAAATTATAATGCGTTTTGTTTCCATTTGGTTTCTAACATGACTTTTATATGGCTTTAATACGAGGGAAACTAGGCTTTGCCATATACAAAGATAACAGTTTTCATATTCCTGCAATTTCGGAAATATTGGCAAAATGTTTATAATCAGAACCAAACCGGAAGCTGTCTTTTTGAATCCACCCTAGGCCTAGGTAGCTTTGTGTCATGTTTAACCAATTTTTTACGTATGGCACAGCAAAAAGGAATTTTAAAAATAGAAGGTACCATGGGAAACATGACCTTCTACAAAAAGGATGGGCAATACCTTGTAAAAGAAAAAAGCGCCATTTCGGCGGATAAAATTGCCAATAATCCCAACTTTGAGCGTACCCGGGAAAATAACTCTGAATTTGGTCTGGCCGGTTCGGCTGGCAAATTCTTAAGGGATGCGCTCCGCAGTTTGATGCTTAATGCATCCGATACCTATGTAGCATCGAGGGTAACTCAACTTATGATGGCCGAGCTTAAACTGGATGCAGCCAGTGTAAGAGGCTCGCGTCAACCGGCTGCAGGTTTAGCAACTGCAGAGGGAAAAGCTCTTTTGAATGGTTTTAACTTCAATGCCGATTCGGTATTAAGCGGTGTATTGTTCAAAGCATTTGCGGTGGATGCTGCAACCGGAGTTATTACCATTAATAACCTGGTACCTCAAAAGGATATCGCTTACCCATCTGGGGCAACTCATTTGAGCATCACCGGAGCTATGGTCAACATTGATTTTGCAAATGGTACATCGGATTTGCAAATCACCAATGTGCAAAACCAGGTCATTGACCTGAATGCAGTCAACGTTGTTCTGACGCCGGTTGCATTACCAGCTGGAAATGGTATCAGAATCAATCTTTTGAAGATAGAGTTCTTTCAGCTCACAAACGGGTTGCAATATCCATTGAAGAACGGAAACTACAACACCCTGGCTATTGTAAATGTGGCTTAAGGTATGAATGAGTTCCAGGTATTCGGGATAATCATTTCGGTACTGCTTTCGGTAGTGGCCTTTTTCACAAAGCAATTGCACAGTGATTTTAAACGTGTGGAGAAAGACCTTGCAGAAGTGAAAACCACTACTTCTCTTATTAAAACCGAATTCAAAGGGATAAACGATTTGATGAACCAGAAAATCGAATTCCTTGAAAAGAGGCTTAATCATGTTGAAACATTCATCTTTAAAAATATGAAGGATGGCAACTAAAAACTTATCGTTGGTCCAGCGGTTGACTGCTCCAACGTCCAAATTCTTCCGGATTATCCGAAACGTCGGGTTAGTCCTGGCAGCTGCCGGAGGTGCAATAATAGCAGCACCGATAACTTTACCGTTGACTCTTGTCACGGTAGCAGGTTACCTGACCGTGGCCGGAAGTGTAATGACTGCAGTTGCGCAAGCAACCGTTGAAGGGGAATGACAACCCCATGTTTTTGAGTTTTAAGCCCGGTTCAGCCCCGGGCTTTTTTTGTTGCCAACCTCAACTTTTTCGGTTAAAATAGTTATGAACATAAACCTGTTTCAATTCCTGAACGAGCCGTAAGCTGTCTTTTAATTGTTTTTCCTTTATGTCAAAGAACCTCAACTTTTCTACCGTATTCGCAAACTCTCCTGGATTAGCATTTACAACCTCCAATTTTTCACAGATAACCTGTTTAAAATCCCCGATTCGTAAAAACGGAATTACCGAACCTATTAAAAAGGGGTGAAATGCTTTAGACTTCCAAAGAGCAAATGAAATCCAATACAACATCTCCCTCAATTCTTCATTTTCAGCCTCAATTTTAAAACAATTCTGGCAAGGCTGTAAAAGAGGCTTACCAGAATTCAATCCCTTGTTTAAGACGAAAAAATGAGGTTTCCTATCTTCTTTATTCCTGGTCACGGATTTTACGGTAAATGTTTGCATGGTACGCGCGATTAAAGTTTTGCTTGCTGCGCTTCGCATACATATTTCCAAAGAAGAAAGAAAAACGAAAAAAAGAAAAAAGAAAGCCTCTTTCCAGGTGGACAACTGAGGTGTCAAGGTTTTTGCGATATTTTTTATACTTCTGAAACAGAAAATGAGAACATAAAAAATATTGCAAAACCCGTAGGGCACTGACCTTGAAACCGATAAAAGTTGACCACCTAACTTTGCTTTCCTTTTTTGATTTTTGTATTACTAATTTGTTCAGTTTAATCCAATTAATCCAACTACACAAAAAAATAAAAGTAAGCCCCCTAAAATGGGAGCCTACTTAAAGAGACCGACAGCCACAAGAGCTTAATGTAGAACCAGCCGATATTGCGAAGAAAGTAACATTGAATACCGGCAGAGCGATAAACGTAAATGAGCAGCCACCAGCCACCCAGTTTACAACGTAAGATGCACCGAAACATAATGCCCATGTGGTCACAGGCTGGGGCCATAGATGCAAGGGCAGACCAAAAAATACTCTTTTTGTTTTGCTCCTGATTTTTGCAAAAGAAAAAGGAAGATTTTTTGAGGCTGGCGAAGCGAACCCTTGTCAGCTTTGGCAACCAGTCCTGTAACTTTGCTACTATGTTTTGGTGTATTTGGATAGAATCAGTCAGTTTGCCTTTTTGTATTTTTTCAAACTGTCAATTGTTAAGAATGATGAGGTTTCAATGAAGCTTGACTATTGTGTGGTTTTCCGAAAAAACAAAACGGATGCAATGCCTTGCGAACGTTTTGTTTTTTTCAGGCGCGAGCCGTCTGCGAGTGGAGCCACCGGTGGCAGACTTGGAATACGAAGAATGAGTATGTTGGATGGCTACTGCTTGCAGCAAGGGGCTGGCGTGGTTTTTGTTTTCTTGCATGGCTACCACTTAAAAGTCAAACTATTTGCTATGCTTACAAAAACCATGACAGCCCCGCAGCCGGTGGCGACCAGCAGGCGAGCCTAACATGGGCAGCCGGTGGACTGCGAGTGGCTGAAAGGAATGGAGCCGGAATGGAACGAAAGGTGTTGAGCGCAGCGAAGCCCTGTAGTGTAATGCAGGTGAAGTGAGTAAAGCGACTTGCAGGACAGAGTAGGCTGCCATGAGGAAGAAGGCGGAACGCAAAAGACATGACAGCCTGAGTAACGCAGTGGAGCACCCGAAGGGCGATACAGCTTTTGCTTTACCTTAGAAATAAAACATGTTTAAAGCAAATGCTGTAACGGGCTGGCGAGACTTTTGCTGACAACTGATGACGAATACCATACTTCCTTTTTGGGTGGGAGGGTGGGGATTAATTCAATTAACAATCCACTTGAAAATAAATCCACTAATTAGTAGGAATGACAGTACATTCATAATTACCAGGAAAATTGTATTCGGGATAGGTTTTTTACAATATCGATGAAATGTTTTTATCAAAAACAATGAAAAGCGTGAGTTAGATTGTTCGATGGTGACAATTGAATAAAAGTAAATCAGAGAGATAGTCATATAGAAATAAGAAATGGCAAGAAACAGAAAACCAATCATTTGATAAATAATAAAACCAATGCCTTTAATTCCATATTCTTTGATAAGCCCTTGAATACCACTTTTTGTTGCAACAAATTGAAGACTAGAATAGTTATTTAAATGGTATGTTGGATTTAAACAAAAATATGCATCTGCAATAACAATGAAGAAGCAAACGAGAATTCCAATTAAGAATACTAACCATGTTGGATTACGAAAGAAATTACCATTGTAAGCTCTTAATACAGAAAGTGAATAGAAGAAAAATAATAAAGAAGTTAGGCCTAAAAAAGTTTCAAGTATTTGAATTTGATATTTCGTATAAAACGGTATAAGCAAAAATAAACCACCCAAAATTACCCACATGAAAACCTCCGAATTATTTTCTTTCGAAGTGCTTTGAGTTTCTTTATCTTTGATATATATAGTTTTCTCAATATTTACTATTGTCAAACTTGGGTTAATAATCAAGTTGTTAGATTGCAAGGAAGGCTTCTGGGTCAAGTAAGTTAGGTAAGCATTCGGTCTAGTACGTCTTGTTTATCCATAAAAGAGAAAAGAGCCTCGG
>JAJTBW010000270.1 GCA_021286705.1 Sphingobacteriia bacterium
TGCAAATATACAAATAATTACCTGAATAACAATGAATTAAATTTTGGAAGTCCCCAATAGATCATTCAAATAACTCTTATCTCACGATTTTAAATGATACTATTATTCAGGTAACAAATAGTGACACAATAGCACTTAATATGAATGCTACAGGGGGAGTGTCACCCTATCATTGGTCAATTAAACCGAACTATTCAGTTAAATACTCATCTAATGGGGATCTTCCTGGTTTAAGAGTTTTTTTGCCACCTGCTTCTGCACATGAATTAGTTCGAAAGATTAAAATACCATTTCCATTTCCTTTTGCCGGGACAATCCATGATTCAATTTTTGTGTGGGCAAATGGGGTAGTTACTTTTGATCTATCCAATTATCAATATGCCTATGTACAAGATGCCAAGAATCTGTTTTCTAAAAAGGAGTGCCTTGTTTCGGGCTTCTGCTTCAATTACAGGGACGAATTTAACCCTCAGGATTCAATCTTTTATTATAACACTGATACCAGTTATTCAATAATCTGGCATCTCCCTAATACTATATCTGATGAAGTTAGGTATAGCGGAATAACACTATACAATGATGGAAGTATTGATTTTATACGCCCCGAAGTATTAATTACCGAGCTTGTAAATTACTATCAAGGCTACTCTACGGGTCTACCCGATGGACAATTTATAACAAACTATCACGAAATTCCTATATCTGATAGTCGTAAGCTTAGTGTTTGCCCCGTGTCTTCCGGGTTGACTGTTTCTATGTCTATTGATGGTCAATTGAAGATCATACCATCAAAAGCAAATCTTACACAACCAATTGAGGTCGTTGTTCATGATGTAAGGGGGCAAAAAGGGGAGAGTCTGCTTCATCTTACTCAATCTCTTTTGGCAAGTCTGGATTGGAGGAACGCAAGGTCACAAAGCGAGGAGTTAGCCAAGGTAAAGTTGAAGAATATCTCAATGCAAGATATGGTTAATGCGAAAGTATACCTAAAAGCAAATCAGTCCGGCATAAAAATCACACCTGATTATGTTGATGTTTCGTTTATTGGAGCCAATCAGGAAGTGACATTATTAGATGATTTTAAAGTTCAATATAACTCCCCAATCGCATTTTGTGAGGCTGCTCTTTTTGAGATTCAGGTTGTAACCCTTGCAGATACATTTTATATCCGTAATTATCATAAACCTAATCTTATCAATTGTAAGCTAATAGCTGTAAACGTGGATGATCAGGTTGATCAGGCACTTGGAAAAGGAGAAATATCAGATGTTAACATCTCTTTTGTTAATATGGGAAGTGGAACAGGCAAGGGAATTCATGCAACTGTAACCTCTCTGGTAGAGGGATGTACAATAGAACAGATTGACAACGCCCAATTATATGATGTCGATGCTTACAAAAGCAATACAATTAAATGTAGAGTACATTTATCGGCATCTTACAACTCTGTTGAGGCACCTCGTATAAACGTGAGCCTTTCTGATGGCTACAATGAGTTTTTAAATCAACAAACTGAAATACCCTTCTCACGGGTTACGCCATTGATTCTAAATCTTGCTAAATCGAAGACTAGTGCTGATTCATTAGAGAAATATATTACGTTATGCGGGTTTAAACCCAAGGTAATAACTCGTGAGAGTCTTTCTAATAATCTTGTGGGAGAAGACAATGTCTTTTTGGTAAACGGGATGTTTGGCCAGGCATATACCCTTCAGGAAGCGGATATCAGAAATCTTGGAACATTTATGATACTTGGTGGAAAAATATATATGGAGGACCGTGAATTTTGGAAACAGGTAGCAGGTAGTACATTTGGCCGCTACTTTGGAGTAACATCAACTACAGGTACCACCCGATATGATTCTTTAGTTGGTGGATCCGAGCTCACAGATGGACTGAGCTTTGATCTTGCTGCACCTCACCCGCCCGTTAGCTACTCGCTGAAAGCAAATGAGGGAACTACCTCATTACTTTCAATTGCAGGGTCTGAAGATAAGACATCGGCCTTTTGTAAAAAGGATGATAAAAATGTAGCAATCGGATCTGTGTATGATATAGCTCACTTAGTAGAAAAGAACAAAGGTGATACGAAGAGGTATGTTCAGAGAATTCTAGATCTTATGGGTTTTGATACACTAAATATGACGGCTAACTTCTACACCTCAGACCGCACAGTTAAAGTTAAGGATACTGTAAAGCTTATAAACTGTTCTGTAGGAAGTAGCGTGAAACCCGAATGGATATGCCAAGGGGCTAGTGTAATAAAAACCCTTGAAGATACTATTTGGGTTGTTTATAGTTTACCCGGATCATATCCTGTAAAGTTAACCATCTCAAATGGCAACAAAAGTAAGTCGTTACAAAAGGATGGATATATTACCGTCTTAAGCAATGATGGAGTTACAGAGCCAATAGGCAAGCAGTATACTGTTTATCCGGTTCCTGCCAGTAATCGAATTACTATTAGTGAGAATGAAGAGGGCGAAAGAGCTTTAAGGGTTCGCCTCTATTCAATTGACGGGCAAGAGATTTTTCGACAGGACAACCTGATGATAGACCGTTCGCATGAGATAGATGTATCAACACTGAAGAATGGTACCTATCTTTTAGTTATTGAATCAGGGAAGAGCATATCCAGTTATCCGGTTGTGATATTACGGTAAATGGGTGGATATATAACAGAAGAGGCATTAGGTATGATGGGGTTGTAAACAAGAAAAAGTTTTATCTTTGCAGCCTCAATACCTCGGGATGTAGCGCAGTTGGCTAGCGCGCCACGTTCGGGACGTGGAGGCCGCTGGTTCGAGTCCAGTCATCCCGACTAAGGCCTGATTTTAGATAAAAAAGAGGGAATCTAACAATAGATTCCCTCTTTTTTATTTCATAATTCGGTAGGGTGAGGGATTATAAAGTAAGTAATTGGCTTAGTACGTCTTGTACTATCCTCAAAAGAGAAAAGAGTATCGGCTCTTTTCAATTGATTCCGGATTTGTATTAGATAGAGTTTTTACACCAGTGTGTTGGTAATAGTTCGGTCAATTTCTGAATTAAATGCCCTTGGATTTGATTCAAGAAGTTGGTTAATCGCTCTTGAGGATTAACATTAGCAAGACGACAACTCCCTAATAGAGAAATACCCCTGACTTTGACACTTTTATTGAGCATGTTTTATATCATACTGATGTCTGGCATCTGGCATCTGGCATCTGGCACCGACATCTGACAGCTCGTATCTGGCATCTGGCTTCTGGCCAGCAGCTAGCCGCCAGCAGCTAAATTTTGAATTC
>JAJTBW010000271.1 GCA_021286705.1 Sphingobacteriia bacterium
CATGATTGCTGGAAAGGCTGCACGAATGAAGGTTGTTGCAATTCCTCCGGCAGAATTAATCAATGATGTGCGTTATTCATTGTCTGATGTCATCTTACCCACTCTATTAGCATTTAAGGAGATGCATCTGATTAAATTATCAATGCAGTAAATCCTTTTTTTAATTGTTTTAGATGAGGCTGTATTTCATTGCGATTTATTGTTGAAAACGTTGGCAGACGTTAAGGAATCATTAAGTTTAAAGTTTTAATTGGAGAAACTACATTTGGTTTTGTTTCTTTGCAAACCAATAGGATGGAAATGAAATGGTAACAGCAGCAAACATTTTAATGATTGCAGGATCAATAGGCTTTTTACTTATTGGTCTACGTCTTATGAGTCAGGCTTTTCAGAAGTTTGCGGGTCAGGGTATGCGTAATACCTTGTCGATGCTTGCTGATAATCCCATCTCTGGCGTTGCTACTGGAACAATCCTGACCGGTGCTCTTCAGTTATCTTCAGCTTCTGTAATTCTCTTTGTCGGGCTGGTAAATGCAGGGCTTATCACCCTTCGTCAGTCTATTCCACTTATAATGGGTGCCAATATAGGAACAACTATAAAAGCTCTTATTCTTTCAACTATTGGTTTTCAGTTTGATATTATGAGAGTGGCTCTTCCTATTGTCGCTTTTTCAATGATTTTTATCTTTTCAAAAGATATTAAGCGTCGAGCTTTAGGCGAAATTTTAATTGGCTTTGCTCTGTTACTTCTCGGATTGGCTTTCTTGAAGGAGAATCTGGCATTATTAGATCAGAAACCTGAAATCGTAGGATTGATAAAGAGCCTTGGTGGAAATGATATTTTATCGTTGCTTCTATTTCTACTTTCTGGGATTGTACTAACAGTCATTGTTCAATCATCCAGCGTTGCGATAACAATAACTTTTACTCTAATCAGTAGTGGTTCAATTGGCTTTGATCAAGCAGCTGCAATGGTCTTAGGCGATAATATTGGTACTACACTGACCGCTAATATTGCTGCTCTTGTTGGTAATACTCAGGCAAAACGGGCTGCTTTCACGCATTTCCTGTTTAATCTGTTAGGTGTATTTTGGGCTTTTCCACTTCTTACCATCTTTTCCGGATTTATTAATTGGACAGTTATTCAACTTAGAGGAGAGGATATGTACTCTCATTTGGTGTTGATGCCATTAGGCCTCTCTTTGTTTCATCTCTTCTTCAATCTGTTCAATACCATAATCCTACTAAACTTCCGTGATCTTTTGATTTCAATCTCTAGTTATTTTATTAAGGATAAGCCAAAAAGTTCAAATTGGAGACGCTTCCTGCCTGGCGATAAACTCTCTGCAACAAATGAGTTTTCAATTCTGCAAGCAAAAAAGGAGATAGCTTCTCTGGGGCGTGATACTTCTCTCTTATTTAAAATGATACCTCGTTTTATGGTTGAAAAGGATGAGGTTGGTTATAAGGCTCTCCATGATAGCTTTACCGATATGCGTCATAATTTAGAGATGTCTGGTAATGAACTGACGAATTATTTATCACAACTAAATAGCGAAGATTTAAGTCCTGAGGCAAAATATAGGGCATCGATGATGAATAACATGGTGCTTAAGCTTAAGATGATAAGCGATTCATGTTTGAAGATGCAATTAATTCTCGACGAGAAAAATATGCTGAAGGTATGGTTTACCCCTAAACAGCGATTAAATATGACCAAGATGTTTAATCTTGTTCAAGAGTCATTTAGGGTGATGAATGAGAATCTTGGAGACGATTATAAGATAGCTCGGTTTGAGTATGCTGATGAATTAGAGTTGAGTATAAATACTCTTCGTGATAAACTTAAACAAAAGAGTATTGAGCAGGTGGAAAAGGGGAAGTATTCTCTCGAAGCTGCAAATTACTATCGTGATCTATTCTCTTTATGCGAAAAAATAGGCGACCATATCTCAAGCATAAATGAATTGTTAAAGGAGATTCCATATCACTCACTTTCTAAGATTTAACCTGTCATTTTTCTAACAGAAGTTTAGTTCATTAGCACCAGTTAATCTAAATCATCCTTGATGATGTATGGTAGCGATTGATGTAAAGAGTCCATTTGCCATAAAAGCAAGGTTAATTGCTTACCTTTGCCGATATTTTTGAAAAACATGGAAGGATTATTTAAGCTTATTCAGGAAAATAGTGTTGCAGTTATCGAAAAAGAGTATGGGGTGATTGTTGAACCATCTCAAATGACTGTTCAGATAACAAGAAAAGAATTTGAAGGAGATGTAACATTAGTGACCTTTCCATTGGTAAAGATGCTAAGGAAGAGTCCGATAGAACTTGGCACCAGATTAGGTGAGTTACTAAAGAAACAGTTGGATATAATTGAATCTTGTAATGTAGTTCAGGGGTTTCTTAACCTGAAGTTAAGTGAGCGATTTTGGAATGATATCTTTAATGATTCTTTCAATACTGTTGATTTTGGTAGGAGAGAGGTCACTGATTCAGCTCATCCTATAGTTTTAGAGTACTCTTCTCCAAATACAAATAAACCACTTCATCTAGGTCATATCCGGAATAATTTACTTGGATATTCTGTAAGCGAACTTCTTAAAGCTAATGGAAATCGTGTCGTTAAGGTGAATCTTATCAATGACCGAGGTATTCATATTTGTAAATCGATGTTAGCTTGGCAGAAATGGGGTAACAATGAAACTCCGGAAACATCTGGACTCAAAGGTGACCACCTTGTTGGAAAATACTATGTTGCATTCGATAAAGCCTTTAAAGCTGAGATTCAGAGCTTGGTTGATGCAGGTGTGCCAAAGGATGATGCGGAGAAGCAATCTGTTCTGATGGAAGAGGCTAGAGAGATGTTGAGAAAATGGGAAGCCGAAGATCAGGATGTAAGGCAACTCTGGGGTAAAATGAATGGCTGGGTTTATGATGGATTCAATAAGACCTATAGCCGCATGGGGGTCAGCTTTGATAAACTGTATTATGAATCGGAGACCTATCTTTTAGGGAAGAGTCTGGTTCAAGATGGCCTCTCCTCTGGTAGTTTATATCAACAGGAAAACGGAAGTATCTGGGCTGATCTGACTGAAGAGGGACTCGATCATAAGTTATTGCTCAGAGCAGATGGAACTAGTGTTTATATGACACAAGATCTTGGGACAGCTCAGTTAAGGTATAGTGAGTTCACACCAACTTCAATGATTTATGTGGTTGGGAATGAACAGAATTATCATTTTGATGCATTAAAGATTATTCTAAAGAAACTAAACAAAGA
>JAJTBW010000272.1 GCA_021286705.1 Sphingobacteriia bacterium
CGTCGAGCGTTTATTGAGGACAATGCGGTGTATGTGAATAATATTGATATTTAAAGGTGTATTTGTTAAGAAAAATCATGGTTGGATCAAGGTCGTGATTTTTGCAATCAATCATAGAGCTCAATATTTTCTGAATGTTATTTATAAATAAGTTTAAAGGATGCACAGAGTAAGGCCAAAAGATGAAATATATTAGAAAACTCAAGTTAAAAAATTTCAAACGATTCGGCTGCTTTGAGGTTAATTTTGATGATAATATAAACATTTTTGTTGGCGACAATGAATCGGGAAAATCGAGTTTGATAGAAGCAATTAGTCTTGTTTTAAGCGGCAGCAGAAGCAAAGTGGAAACAACAGGCTTAGAAAATATTTTTAACTCGAGAGCAATAAGTGATTTTTTAGCTTCCGACAAAAAATATGAAAATCTTCCAAATGTATTTATCGAAGTCTATTTTAACGAACAAAACAACATTGAACTTTCAGGAAAAAACAACTCAGATGAAATTGTTTGTGATGGACTGAAGCTCGAGATTGTTCCAAACGATGAATTTGGCAAAGACATTAAATCAATACTTTTTCAAAGTGAACCAGTATTTCCGCATGAATTTTACAGCATTAAATTTTCAACGTTTTCAGGTGAAGCGTATTCGGGTTACAAAAAGTATTTAAGACATATCCTTGTTGACAATAGCCAAATTAGCAGTGAGTATGCAATTAAAGAATATGTAAAGGATATGTATAATTCTTACGCAGATTCTTTAGAAAAAAGCAAACACCAAAATGAATATAGAAAGCACAAAGAGAATTTTAAGAATGTTGTCTTAACAGGACTAAATTCTAAAGTTCCTGACTACGATTTTTCAATAAGAAATAACTCGAAAGCAAATTTAGAAACGGATTTAACGCTTACTGAAGGAAGCATAAGCATCGAAAATAAGGGTAAAGGAATTCAATGCTTTATAAAAACCAAATTTGCTTTAAGCAAAGCAGAAGAAAATTTGGATGTGGTTTTAATTGAAGAGCCAGAAAACCACCTTAGTCATATAAATATGAAAAAACTGATTAAGGAAATTGAAGGGACAGAAAAGAAGCAGATTATCATTTCTACTCATAGTAATATGATAAGCAGCAGGCTTAATCTAAGAAACTCAATTCTTCTTAATAGCAATAGCAATGTTCCTATTCATTTAAAAGGTGTCGATGAAGAAACAGCAAAATTTTTCATTAAGGCTCCTGACAACAATATCCTTGAATTTGTTCTTTCCAAAAAAGTGATACTGGTTGAAGGAGATGCCGAATTCTTATTAATGGAATCATTTTTCAGAGCAATTGCCTCAATGGATTTTGAGCAGTCAGATATCCATATAATTTCCGTTGACGGAACAAGTTTCAAACGATATTTAGAAATTGCAAAGGTGTTGAATATAAAAACCGCAATAATTAGAGACAATGACGGTGACTATCAAGCAAACTGCGTAGATAATTATTCAGACTATAGTGGTTTTGATTTCATTAGGGTTTTTTCAGAAACCGACCCTGCAATTCCGACTTTTGAAATTTCTGTTTATCAGAATAATACAAAGATATGCGATGACTTATTCTCGCTAGGAAGAAAAACGCTGACACCATTGCAGTATATGCTTAAAAACAAAGCGGAAGCAGCCTTTCAACTCCTTGACAAAAAGTCAAGTGAATTAGCCGTTCCTACCTACATTAAAGAAGCAATTGAATGGATAAGAGAGTAATTTTTGCTGTTGCAGGTTCAGGTAAGACAACTTTTCTAATCAATCAGTTAAATGAAGCTGACAGGTTTTTACTTGTTACATACACTAACAACAACGTCCACAACTTAAGAACAGGCATTATTAAAAAATTTGGCTATTTCCCAAGTAACATAAAACTATACTCCTACTACTCTTTTCTTTACGGCATTTGCTATAAACCTTTTTTGCACGACAAACTAAAGACAAAAGGCATAAACTACGACTCAATGCCTCCTCGCTTTGCAAAAAGTGATTCAAGAGAGTATTACATAGACCAATTCAATAGGCTATATAGCGGAAGAATTTCAAAAATCCTTTTTGCAACTGACGAACAAGGCAATGTTGTTGAAAGAATATCAAAGTATTTCGACCATTTGTATATTGATGAAATACAAGATTTTGGCGGAAACGATTTCAATTTGCTAAAGGAAATTAGCAAAGCAAAGGTTAACCACATTTATGTTGGGGACTTTTTTCAGCACACTTTTGACACCAGTAGAGATGGAAACACTAATTCAAAACTTCACGATGATTTAGATAAATATATTGGGGAGTTTCAAAAAATCGGGGTCGTCCCTGACACGAATACACTTTCTAAAAGCTACAGATGCAGTCCAGATGTTTGCAAATTCATAAAGGAAAACTTAGCAATTTCAATAGAATCACATAGAGAAGATGAAACCGCAGTTCAATATATTGACAACTTAAAGACAGCAAGACAAATATTTAATGACCATTCAATTGTGAAGCTCTTTTATAGAGAACATTATAAATATGATTGCTTTTCAAAAAATTGGGGTGACAGCAAAGGAGAAGATAAATACTTTGATGTTTGTGTGGTTTTAAACAAATCAACTCTTGACAAATACAGCAAAGGAAAGCTGCACGAATTACCACCGACAACGAAGAACAAATTGTACGTTGCATTATCAAGAGCAAAGAACAACTTATACATAGTCCCATACAATTTAATAGATGAAATGAGGTGCACAAATGATGAGGAGCGGTAGTAGATTAGATTAAATTCCAGCCCAAGATTTCAATATTTTCACCTCACTCACCCCAATGCCTTGTCTGCCGACTCTGCCTGTGTTTGGCTTTTTGCATGCGGGTTTGAACGGTAAGTCCTTTTTCCATCCACGGCAGTTTGCCCTGCACGCCGCTGGCGATGTAGTCTGCGGTGATGGCGGCGCGGATGTGTTCGGTGTGCTCAGGATTTTTGGCGGTGAGCCAATTCGCCACCTCGATGTAGAGTTGCTCCAAGGCGATGCTGTGACTGCGTTGCCATTGCGCTTTGAGATGCAAGGTCAAATCATAAAATCGCTCATAAGGTTGATTTGAAACAATCATTGGCAAGGTTTGCGTAAATCGTCCCGAGTTGGCAATGTGATCCCAGTATTTGGCAAACAGTTTAAAGTCCGCCAATTCTTCTGCACTCACATTGATGTTCTCCAATATTTCATACGGCGGCGCATCCGCATAGCGCATGGCAAATTCTGCGGTGTGGCGCGTAATCGGTGTG
>JAJTBW010000062.1 GCA_021286705.1 Sphingobacteriia bacterium
GGGGTTCTTAAATCATGAGAGATATTAGCAACAAAGGCAGATTTAAAGGCATTCGACTCTTCGGCACTCTCCTTTGCTTTCCTAAGTTCTATCTCCATAGCTTTTATAGCAGCAATTTTTAACTCTGATTCATTTTCCTTCTTCTTAACAATCTTCCTTAAGATAAAGACCCACACTGAGGTCCAGATGAGAATTACAATTGATACCCCAAGAATGATCATTGTGACTCTCATCTCTCTTGTTTCCCATATATCATGCCTTGTTGTAACAAACCATTTATCATAGATTTTCTGATAGGCACCTGATCGATACAGATCATCCAATCCGTTATTTACCAATTCAATTAATTGGTAATTTCCTTTCCGAGCAGCCATACAATACTCCCTTGGCAAAACGGGAAGGCCTATAGCATAGATATTTTTAATATTACGAACATGAATAAAATAGTCACCCACCAGCCCAGGAACAAGAGCCACATCGCCATGGTTTTCCGAGAGCATTTTCAGTGCCTGCTCATTACTCTCAACAAAGATTAAGTTAGCACTTGGATTGAGTTCTAACAGGTAGTTTTTCAAAATATTGTTATTTTGAAGAATGAATCTCAACCCTTTAGATTTATCGATTTCTGAAATCTTAGTAATAAGACCTGATTCTCTTACAAAGAATGAGTGGTTACTTATGACAAAAGGCTTGGAAAACTCGAATTTACCAATTCTATCTTCTCGAATATAGATACCAGGAATGATATCGAATTTTCCTGAATCCAAATCTTCAAGCATGCTATACCAAGGAGTTGCTTCAATCTGAACCTCTAACCCTTGTCTTGAAGCAATAGCCTTTATGACATCAACATCAAAACCAGAGGGAACTCCATCTTTAGTAACAAATTGAAACGGGGGATAATTCTTATCAATATGAACTCTTATGATATTAGGTCGCATAATATCCTTATCCATTTCCTCAATAGATGAACTATCCGCTAAAATAGACTGAGAAATCAGAATCAGAAAAAGATAGATCAAAACAACCTGCCTGGTTCGCATAACGACAATTTGATATTAAAGCTAATAAACATTTGTCTATTAGTATTAATTGGATTTAAAAAAGGCTAAAAAGTTCTTGAAAAGAGGATAACTATTACCCCTCATCTCCTCCGTCTACACCCTTTTTTAAGATTATCAGGAAAAAACGAATCGTCAGAAAGCCAATCAGGCTCCAAACGGTCAACATTAAAACTAATGCACTAGTACTCATATCTCTAATCCTTTCTTCTTATAATTTCTGCCTGCTTTCCAAACCAATAATCCAATTCCGACAAAAACCAACAAAAGTAACATTCTGGATAAATCAATGTAAAGAACTTTGTTCACTACACTACCTTTATACAGTGGATCACCCACCTTCACTATTGCACCCTGTGAAATGACAACATTGCCTCCTTTAGAAACCTCAACAGAAGTTGGGTCTTCTTGGTCAGTCTTGAAAATCATTACCTGTTTTCCTTTCTGGTCAATTATTAGGGTATCATAAACTCCGTTAACTTCAGAATAATACGTATCTGAGAACCATTCATTATTAGGACCTATACCCTGATGTCTGATTTGACCGATTATACTACCATTTGATAGTTCCCATCCTTTAAACGAGAGTTTAGACCAATCATCATTAGCTGGTTGAATTAAAGAAGCGAGAAATATAACAATAAGCAGAACAGGAGTAATATACCCTATTAAATACTTAAAAATCACGGGCAGTTTTACATCAGCACCTCTGTTAATCTCAGTCCAGCCTTTGTTTATCCCAAAAAACCAGGCAAACAAAATGCTCTCGAGCATTGCGAATACAACAAGAGAGATGGTACCAGCCCAATAGTCATACTCATCAAAAACGCCGTAATTAAAGAAGATAACCGTTGGCATACCCAGAACCAGAATTATAACACCAAAAAGATAAGCAGCAGACTTCTGCTTCCAACCAAACTCATCTTTCAAAAAAGCTATAATAGGAGTACCCATCGCCAACGATGAGGTTATTCCGGCAAAAAACAATAAACCAAAGAAGGCTGCACCCGCTAAAGCAGAAAGAATAGGGCCCCATTGCTGGAATAAAAAGGGCATTGTTCTAAACGACAAACCCAAACCACCCATACCGGTCAACTCAACCACTCTGTCGATGCCCAAATAACCAACTGCGATAGGAATCAGAATTGAACTTCCTAGAACAATCTCAACGAACTCATTGGTCATACCAGCCGACATTGCATTGGCAGCGACATCTGATCTCTTTTTAAGATAGGAGGCATAGCATTGTATAGAACCCATACCTACAGACAAAGTAAAAAAGATCTGCCCTGCTGCAGCCAACCATACTTTAGGATTTGTAAGAGAATCAAATTTAGGTTGCCAAAGAAAGTTTAATCCCATTGTACCATTGTGAATAGCACCATCTTGTCCTGCTTTCAGTGTTATCCCTTTATAAGCCAAGAATATACCAAAGACAATTAAGAGTGGAACTCCAATTTTTGCTGCCTTTTCAACCCCGCCAGATAACCCCTTACTAAGTATCCAAACGTTTAAAGCTAGAACAAGTACAAAAAAAACGAGAGCTTCATATGGAATTCCTGTTGTTGTAGTAGAAATGTCAAGATAATTTGTAAAAACATTTGCCACCTGATGCTGATCCATTCCACTAAATTCCCCACTGAGTGAGTAATAGATATATGAGAAAGTCCAACTCTCCATATAGCAGTAATAAGCAGCAATAGCTACATTACAGAAGATTCCAAAGATGCCAACATACCGCCAGAGAACATTTTTATGCAAACTCTGCATTATAAATGGGGTTGAATGATGGCCTCTTAGTCCACCATACCTGCCCGAACTCCACTCAATCAACAATAGGGGAATACCAAGAACCACAAGTGAAACGAGGTATGGTATAATAAAGGCTCCACCACCATTTTGCATGGCTTGAACTGGAAATCTCAGAAAGTTTCCAAACCCAACGGCATTACCCGCCATCGCTAAAACTAAGCCAATTCTTGAACCCCATGAATCAACACCCTTAACCTCAATGGTTGAATTTTTAGACATGTTAAAGAAATGTGTCTGTTAGTAATAAAATGTTAACATCTATTTGGGAAAACGAAAAAATTGCGTGTAATCACTCAAGAAATCGACTCTAATGTAATAAGTTTTTTTTACTATGACACTTTTTTTCTTAGAGAAATCCAATACTACAAACTTTTATAAACCAGCTTGACTTCATTTAGCTAAGAATCTTCTTTAGACCCTTTTTAATACGGCATGCCCAATTGAGCATTCCAGACACCTAAACATCGAACAGTAGGTTTTGTCGAGCCAGAGTAACCCCTGACTAGTCAAAGCACTTTCGCATTTAACTCCAAAAGAAATCCATTTTCGTACCATTGCGTTGTCCTCTGCTGGAAGCTCTTCAAGGATTGCTATCGAACGATTTATCATAGCTTGGTCTCCGTTTATCTGTCCATGTGCGAAAAGAAATGGAACGAGAGTATTGATGATTATCAATTCCGAAAGTTGCTGACCAACAATAACATTGTGAAAGGTTGACTCGCGATCCGGATAGTAATGATAATTCCAATAACTTGAGGCTGAAACTCTCATCACCTGAGCTACTTCCTCAACTGAGGTCAGACCAATTAATCTTGAAAAAAGAGGCTGAATGGAGAAAACCATTGACGCAAACAGGGCGATACGGATAGTTGGAAAAGAAATTGGTCGCATCCGGGCAAACTTCCATACCATTGGATTCAAAGGTTTAAGATGATGCAACCTCGCAAGATATAGGTATTCATTGTGCAAATCTGAAAGCCATCTATCGTCCCAATTACCCAAGAGTAAACCCGCTTGTCCCAAGAAAAGTGCTTCAGCTTGCTGTACATTTGAAATACTTCGCCATACTAACCTTAACGGAATAGTTTGAGCCAATTGCTCCATTGCATCTGCATTAACTCTTAAACCAAAGGAGCGAGAAAGACTTCTATAAAAAGCCTCTTCCCAATCTCCTTTTGTAGCCTCAAGATAACGATCAACATCCTTTCTTTTCTCAATTAACCGCTCTACAATAGATCTCTCACACATCTTATAAAAAACCAATGGATTAAGTTCAACCAATTGATTTTGACATGGAATCATTCCAACTGATGAGATCATTCGCTCATATTCATTAATTAACTTTGAATCAATCTTATCTTTTAATTCAATTATACGACCTGTCGGTAACCCATTACCTGCTGTCACACCCAGATCATGCTCCCATACCAAATGAAGAATAATACTGTCATACATTGAATCACTATGATGCCCATGTCTAAACCAGTCAGAACTCCTAACATGAATCTCGACATTTCCAGCCCAAATCGTTGGGCCAATCCTAACTCGGGCATTAAAGAAATCTGGCCCAGAATCTCTGTTCCTTTGTCCTGGCAGAATTACCTCAATCTCTTCCTGATCTAACGTTTTTAACCCAATTGGAATCAATTTAAACTGCCATAAATAACACAAAAACTCCTCTTGCATTAATTTCGATTTAAAGGTTAGCAACTATTACAAAGACAAAGGGGGCAATTGCCCCACTGCAAAAATACCTGTCAACTTCCAGAGTAACTATACGTAAAGCCGTAGATTTAAGCTTTTTACCAACATTGCAGTAATTTCTTTCTTTTTAACCGCCCATCCCTTCCAAATTTCTCCTGCCAGCCCCAAATATTCATGTTTCCAACTCTCTGATATTCAACATCCCTAAAGCTCCCCTCTTATATCCCTCTTATATCTCTCTTATGACGCTCTTATGTTCTCTTATGTTTTCTTATGTCTCTCTTATAACTTTTACTCGTCCCGTTCATCTCCTGTTCCCCTCCTGTTCTCCTCTTATGCCTCTCCCTATCCTCTCCCTATCCTCTCCCTATAAACTCGTGTAAGATAGGAACTATATAGGTAGAGGATATAGAGGGGATATAGAGGAGATATAGAGGAGATATAGAGGAGAAGTTGAGGAGATGTTAAGAAGATATTGAGAAGATAGATAGAGAATTGAGAGAGGCATCAGAAAGAATAGAGAAAAGAAAGATAAAAACTGGTCGGTCCTATTTGGCTAGTATCTCTTTAAGGTTTAAAAAGCAGTCATAGACAAAAATCATTAAGCTTATATAATAAACTTAGTTTTTTACCATTTACTAAAGAGAATCTGAATCCAGAAGTTTGAACTAAATAATAGTCGCTTAAACGAGGCTCCTGTGGCTAACTTATTAGCGGAAACATTTAAACTTAATGACGTTGAGAACTTCCTGACTAATAAAGAAAAGAGCCTCGGCTTTGTTCCGACAAAACGCATTAACCGTGCATGCCAGTTTAATTCCTTCACCAGTTTACGATTAATTATAAGGTCATATTTCCGAAGACTTTCAACACTGAAATCATTATTATTAAAAGCATTATGCAATACTTCACCTGCCCAAATACCACTTTGAAGTGCATTACCAATTCCTTCTCCCGCAAGATCATCTACAAGACTTGCGCTATCACCGACAACTAAAAAACGATCACCAGACAATACTCTCTTCTCTTTATGAAGTGGCAAAACACTACTTTCTATCTTGCCTATTAAAGATGCATTCTGAAACCGACCAGCCAGCGTAGACTGTTCTTGAATCAGCTCATAAAAAAGACTCTGTAAGTTAACACCTTTCTGATGCTTATACCTTAGAGGAAGGTATACTCCTACATTGCAAATTGATTCTTTCTGAGGAAAAATCCAAAAATAACCAGGGAAAACATCCTTAAAAAAGTAGAACTCTATTTGATCATGATTTCCGTTCTGGTCCACATTTTTAAAATAGGCTCTAAGTGCAATTGCATCACTCTCCCTATTAAAAGGGCTATATCCATCAGGTTCGATCTCGCGTGTTGGATGCGCCCCGGCAGCAATCACAAGGGCTTTCGCTGAAAAGAGACCTAGATTAGTTTCCACCTCAACTCCATTATCGGTGTGTTTCCATTTTGTGGCTTCACAATCATAACGGATAGTAAAATTCCTATTATCATTGATAGACCTTACCATTTCATCTTCCAGCATTCCACGAACGATCGTAAGTCCTGTAATCAATGATTTATTACCAGAAAAATCTAATGATAAATCAGAACCATCAGGGGCTCCAACAAGAAGTTTATTGATTCGATTTCCTTTAGAATAATCGAACGAGTTATTAGTAAGTTCATCTAAAAGTCTGATAGAGCGTCTACCTAATCCTCCACCGCAAACTTTCTCTTTACCAGCAGATTCTCTCTCAATAACCAAGACTCGGATATCTTGTTTTGCAAGGGTAATAGCTGCAGACAGGCCGGCCGGACCGGCCCCGATTATTATTATATCAGCATCTTCAGGCATGATCAATTGACTTTATTGCACAAATGTATGGAAAAAGCTTAATCTCTTTCTTTTAGAAAGGCAATAATCTTATCCACTCTCTGGTAACAGCTACTTTTCACGTGGATCGGGCTTTATGGGCATCTTTGCCATCTTAATAACAGTCATAGATGGTTGCCCAAACTCCTCTGTAATCTCCCCTAAGAGCAGATAAATACCCCCTCCCCTGAATGGATAAGTCTTTAATGAATTCGGAAAATGAACTGTGTCAAATAGATTACCAATAACATCACAAAAGGTTCCAAAATGCATCAACTCCCCTTTACTGGTTCTAACATATTTTATAGTGACCAAACGACCTAACATCCTAATCGTTTTTCCAACATTTTCACTCATCTCAGTAGCCATAAACTCTCCCCTGTACTTAGTTTGAAGGAGGTCAAAATAGGAAACCGACAAGGGAAACTCCAAAATCAGAAGCTCATCATAAGCATCTTCCAATGTACTTGCCTCCAATACCGGCAAATGAAACTCTCTCTTCTCTTTTTCGAAGAGCAATAAACCAGGCATTGATTCAGGAACAGACAGATACTGATAAGCCTCCCAGAGAAGTGCAGCCTTCTGTTTTCCAGTAAATCTCAATGCTCCAATTCTAACTAAAATGGTTAATTGCTCCTGTTTCGGCTTAATACGATCAATAAAATCCTCAAGACTTTTATAATCACCACTTAGTTGTCTTTCACTGACTATCTGATGTGCTATTGCACTCTCCAGATTCTTCATGTGAACGAAACCAGCATATAACACAGTGCCCTCAATTGTCGTGTAATAGAGGCTATGATTTACACACGGAAGCTCTACCCTACCCCCTAAACGAACAGCTTCATTAAAATAGACCCAGCTTCTGTAAAATCCACCAAAATTATTGATCACACCAACCATAAACTCCAATGGATAGTATGCTTTAAGCCATAAACTCTGAAAACTCTCTACCGCGTAACTTGCAGAATGGGCCTTTGAAAATGAATAACCGGCAAATGAGGCTATCTGCCTCCATACCTCACGAGAAACATCCTCAGGACGATCCAGTTGTTTGCACCCTTCAAAGAAGCGTGATTCTATTCGCTTCATCTCATCTGTTCCCCTAAACTTACCACTCATCGCTCTCCTGAGAATATCAGCCTCAGCTAAGTCCAGACCAGCATAATGGTGACAAACCTTTAAGACATCCTCTTGGTAAACCATAACCCCATAAGTCTCTCTAAGTTGATCCTTCATCACGGGATGGATATACTCAAAACCCTCGGGATGATGAAAACGCCAAATATACTCCTTCATCATCCCAGATTTAGCCACACCAGGCCTAATTATTGAACTGGCTGCAACCAAAGTAACGTAATCTTCACATCTTAGCTTTTTAATCAGCTGCCGCATAGCCGGACTCTCGATGTAGAAACAGCCAACAGTCTCTCCACTTTTAAGGAGCGATCTCACCGCTGCATCTTGTTTAAACGTGCTAACCTGATGAACATCTACATCAACACCCCGATTCCGCTTTATCTCCTTGACAGCATCTTTGATATGACCTATTCCTCGCTGACTCAGTACATCAAGTTTCTCAAAACGAAGCTCTTCAGCCACATACATATCCCATTGCGTTGTCGCATATCCCTTTGGGGGTAAATCTAACGCAGTAAAATTGGTAATAGGATCTTCGGTAATCAATACCCCTCCGGCATGAATGCTTCGCATGTTAGGAAAATCTTTCAACCTATCTGCCAATATTACAATCTGACGCGCTATTTCACTCTCACGAGCCTCTTTTGCCGGATGTTCAGTCAAACGATCGATCTCATCAGTTGGTAATCCATATACTTTCCCCAACTCACGGTACATGGAACTATCTCTGAAAGTAGACATTGTACCTAATAAAGCAATATGCCTTCTCCCATATTTTGAAAACAGATAATCTAACACATGATCACGCTCCTTCCAAGAATAGTCAATATCAAAGTCAGGCGGACTAGTTCTTTTAGGATTGATAAATCGCTCAAAGTACAGATCAAGTTCTATCGGATCGACATCAGTAATACCTAAACAATAGGCCACTACACTATTTGCGCCACTGCCACGCCCTACATGATAAAAGCCCTGACTTTTACTAAAGGTAATCATATCCCAGGCTATCAGAAAATATGATCTGAACCCCAATCGCCCAATCATCTCTAACTCATAACTAACCCTTTTCTCAGCCTCTGGGTTACTATTACCATATCGCCAAACGATTCCTTTTCTACTAAGTTCCTGTAACAAACGGTCATCATTTGCCTCACTATCGGTAAAGATTCTTTTATTCTTTACCGTGGTAAAGTCCATACTAAACTCTCTGCAACTATACTTATCCTCTAAATTTAGTGCCAAATCAGCAACACGATTAAACCCATTTTTCAAGATATCAGGTGATAAAAACCAGGAATCATTTGGTGCAATCATAGCGGGATCGACCTTTGATAGCACGAGGTTATTGTCTATTGCCCTAAGATTTACATGCAATTCAAGTCCTAATCTATCTAAATATACCACCCGTTGTATAGGATAAATCCTAGAGCTGTAGTCAGACCATCTTGACGAGACCAACCTTTTCTCTTCCTGAATAGTTAACGCAACACGCCATGAATCAAAAGCAGGAATGTCAAACCGGTAATCGAAAGGGATAAGTGTAAGAACATCTGGAAGTTCAGGAGCCTCTTCCGGATAAGGTAATGAGCTAAGATGAAACCCGGTGAGATAATCATTGATTTCCCTGAATCCATTGCGGTTTAAGGCAATCAGATAATATACCAGGTTATTACCATTCATCACTGTAACCCCAACATCAGGTTGAAGCCCATTCAACTCACAGGCTTTGACAAACGAAGGAATTCCAGTAACATTATTGATATCGGCTAGTAGTAGCCGTTTGAGACCATACATCTTTGCTTGCTCAACAAGCTGCTCAGGTGAAATAGTCCCATATCGAAGGCTAAAATATGAATGGCACAGATAAAGCATAGTATCCACAAAAGTATTAAAACAAACAGTGCTGTTTTTCACTTGTCTACCCCTAATTACAGTAACTTTATATGTAAATATCAACCACAGATAGAGTTCAGTTTACATTTACCTTAAAAATCAATCAACATGTTCGGATCATCTATTCTTGAAATTGCAATCGGTCTGATTTTCATTTTCTTTCTCTATTCACTTCTCACTGTAAGTGTTTTTGAACTTTTTGCAAACCTGACAGGCCTTAAAGCCAGATTGCTTAGGCAAACCATTATCAGAATGTTAACAGATGATGATGAGCTTGAAAGTAGAAACCACTCATTTAAAGGCAATTTTGACAGATTAAAATGCAAGTTTATAAGTTTTATATACTTCTTTTTCAAAGTCTTCAAAAAGAATAAAGCAAACAAAACGACCCTTGCTACTTTTTTCTATGAAACCCCTCACATTAAATATTTAGGACTTGGGAACTGGCATAAGAGACCAACTGCAATTGAACCAAAAACATTCGCTGAGACATTGACATTCATTCTATCCATGAATGGTAATTCAGACTCTAGGGGAAATGATTCAGAAATTGAAGATCCTGTTTCAGTTATTGATCGAAATCTATTAAATGGCAAAATACCTATTGATAACTCAACTTTGCAGGATAAGATCATGGTAAGGCAATGTACAGTTACAACATCCAACAACAGTACTGAAGAGCTGGTATTAGACCCAAAGACTTTAAAGTTTCTACGTGATAAATGGCAAAAAGCAAACAAGGACAAAGCAAACCTTGAGAAACTATTTATTGATTGGTTCAATGAAACCATCGAGCAATTAAAGATTAAGTATAAACTGCGTGCTCAAATAAACACCTTTATCCTTGGGTTATTAATTGCTATAACGCTTAACGTCGACACTATAAGTATCGTTAACCTACTCTCCTCTGACTCAAATACAAGAGCCCAGATAATCGAGATTGCCAACCAATACAGAGATCTTGGGGAGAAAGCTATGCTCGAAGAAAAAGGGGCTGAGGTTGCAAATCCCATCGATTCTACGACCACAAAAGGACCAAAGAGAGCAGCAGCACCAACACCCATTTCCACATCAACAGGAAAATCAGTTAAACAGAGTGATGAGAATGAAGATCTAGAAAAATCAAGAGAATTACTCACTGAAGTATATGCTGTTACCCAACAAAAAAACAATCTTCTTGCTTTTGGCTGGGCTGTCCCAAAGAACAATTTAGAGCTTGCTAAACAGATATCAGACAATAGCATTAAGACAATAACTTTAGATTCAGCCTCTTTTAACAAACTCAAGAAGAAACCCAGAATTCTGGGCACAGTTTACAACTTCAACAACAAAAAGGATACTATAAAAGAGGCTGACCTAACCTATCAATATGTTATTATTGAAGATAAATATGCACTAAAAATCATAATGCCCATTGATCCAAAGGCTGTTGAAACCAGTGCACTTGCTTTTCAGGATCCACTAAGAACCACAGAACGTAGTGACCTTCTCATAACACTGGCCAACAGATCTGCTGAGGCTACCAAGAGACAATATATCTCAAAAAGAAATCCAACCATTGAAATGGTAACAATTCCTCCATTCAAAGCAGGTGCATTTTTCTATAAAGTTTGGTTTGTCTTGTCGCAATTAAGTGATCTCACCAAACTTGCCGGTCTAATAATCACCGCGATTGCAATATCGCTTGGAGCCCCCTTCTGGTATGATTTACTCTCAAAGATAATTTCATTAAAGTCGGGAAAGACATCAACCACGACAACAATCGAACAGAAATAGAACCCGTTTACCGATTTACAGATGCTGCCCTGAAATCAAATATCTAGGCAGCATCTGTTGTTTTTAGATGAACCTTGATGGTCTTTTTCATAGCTTTGCCGCAAATACACGTTTTAGTACAGATGCAAGATTATCTAGGCGATCTTACTTTAGTTAACTTCCTTATTCTGGCATTAATGGCACTTATAGCCGGCTTTCTGGATGCGGTAGTTGGAGGCGGCGGACTAATACAATTGCCGGCATTTCTTATTACAATGCCTCAAACCTCTACCTTAACCATTTTTGGAACCAATAAAATAGCCGCATTAAGCGGCACTTCATTTGCAGCATGGAACTATTCAAAAAAAATAACCTTTAACTTCAAATTATTAGCCACTACAGGGATACTAACCGCTATATCCGCCATTCTAGGTGCTAAAACAGTCTCTTCACTTCCTATACATTTGCTAAAGCCACTAATCCTCTTTATTCTAATTGGAATAGCTATCTATACTTACCTGAAAAAAGACCTAGGAGGAAGCCAAACTAAACAGCTTTCAGCAATAAGGCAGTATCAGTTTGGAGCGTTATTAGGAATAGGCATTGGTTTTTATGATGGTTTCTTTGGGCCAGGCACAGGAAGCTTTTTAGTACTTGGGTTCGTTACCCTTCTTGGTTTTGACTTTTTACATGCCTCCGCTTATGCTAAAGTTATAAACTGTGTGGCCAACATTGGGGCATTAACAGTCTATATGCATAATGGTCAATTCTTGATTGTGCCTGCATTATTGATAGCTATTTTTAACATTACTGGAAATATCACAGGTAGTAAAATGGCAATTGCGAAGGGCAATATCTTCATTAGGAAAGTCTTTCTGGTGATTGTGATTCTGATGATAGCACGTTATGCCTATGATATTTTAAAACATAGCCTCTAGTATCTGGAGCCTAGTACCTAAAATTGGTATTAATCAGGAAGTGGCTGGATATTCTTTGATTTACACATTATCCCAGTTTATTTGATTCTATCTTTTGCTTAATCTCTTTCAGTTTTTTCGGATTAACAATTGAAAGCACGAAAAAAGCCACTGCCTTTGGTCCTTTACTTAACAAGTTTTCTCTAACTTTTGCTGGGAATAGATCAATGACCTTAGTTGCCCCAATGATTAAAGAAGCAACCAAGACACCTGGCAACGCAGCTATTTTGGTCATAAAAGAGTGAGTTTTAAAAATCCTTTCATAACCTGCCTCTTCAGCAACTTCACCTACTACATAGTCCAGGATTTTAACTTGCTTTTCTGTGAGTCTGGTTTTCCAAACAGCTACACGCGACGTATTAACCTCATTCACAATATTAGAGTGAATATTCTTCAAGATAGCGGGGCGATACATTCTAGTAAATTCTTCCCTCTTTTCATAAAAATCAAGCATGCCCTGTTCAAACTGGATTCCTAGGAAATCACAGAGTGGAGGCAAAGTTGCCAAAGGATTAGCAGCTAAATCCTCATATCTGACGAAAAAGTAATTCTTTGGATTCCTTAAAGCTTCTTTTTTTACTCTGTTATAATAATAAACCCACTTCCATGCAACCAGCGATGGCAGTGGAAGATCAAACTTTACATCCATGATAGACACGAAGTTATCTCTATAATCTCTTGTAATGAAGATAAACTTCGCCTCTGGAAATAGCTTCATTAGCTGCTTGCTATAAATAGAATACCCTGGATTTTTATCACCTAGTAGCTTTAACTCTGCCTTAGGATACAATGAATTATACACCATATATACCCGCTTGCAAAGGTCGGAATAACTTACCTCGCCTTCACATTCCATCAAAGTACGCTCAAGCACATCAAATGGGATTCTCCACATCTCAAATCGCCAAACATTTGATATATCATGCGCTAATTGCTTTAAGTCAGTCTTACTCCACACTCCCTTATTCCTATACTTGGAAGAAAGATCAATGATAAATTGACACTCAGGGGGTATCAAAATCGAACTATGAGCATCAAAAAGCATTTTAAGTAATGTTGTTCCAGAGCGAGGACGACCTATTACAAAAAAGATTGGAGGTAAACCGTTTTGAATTGACACAATTACACTATTTTTAAACTTGACAGAGGTATTAAGATGCCTCCGAATTAAATTTGTATGGAATTATCAGGATACTGAAATCTATGATAAAGAACAAAAGTAGAATTTAACTTTTATAAATACTAATCCATGTCTAACACATACCATTGGAAGTTTAAAGTATCAGGACGAATCTGGCTTGATTGCAACGAACACTCTTTTCTAGGACAAGGAAAAGTTGAACTCTTAAAGAAAATACAGGAACTAGGATCGCTTAGGCAGGCGGCCCAGGCAATGGAGATGTCATATAGGCAGGCTTGGGAAAACATAAAAAAAATAAACACTTGTGCTCCAGAACCAATGGTCATTCTAAAACGAGGCGGCCTTAACGGAGGGATCGCAGAGTTAACCCCTTTTGCGTTAAAGACTATTCACGACTTTGAAAAACTAAACGACTCCTTTGAGGCATTTCTAATCTCTCAATCAGATATATTGAACAATGATTGAGATTTGTCACTCTTCATCCAAAACCTGAAAAACACATTTTATCTGACAATCCGTAGCGTTTACATACCCGTTACTTTCTCATGGTTTCAAGATTTAACTTACACATCTAATTTTCTAAATATTTTCTATCTTCGCTGCGTTGTTCAAATTAAAACATAACGCATCATCCAATGACCAATCCTAGATTACTATTTCTGTTATTCATGCTATTGACTTTTTTAGCTGGAAATGCACAGATTACCCATGACACAACTACGAAGTCAAAATCAGGCTATTTACTTGGACAGGTAGATATTGTTGCGCAGGCTCTGCATCATTCTATCAAAAAGGAGGTAATTGAGACTGACTATCGAAATAGTGTAGTTAAACTATTAGCTAAGTCACCTTCAGTATCATTGATATTTTCAGGCTCAAGGAATGAATCGGCAATCTCTATACAAGGTTTTGATTTAAGAAGTATACCCGTTTTCATTGATGGCATTCCAGTTTCGGCATCCTATGATGGATATATGGATTTATCAAGAATTAATATAGGTTTACTGGATAAAATTGAAATATCAAAAGGATTTTCCTCAATTCTATATGGACCAAACACAATTGGTGGTACAATAAATTTAGTTACACCAAAGCCGGAGCATCAATTAGAGATAACATCAAACGGTTATGTTTCCAGAGGAAATGAGTACAATGGAAACATTTCAGTTGGTCAGAAATATCAAAAGTTTTATTATCAAGTTGGCTATTCAAAATCTAAAAGAGATTACATTTCCTTATCTGAGAATTTCACAACAAGTAAGGTTCAACAGGATCTCAAGTTAGATAACTCGTGGCAGAACAATAGTACATTTAATGCAAAGATCGGATTCACCCCTAATGAGCGAAATGAGTTTAGCATTGCCTATTATGTGCTTGATGGAGAAAAAGGGAATCCAATTTACCTTGGGAACGACAAGAACATTAAAGTTAGATATTGGCAATGGCCTGAATGGAGAAAAGAGGGCATTCGGTTCATTGCGAGAGATGAAATAGGGCATGGATTTTCGTTGCGCACTCACATCTACTATGACAAATTGGCCAACACGTTAAAAAGCTATGACGACAATACTTATACAACGCAAACAAAAGCATCCTCTTTCACTAGTCTCTATCGTGATGAAAACATTGGTGGATCAGTTCAACTAACTAAAATGCTTTTCAAACAGCATGAATTGACGTTCGCCACACAATTCAGAAACGAAAATCACAGAGAGAATAACATTGGAGAGCCGATAAGACACTTTATTGACAACTCAATTTCAACTGGAATAGAGGATTATTTCACAATTAACAGTTCATTCTCATTAACTGGTGGCATCAACTTTAACTACCGGGATGGAGCAAAGGCAGAAGAGTATAATAGTAAAACTAAAGAGATTTCAGAGTACCCTGCAAATAATGACAACTCCATAAACTATCAAATTGCAGGAATCTACAAGGTAGATAATCTGGTTACCACATTAACTCTTGCCAGAAAAAGTAGATTCGCAACAATGAAAGATCGATACAGTTACCGTATGGGGCAAGCTATTCCGAATGTCAATCTAAAATCAGAGGAGGCTTATAAAACTGAGATTTCGGTTAATTGGACACCGGCTAAGGCTCTGAACCTTCAAGCAACGCTATTTTATCATCTTCTTGACAATACAATCCAGTATGTTAATGAAGTTGAGCCAGGAATAGCTCAAATGCAGAACACCGGAAAATCAAAATTCTTCGGAGGCGATATCTCATTAACATTTAATCCTACTGATTATCTCTCAATTTGGGCCGTGTATAACTATTTAAAAAGAGAGAACACAACGACTCCTGAGTTACGATTTACAGATATTCCTGAGGGAAAAATCATCTCAGGATTTGATATAAGCCCCATAAAATCAATTCATACAATTTTGAATTTAGAATATGATGCATCTTCTTATAGCACCTCATACGGAACAAAAAACCCCGATTTCGTAATTCTCGATTTTAGTCTAAGGTTTCAATCTTTTTTTGGATTAGGGATAGAGGCAGGAGTTAATAATATCTTTGACCTAAACTACACAAGAACAGAGGGGTATTATGAGAGAGGCCGCGATTTCTATCTTTCATTATCGTATAATTTCAAGAGTAAGCACTAAGCTCAATTGTCACATTAGATCAATTAGAACAGGGATGGATACAAAACACCATCCCTGTTTCTTTTACCGAAAGAGAAGAAGCATTATCAGGTGAGATGCCATAATAAGACACATTATCAGTGATTTATTTTTCAGTTTAGTTAAGACAATTCCAGTCATATGATGTAATTCCCATAAAATGAACGTACCTTTGCAGGATAATTAATTTTACATGGAAAATTTTAGCCTATCCGGCTTGCGTCCCGAGATCATTCGGGCGGTTACAGAATTAGGATTCGTTACGCCTACTCCCGTTCAACAGCAGACAATCCCCTTTTTATTAGAAAACACTACAGACCTTGTAGCTTTAGCGCAAACAGGCACAGGAAAGACTGCTGCCTTTGGTTTACCTATACTTGATAAAATTGACAGCAACAACAGATTGCCTCAAGTTTTAGTACTTTCACCTACGCGTGAACTTTGTATGCAGATTGCTTCCGACATGGCCGATTACTCTAAATACCTACCGCAGATACCGGTGGTTGCAGTATATGGTGGAGAGAGTATTGAAAGGCAATTAGGTGCGCTTAAGAGAGGTGCACTTATAATTGCAGGTACTCCAGGAAGAACGCTTGACCTTATTAAAAGAAAAAAGATTGATACATCACAAATTCGTTGGCTAGTTCTTGATGAAGCAGATGAGATGCTTAATATGGGCTTCCGCGACGAACTGGAAGAGATAATAAACAAATTACCAGAGACAAGGCAGACACTTCTTTTTTCTGCAACAATGCCTCCTGATGTAAAGGCTTTATCTGGCAATTACCTTAAAAACCCTCACGAAATTCAAATCGGAGAAAGGAACAAGGGATCAGAAAATGTTAGTCACCAATATACCATGGTTCATGCCTCTGATAAGTTTGAAGCACTCAGAAGGCTGATCGATGTTAACCCTGGCATTTACGGTATCGTATTCTGTAGAACACGTACTGACACCAAATCAATTGGTGATAAACTAATGCAACTCGGTTTCTCAGCTGATGCACTGCATGGAGACCTCTCACAGGCTCAGCGTGATTATGTCATGAATCGTTTTAGACTCGGCCATCTTAAGATTTTAGTTGCAACCGATGTTGCAGCCAGAGGACTTGATGTTACTGGTTTAACTCACATTATCAACTTTGAACTCCCAGATGACCCTGAAATCTATATCCATAGAACTGGAAGAACTGGCAGAGCGGGTGCCACCGGAACAGCTATAAGCATCATTCACACCCGTGAGACGCGCAGATTAAGAGATATAGCTCGATTCTTAGGTAGAGAAATAACTAATATTAAGGTTCCAGATGGCATGACCATTTGTCGTAAGCAACTCTTTAATCTTGCTACTCGAATTGAAACAGCTGATATTTCCAACGAACAGGCTGATTCATTCATGGAAGAGATCATCAGGAAACTTGAGTGGATTGATCATGGTGAGCTGATCAGACGTTTTATGGCTCTTGAGTTTAATCGCATGCTGGAACATTATTCTGACTCCAGAGATATTAACTTGGCTCCTATTGCTCCAAAGAGCAGAAACTACGAAGACCGTCCCGGTCGCCAGGGAGACCGCAGATCACCAATGGGTGACAGAGGAGACAGAAGATCAGGCAGAGAATCTTTTCAAGACAGAGACAGAGACAGAGATAGAGGCCCAAAGCGTCAGAACAATAAAGGCATGTCAATACTTGAGATCAATGTTGGGTCAAGACAAGGTGTTTCAACAAAAAACCTGCTTTCTCTTATAAACCAAAACTTAAGAGACAGAGGCATCCAAATAGGTGATATTTTTATTGATAGACAATCAACTCGCTTCGAGATCGAAAAAAGAGCAGCCTCTATACTAGCAGAGCGGATGTCAGGTAGTGAGTTTGGAGGAGTAACAGTCTTCGCCCGCTTTGCTGATGATTATGTTCCAGCAGGAAAACCAGCAGAAAAAGCTGAAAGACGCAAAAAGAAAAGACAATAATCCCATAAAAAAAAGGCTACCCAAAATTCAGAGGGTAGCCTTTTTTGTTTGCCTGAAAGATATCTATTTTAATGCCTCTTTTAGTCTGTTCAAATATAGATTCTCCTCTGCAACAACGCCATCCCAAGCCTCAGCAACCTCTTCAGCCATCGAGATTATGATCGCTTTTAAATCAGGAGTGATCTCTGAGATATTAAGTCCTAAATAGTCAATGAACGAATTAAATGACTCTTCACTTTCTACATTAAAATCGATCAACCTCTCAAGTTCAAATTCTGTATAAAAAGCATTACTAGTTCCAAATGCATCTACACTATTTTCAAGTTTACGAAGTGTATCTCTCACGAGGTTCAGCATCTTGCTCTTCTCATCCTCTTGAATCTCACCATCAGCCATCGCAATTGCATAGAGCAACCTGCCAGTTTCAATATAAAATTCCTGATAATCCATAATCACGGTGTTGTTAAGTCTTAAAACAGAAGAGCTAATTAAATACTACTCCCTGTTTGAGACGTAAATATACAGAGCCTTTTTAAATCTACAAACTAAAAAACTCATACATGACTTACAATCCGTCAGCCATCAAGGGTAATAGCTTAATTTTGTAACTTGCAACAAAATAAGTCCCGAACTTGTAATCTCAGAATCAACAAATTTCATTGTACAGATGAAAAACATTCTAATCACTATTCTTCTTACTTGTACTCTTTTTTCCTCGTTTGCTCAACAGAGCCCTCAAATAGTCTTCTTATCCAAAGGAGATACGAAAGAAGCAAAACAGGTCTTCCATGTCTTAGATCGACAATCAGAAGAGATTAAACGCGGCCGTCATCTTTTCGGCTCTGGCTGGGCTGCACAGTCGGCAAATATCTACATGATGGCTCAGCGCTATTTAATGCATACTCATCAACGAAATGAGGTACTCCCCCTTTTCGTAATATTAGATCCTTCATCTGACTACTCTTATGGTAAAGGTATTACCTATTCTGATGGTAAGAACATCATAGAATTACCTGAAGCCTGGTATATTAAAATTCACCCTCAGATATTTGAAAACGATCGTGGTTCACTCGATGCTCCGCAACTTATATTTTCAGAAGCAACCGGATGCATCGTTGCCAACTTAATGTTAGGTGAACACCAAATCTCAGCGTTCAAATTTTCAAACAAGACGCCTTACTTTAGTGTTCCAACCGACTATTCAACCGCATTAATCCATGGTTATGGTCTCTATTGGAGATATTTAAACCATGAAGCAGAGCCAAACCCCATCACCCGAACGGCAATGGCTGAAAACATGAACACCGACAAGAGAGAGATTTCGAGAAACCTGTTTGGTTTTGAAAGAGATATGAGACACATGTACAGACTTGGTCTATACACTTTCCTGATGCCACACTGGGCTCCTATTGTTGAAAGAACTAAATCTATAACTTTTGTAAAAAACAATTGGGCAAGGTTACCATCCAGATCGCTAAGAAATGTTTTTAGTGATAAGTCAACCTACTACCGAAATGCTGCCTTTCTACCAAATCCGCAGGGGATCAGGAATTACTACCAACTTTATGAATCGAGCGGTGTAGTAGCTAATTTCTTTGGTATCCTCCTAAAATCAAATGTAGGGAATACTGTAATTGATCCGGCTATGGCGAGTCTATTTACCGGCGATACAGCTATTGGGAATCCAAAGGGTCTTGATCCACTCACAAATAGTAATATTAAATTCTTACTGACCTTTATTCAGATGAAGAACAATGCAGGGGTTGATAACCACTCCATTGGTGGGTTTATTAATACTTACTATAATCTTTTTCGTCAAGACTCTGCAGATGTTGTTGACACATGGAGAAAGATCTCTGCTCAAGACTTCAAACCAGCCACCGCTACTGAACTTTGGGTAGAGATACCCAATGTACGTTGGGTTAAAGATATTGCATATCCTTATAATTTTATCACAGACGGGTACCGTTTTAACTTAAACACAGCCGATTCTATTGATCTGATGCAGATCCCGGGGTTTACTCCTCAAATGGCTGAGGAGTATATTAAGGCTCGATCAAATGCCGGATTTTTTACAGACATAAATCAAGTGATTGGCATGCCTTTCCTATCACAACCTATCAAAGATTTTATTAACAAATCATTAGTAACAAGTCCTTCTAACCTTACAGGAAACCAAAAGATTATTACTAGTGAAGCAAGTTTCAATGCTCACATGAGTCTGGTCTTTGGATTTTTCATCCTCTGGATCGCTGCTTCCATACTCCTTTTAGTTCCTTTTATCATTTGGAAAAGACCTTTACCCTGGAGGAGTATCTTTTGGCATGCCTTTAGCCTATTTATTCTCTATATAGTCGCTTTAGGAACGATTACAACCGACTTCAGGCCCCTACTTACCACTGGAGCGTCTTTAATAGCAATTAGCGCTGTAATCCTCTATTTTAACCGCAAAGAAGATTGGATAAAGTGGGTTCGGGTAATTTCATTCGTCATTCCAGCCTTAATAGTCGTTTTATCTGCTCTATGATAACCTATGATAATTCCTTATTCTGAAATTTGCAGTTTACAGATTTCAATTTAAAATGAAGAGCTCCTCTTTACAGTAATGTTCAACCGTAAAGAGGAGTTCTTTATTTTATCGTTTAAGATCAATTAAAATTAAGCAACATAGAAGTTATTTCCTGACTTCGACACTTTTATTGAGCATATATTAGATTACAATGATAAACAATGATCTTAAAATACAAAAACACTCTTTTGGGTGT
>JAJTBW010000273.1 GCA_021286705.1 Sphingobacteriia bacterium
TTGGGTTCCCTAGAGATTACTGATAGAGGGCATAATAATCCTTAATAAGATTAATTTTTTTATCAGGCACTAAACATTTTCATCGAAACCAATTTCTTGGTTATCGATAGATAAAAGTAATTTCAATTTGAGTTCCTCGCAAAAATCTTCTTCATTTAGAAGAAAGGAATGTATTAACTCGGCCAATAACTCTTTTTCAATGCGCCCGGCAGCCAAATGGTAACTTATATTTTCCATCTCATGTAGGAATCGTTCAATACAAAACAAATAGCCATTGAAAGATAAAAATTGCACACCTAATGTTATTGATAATCGTTTGTTACCATCGGAAAAAGCATGTCGCGGCTTGCCATTTTTATACGGGCTTTTTCACGAAGGGGCTCCCATAACTTTAATTGTTCAAATTTTGAAAACAGTATATCAGTTTCAAATGCGTTGAGTTTTCGGCCAAGCTCCAGCGACTTATTTTTTAAAATGTCGGCAAAGCCAATTTCGTAACTCGAAATAATATCAAGCACCTCACTATACATGGTATGACGAACATTTTCTTTAGCTTCCAACTTTAAAATTTTCCGGTACTCCTTTGAGTTCTCCTTAAAAATGCTGTTATAAATCTTATCGGTATACACCATATATTTAAAAGGGCCCATATCAACACAGTCGCGTAAAGCATCGGTAAATTCACGTCGGTAATCTTCACCTTTGAGCAAGTTAACCACAAATTCCTCATCGCGTTGATTGATGTATTTAGTACTTCCCCCCGTTCGTTTATTAATGGTGTCGATTACTATGTCGAGAATAACACTACGCAATTCTTTTGCTTTTTCGCTGCTTGTCAGCAACATGGCGATGTTTAGAAAAGCCCTAAAATTGAATACACCCAATCTTACCGATTTGATAACGAAATCCGTTTCGTCATCGAAAACTTTTGAATAGACTATTTTAAAGTCAATCAGCGATTTACCAGTCAGGACTACGTACCCGTTTTTTTCGATTTCCTCTTGGTTTTTCTCCAAATGATTATCGATAGTTCGTTCTGTTACTTCAAAGAAGTCGGCTACCTGCTTTTTTGTAAAACGAAATTCCTGTTCGTACAATACACCAGTAATTCCCACTGCTTTCTGAATCTCCTGGAGAGCGTATTTGTTATTGAGGATATTTTGGCGGGTGATGCCCGAATTTGTTAAATCGTTAGCCATATCCTTGTTAATTATTCAATGGTTCGAAATTCAATAATTTTCCTCCGTATAATTCTTATTACTTTCTCCTTACCTTAATTTCGGCAGGCTAAAGCATCAATATATCACTCACCAAAGTAACGAATTTATCAAATACTATAAACACATGACAAAAATCGAATAACATCGATGCGAGATAGATTCTAAGATTTTGCAATACATCCGCCACGCAATTAAGACTGTACAACAAAACAACGATCAGAAGACTCTTCAAAAGAATAGAAAAAGTGGATGAAATATCCGAAAATGATCAAGGTCAATTATTCTTAAATTTTTAGTGGGCACTAGTGTTTAATGGTAGCGATTTACATATCCTCTAATGACAAACAAATCATCTCGATTTGGTATTTAGGTAACAGCTTTTTTTTAAGGTGCTCACTTTTTATGGCCAGTAGTTCTGGTTTGAAATTCTTCTTTTGTCGTTTTACTTCGGCTACGACAGCCTGATTTCTCTCTATTTTCAAGGCAACTATATCAATCTCATTCTGATCGCCTTTGGGTTCCCACCATGAGCCAATAGCACGGTATTGGAAACTTTCTGCAAGCTGCTGTTTGAAATACCTTTCTAACTTAGTACCTGAATAGGTCGGATAATTAATATTCATTGCTCTTTGTCTAGTTATGCTCGTAACGGTTACGGCGGTAACTAAGTTAAATCAAAGGCTGAATGCAGCAGAATGAGTTTCTCTATTCTATTCTTATCGTATTGTGCATTTGTTCATTAACTATTTATATCAAGATGAACATTATCCTGTTACCTATTACCAGTGCTACTCATAAGAGACATGATGAATTGCGTCTCTACAGAGCGTCTGTCAAAATCCGTCCAAATCTTTCACGAGAACTTATGAGCAGGAGAGCATAGAGTATTGGCTGGCTCGTGAATTACAGGAGCTATTAGGTTATTCGTACTGACGTAATTTCCTTAATGCTATCAATAAGGCGAAACAAAGCTGCGAAACCTCTGGGGAAGCGGTTTCCGACCATTTCGTTGACGTCACCAAAATGGTCAAAATTGGGTCTGGGGCAGAACGCAAGCAAGACGATTTAATGCTTACCCGCTATGCCTGTTATTTGATAGCTCAAAACGGAGGCCCAAAGAAGGAGCAAATTGTCTTTGCTCAAAGTTATTTTGCCATTTAGACACGCAAACAAGAACAGCTGGAAGAACGCATCCTATTAATGGAACGTTTGCAAGCTCAAGAGAAATTAGCCGCAACCGAAACAGAACTTTCTAAAAACATTTACGAAAGAGGCGTTGACAATACAGGTTTTGCCAGAATTAGAAGTAAAGGCGATTGGGAAATGTTTGGTGGCTATAATACCAGCGATATGAAACGAAAATTGGGGATTTACGCAACTCATCGAGTCTCTCCAGAATCTGCTATCTCGTTTAAAACCCACACAAAACCAATCGCTTAGATGAACCAGATAACTATCACAATCACATTTATCAATTTTTATTAGAGTAATAACTTTTTATCGGTGATAGATATCAATTGTTTGAAAAAAATAAGTACTTTTATTCATGATGTTGACTTGCACAGCCAGACAAATGAATAGTGTCATCATTCTATTTATCTGTTATTCAATATCATTATCTTTTTCATTGACATCTTTTACAAGTTTTTAAGATTGACCTTTGCCATGTACTTAGTTCATTATTTCTCACCAAAACGTCCTTTTATATTTGGTAAAAATGACTTAGCATATATAAGCCGGCAACAACCTTAAGTTTCTTAGTTGCTGCCGGCCATTACAATCAACCCATCAATAGTTATCCATTTTATTAACACAAATTTTAAGAGAGATTTATGAAGACAATCAGTTTAACATTACTTTTATTTCTGAGCATTATTGAATTCAATGTTAATGCACAGAGTTTTTGGGTTCAGAAAGCTGATTTATGTGATTTTACTCGGTATGGTGCAGTCGGTTTTGCAATAGGAGGGACAGGGTATGTGTGTGGAGGCAGGAGTAATGACATTGTAAAATATCTTAATGATCTTTGGGCTTACGACCCGATAAGTGACAC
>JAJTBW010000063.1 GCA_021286705.1 Sphingobacteriia bacterium
AATCTTTGAATTTATAAAGAAATTACCTTAAGTATCTACCTCAAAAAAGAAACTCAATCTCTTTAAATGCAGCCACCAACTCACTGCCATCATCTGTGGTAAGCGTTAACCGTCCATACTCATCTATACCATTGATAGCGGCACTGATTTTATTACCCTCAAAGAGAAACGCTGCCGACTGTTGAAAACGAAATAATCTGCTATAGTATACCATTTTGAGCTGCTTGTGCTGTTCTGGAAGCTGATAATAACGCTTCATGATAGAATCTCTGATTCCAGCAGCTAAAGAAACAGGATCATACTCCTTACCGGTTAATTGAGCCAAAGAGACCGGATTAGGGGCACCGCTCAGGAAAAGAGTCTGATTTACATTAATACCAAAACCTATGACCGAGTAATCGATACCTGAGCCCATCAAAGAGTTTTCAATCAACACCCCCCCAAGCTTTTTTTCGCCGACATAGATATCATTAGGCCACTTAATTCCAAGGGGGAGACTAGGAATAATATCCGCCAAATGATCAGTGATACCAAGCGAAACAGCCAGTGTAATCATAAACTGATCAGACGGGCTGATCTGAGTTGGATAAACAACAAAACTGCAGAGAATATTCTCTCCCTTATTGCTTTCCCAGCTATTTCCCCTCTGTCCTCGGCCACCCGTTTGAAATTTCGCAAATAACAGATCGCCTTCCAATGGACGGTTACCGGTCGAGAGCTCCTCGATAAGAAAAGAGTTGGTTGAAGTTACCGATTCAATAATTCTAGTCATAAAAGGAAAATAGTTACACTCTGCAAAAGTACCACATCGATTTCGGTTTAGATTAATATCGATAACCGATTGCCATAAAATATTACGTGATTACGTAAGATGCGGGTAATATGACACCCCCTAATTTGAACGGGGTGAATAAGCAAAAACGTTGAAAATGTTTGAAATAGGCTGCTCTATCAATAACGACAGAGACAAAAAGGGAATTATTACTATGCTTTGGGGGTAAATAAACAAGATCGTCATGTGATTGTTAAAAAGTAAAGTGTACTTTAGGGTATAAATCCTTATTTTTGCGTAAAATATAATTAATACTGAAGGAATGGCAAAGCGCCCAACCCCTGTTACAGAACAGGAAATCGTTAGTGCAGTGATTAACGCAATGGCAGAGAAGAAAGCCTATGATATAGTAACAATCAGTTTCAGCAAGATGCGCAACATGGTTTGTGACTCATTTGTTATCTGTCATGCTACAAACAGACCCCAGGCAGAGGCGATAGCTGATGCGGTGGAATATCAGGTGAGGATGGATCCGGGCCTTCATGTCAGATCAGTGGAAGGGAGAGAAAATGCGGAATGGATTTTGCTTGACTATGGTGATGTCGTTGTCCATATCTTTCAGGAAAACACGCGAAAGTTCTATAGACTAGAGGATTTGTGGGCTGATGCCGAAATTGAAAGACACGACGGCATGACAAACTAACACAGAAAAACAAGAACTATCTGTAATTATGGCAGAGAAAAATATTAATGAAGAGTCTCAACCGTCACGAGGCGGCCAAGCGGACAGTAAAAAACCAGGGGTTTTTGGCTCCCTTAAACCCGGCGGAAAAGGTGGATTTAGTTTCTATTGGATTTATGGTGTCCTTTTTGTCATTTTTATCGCCTTTCAATTTCTTGGCTCAGACGAACAAAGCACCAAGACAACCTGGGGCGTAGTCTTAAAACATCTCGAAAGCGGAGATGTAAAAAAGATTGTTGTTGAAAACAATGAGCTGGCTCGTATCACCCTGAATGCCGACAGTCTGCAAAAAGGGACAAGCAAGTTTTCTAAGAAGAAACCTGTCACCGAGCTTGAGCTGGAGATTGGTTCTGCAGAGACTTTTGAAAAGAAAGTGGAAGAGGCTCAGTCGAAACTACCGGCAGAGAAAAGAATCTATATTGATTACATCACTAAACGCAACTGGGGTGGTGAGGTGATGAGTATTATGTTACCTCTCCTACTTTTATTGGGACTTTGGTTCGTAATCATGAGAATGATGAACCGTGGTTCCGGAGGTGGCCAAATATTCAATATCGGAAAATCTAAGGCTCAATTATACGATAAAGACACCATGGTGACCATCAACTTTAATGATGTTGCCGGACTGGAAGGGGCTAAGATTGAGATCATGGAGATTGTCGACTTCCTGAAGAATCCCAAGAAATACACCGACCTGGGTGGTAAAATCCCCAAAGGAGCTCTTCTTGTAGGCCCTCCGGGTACTGGTAAAACCCTCCTTGCAAAAGCAGTTGCCGGCGAGGCTAAGGTTCCATTTTTCTCTTTATCGGGTTCAGACTTCGTAGAGATGTTTGTTGGTGTAGGTGCCAGCCGTGTTCGCGATCTCTTTAAACAGGCGAAAGAAAAGGCTCCCTGTATCATCTTCATCGATGAAATTGATGCTATCGGTCGTGCCAGAGGGAAAAACCCAATAACAGGCTCTAACGACGAAAGAGAAAACACGCTAAACCAGCTCCTCACCGAGATGGATGGCTTTAGTACTAACTCGGGAGTCATCATCCTGGCCGCTACAAACCGTGCTGATATCCTTGACAGAGCGCTTCTGAGAGCCGGTCGTTTTGATAGAACCATTCAGGTAGAACTACCCGACCTTGAAGAGCGTAAGGCAATATTTGGTGTTCATTTAAGGGGCATTAAATTCGATAAAACGAGTGTAGATATTGATCTGCTCTCAAAACAGACACCGGGCTTCTCAGGTGCCGATATCGCCAATGTCTGCAATGAAGCTGCATTGATTGCCGCAAGAACCAATAAGGTGATGGTAGAAAGACAGGATTTTCTGGATGCTATTGACCGTATCATTGGTGGATTGGAAAAACGCAACAAGATTATTACGACTGAGGAAAAGAGGGTTATTGCCTTCCATGAAGCCGGGCATGCTGCGGTAAGTTGGCTGCTTAAATATGCTCATCCTTTAGTTAAAGTGACCATTGTACCACGTGGTAATGCACTCGGTGCAGCATGGTACCTCCCTGAAGAGCGTCAGATAACCACCAAAGAGCAACTCTTTGATGAGATGACAGCAACTCTTGGCGGAAGAGCTTCTGAACAGGTTAACTTTGGCAAGATCTCTACCGGTGCATTAAACGATCTAGAAAGAGTAACCAAGCAAGCCTATAACATGGTGGTCTTCTTCGGTCTCAATGACAAACTTGGCAATGTATCCTATTACGATTCATCGGGTCAGGAATACAGTTTCCAAAAACCTTACAGTGAGAACACCGCTCAAATCATCGATGAGGAGATCAGTAAACTCATAGAAGAGTCTTACTCAAGAGCCGTTGCCATCTTAACTGAAAACAAAGATAAGGTTGTCAAACTGGCTGAGCGACTTCTTGAGAAGGAGGTTATCTTCAGTGAAGATGTAGAATCGATCTTTGGTTCAAGACCATTTGGAGCAACTGATCCAATCTTAAGAACAGCCGCTCCGATTGAGGCAATAGCCGAAAGTACAGCAGAGGCTGAAGAAAAAGCCGAAGGTGCAGCAGAGGTTGAAGAAAAGAATTCTGCAGAATAAAGATTCTTAAAATTGCGGCAGTCTAAGCACCTGCCGCAATTTTCAGTAAAACAGAGTAGGAATGGACGAGAGCACGCCAAAAGAAAAAGTTCTGAAGAAGATCAGAAATGCTTTAATTAACAAGAAAGATAATCCCTATTCAGGTCTTGACCTTGATTCGCCTATTTACAATGTTGAAGAGGAGGATCTTCTTGTTCTCTTTGCTAACTCCTTTACCAACAAAGGAGGAAAATTCCTTTACTGTGAGAACACAGAAGAGCTAATGGAAAACCTGGCGACCATAGCACAGGACAACCATCTGGAGCCTTTATTCTGTTCTGATCCGGCTTTGAGAGAGATTTTAAGAACTGCTGAGATTGCCTCAATAGCAGATGCAAAAGAGTTACCTCAATTAAAAGCATCAATTACACGATGTGAGCAACTTGTTGCACGGACAGGCAGTATTGTTATGAGTTCAAGAATTCACGGAGGCAGAAATGGTTATAGTATGCCAGAGGTTCATATCGTAGTTGGATATGCCAATCAAGTGGTTCGCGAGATAAAGAATGCCCTTCAGGAGCTAAAATCAAGGTACACAACACCTCCCTCTTTAGTTACCTTTGTAACAGGGCCTAGTCGCACAGGTGACATAGAAAAGACACTGGTTTTGGGTGCCCATGGGCCGAAAGAGTTATATTTACTCTTTGTTGATGACCGAGAATAGTCTCGTTATCGAATTTAAAAGGCAATAAAATGGAAGAAAAAGAATTTGTTCTCCTTACCACTACCGTACAACCTTATGAGGCAGAACTTATACAAGGGCTTTTAGCAGATCATCAAATAGAGTGTACAATCATTAATAAACGTGACTCTGAGTTTTTCTTCGGAGATGTTGAGCTGCATGTTGCAGCAACTGATCTGGAGGCGGCTCAGACTATATTGAGACAAAGAGATAGTGAATAATCTTATTACCAGAACGCTTACCGGTAGTGTACTAGTTTCAGCTGTTGCGGGAGCTATTTTCGCTGGATCATGGTGGCTATTTGCTCTATTTTTTATAGTAACGTTCTTTGCTGTTAACGAGACAATGAAGTTGATGGGGCTTAAGCAAGGTCCTTTCAGAAGGGTTCTCCTTCTTATTTCATTAGCTCTCTACTTACTTATAGCCATTCCGACACAAGGGAGATTACAAACAGAGTGGGTTCCCCCTCTGATAGCTATGAGTGCATTTCTAATGTTGGTTTCGGCACTTTGGCTGGTAAGAGAAGATACCCTCAATGAATTGGGTAGAGCCTTCTTTACATTGGTTTATGCGGTGGTACCTTTCGCTTTAGCCGTTAGGATTCCTACAGGCGGCGGACTCTGGGAGGGAGAACCATGGTTACTTATGTCGCTCTTTATCCTGATCTGGGCTAATGATACCTTTGCCTACCTCTTTGGCATAATGTTCGGGAAACATAGACTATTTGAGCGTATTAGTCCAAAGAAATCATGGGAAGGTTGGATAGGCGGTTTGATAATGACACTTGCGTTTACCGTTGTTTTGAAAGCTACCATAGGGCTATTTTCAACCCCACACTGGTTATTACTAGCTTCAATTACCGTTATTTTTGGTACCTTTGGCGACCTTACTGAATCGTTATTGAAACGATCAGCAGGAATCAAAGACAGTGGCAATATTCTTCCCGGCCATGGCGGTATATTAGATCGTTTTGATGCTATGATTCTAGCTGCTCCTTTCTACTATTTTTGCATTATCCTCATATACTAAAAGTCTCTGATCCCTAAAGCGATGAAATTACACAAAGAAGGAAACACAACAATTACGATTGCCGCCTCCATCTCTATTGTGCTGAGCACGTTGGTCATGTTTACTAATCTTCAAATCTGGCTTCGTCTACTTCTACTTCTCCCTATACTTTCCTTTTTGATCTTTATTCTAAGATTCTTTAGAGTACCATATAGACAGTTTGAACAGAATCCTGACGCCATTCTAAGTTGCGCTGATGGGACAGTCGTTGCCATAGAAGAGGTTGAAGAGAATGAGTATTTCCAGGGCAAACGGAAGCTTGTATCTGTTTTTATGTCGGTAAACAATGTACATATCAACTGGTTTCCCATTTCGGGAACAGTGGTTTACCAGAAATATCATCCGGGTAAATTTCTTGTAGCTTGGCACCCAAAGTCCTCAACAGATAACGAAAGGACAACAGTGGTGGTTAAAAATAACCATGGAGATGTTATGTTCAGACAAATAGCCGGTGCACTAGCCCGCAGAATTGTTTGTAATGCAACTCAGAATCAACAGGCTTCCCAATGTACTGAGATGGGCTTCATCAAATTTGGAAGCCGGGTTGATCATTACCTCCCATTAGACGCAGAAATTGCTGTCTCTTTAAATGAGAAAGTAACTGGAGGGATAACCACCCTGGGTAAATTTAAAGGCTAAACCATGTCAAAACTTGCTGTATTTCCGGGATCATTCGACCCTATTACTATAGGGCATTACAGCATTATCAATAGAGCGTTACCCCTCTTTGATAAAATCATAATCGCAATCGGTTATAACCGTGAGAAGGCTGGTTTCTTTCCTATTGAAGATAGAATCGCGCTGATTAGCAAACTCTTTGTTGACCATGCTATCATAGAGGTTCAAAGTTACACAGGCCTTACCGTAGATTTCTGTAAAAAAGTGGAGGCTCGTTATCTTATCAGAGGATTGAGAACCTCAGCCGATTTTGAATTTGAGAGGAGTGTGGCTCAGGTCAACCGAAAGCTTCTAACAGATGTTGAAACGATATTCTTCTTAACCGAGCCTCAACATAGCTTTATCTCATCCAGCATAGTACGTGAGATAATAAGCCATGGTGGTGATCCTAAAGAGTTTCTTCCTCCCGGTTTAGACATTAGCGATCTCACTTCACAAAAACGATAGATCAACATAACTCTATTGCTTCTCAACCAAATGGATAGAATAGTGGCGGGGTTGTGTATCTACAATCTAAAAGGGATCTAACCACCACGTCTATAAAAATAAAAGATGGTTTTAATCGTTTTCAGTAAAAAGCAGAATGCGAGCTAAAACAATTCTAATACTCCTTCTCCTTATAACCTGTAGGCTATCTGCACAGAAAGGCATATCAATATCCGGTTGCCTTACAGGTGCAAATGGCTTAAATATCTCTTTGTTTTTAATTGAGGATCCTTTAACCCGAAACGAGAGGCTCATTGCCACCGAAACAATTGATCCTAAAGGTGATTTCTCGTTCCATTTTGATACAACGGGTGTCCAGACAGTTGTACTTGAGGTAATGCTTCAACGTGATGAATTTACGGTTATTCCGGGGCAACCACTTAAACTGACGGGCAACTTTAACAAGCAAATTCAAGGAGTTGAAGCCTGGGCACTAAACCAACCTATCGGGTTGTGGCCAATTCAGGATGACTCGCTTTTCTTTGATAAGCCAATACGAGATTTTGAACAACGGTATGCAGCATTTCTTGATACCGCCTTCAGAAAGATCTACAGACAACGAGATTATACACCTGCACTCCACTTCATAAATCAGCAGAAAAAAGAACAAACCTACGATACGATATCCTACAGAGGTCTTTATATCCACCATAGATTGGGAACGCTCGCCTATACCTCAGGGATATGGAACAGAACCGATGCACTCAAATCACTCTTCTCAGAAAGACCAAAGCTGGATAACCCGGGTTGGTGGGATCTGTTCAGACTCCTTTTCGATAATTACCTCACAATAAGTAGTAACAATTACTTCTCTCAAAAGGCTATCAATTTAGCATTGAGTCAACCCGACAACCTCACTGCTCTTGATGACACACTCGGAAAAGATCCATTCCTAAAAGACGAGATTGTACGAGAATTGGTGATTTTACTATCGGCTAAAGAGCAAATAAACGGAGTTCAATCAAGTAATTGGGAAAGGATATTAACACAGCTATCCTCTACATCAGACTTCACCTCCCATCGTAGATTAGCCCTCAATATTCTAAAGTCTTCAAGTCGTGTAAAACAAGGCTCTCTGGCACCCTCGCCTATTCCCGGCTACAATAGCTATCCCGATTCTCTTTTAGGCAAGCCAGTCTATCTGATTTTTAACCACCAACTCTGTAATACCTGCCAGACTCAATCACTCTACATGACCGAATGGCAAAAGAAATCATATTGGCCTGGAAGAATTATCATTGTTGATCTTGATATTACCGCTGATCCTAAAATGCAAATCCAAACTCAGCAAGTGATCAGAGTAAACGGGGGAAGAGACCCTCAATTTATTAAACACTGGCAAATAAAATCGCTTCCGTTGTACGCAATAATCGATAGTGAAGGTCGTATAGTACAATTTCCTGCTCCTGAGCCTGGCCCTGATCTCGAAAACAAACTAGAATCCCTTACCAGACCAAAGGAACCAAGAAGAAGAACCTTTAGATAGGCTACCAGACAGATCTTAAAATCGCTAAGTTAAGCTGGATAATATGTCGGGAGATACTACCTCACCTTTAATCTGGAGGCTAATAAACTATTGACCTAATGAGTCATCTTCCGTCTCTTCTTCAGATTGCGGCTCAGCAGAGAAAAAAGAGAAATGCACTTTCCCATATTTTCTTTCGCTAAAGAAGTTAGGGTGAGAACTATAATCAACGGCGATGGAGTGTTCAAGGATCAGCATTCCATCGGGATTCAGGAGTTGCCTATCAAAGACCATATCAGGTACCAAAGCTCCTTCGGCAAGATCATAAGGAGGGTCAGCAAAGATCAGATCGAATTTACGAGTCGCTCCTTTGAGGTAGTGAAAGACATCACCTCTTATAACACTTAGTTGCTGGAAGTCGAGTTGATTAGCTGTTAATCTAATATACTCTGAAGCCTTCTGATTTACTTCGACAGAAAGAACTGCTGCGGCACCACGAGACGCAAACTCATAAGAGATAGAGCCGGTTCCTGAGAAGAGGTCTAAGACCGAGATACCATCGAGGTCGTAGTAGTTTTCAATGATATTAAAAAGGCTTTCCTTTGCCATATCAGTAGTAGGTCTGACGGGCAGGCCTTGAGGGGGGTTAAGTTTCTTACCCCGACGAGTTCCTCGAATGATGCGCACGATGAAAAAGATTAGGAATGAATAAAGCGTTTACCCGGGATAGATCACAACTCACAGAGATGTGAATTAAGGATAGTAAAATGCTGATGACCGGGTAGTTCATCAAAGACATAACTATAGCTTATAGAGGGAATTCTACGACCAAAACCGATATGTCTGATATACCGGTAGAGTACTTCAAAGACTTGGCTTTCTCGTTCAATCTCGCCCAGTAGAACAGCCTCGGTAGCTTCGGGGTTCAATCCCATTTGATCCATTACAAAGAGAAGGTAATAGATAAGATCCTCACGACTTTTATACTCGAAGCTATTGAAGAGTTGAAGTTGTTTGTTTTTGATATAGACTACTTCAAACCAGGTAGGCCGAATATGAACGAAGATTTTATCGTCTAGTTGCTGATTCTTAAACTGGTTCAGCAGAACTTCGAGGAGGACAGAGGAGGCGTGATGAACGGAGGAGGAACCAAAGAGATCATCAATAAACTTCAGGTATTGGCTATCAATACCGAAGAGGTTGTTAGCTCCAGCGGCAGAGATATGATCAGAGAGAACCACCACAGAATTGGAAATAGGATGGTTAAACCCATAGAACATTCTCTCATCGCCGGCTTGCATAAGAGCTTCAGGCACCAGAGTTGTTTGTCGGGAGTCTATAAAAATGGTTCTTTTATGAAGATAACCAGTTAAGAAATTATTCTTCCTTAAAGAGTCACCGATCAATTGTCGTATAGCCTCATCGCCTATAGGAGTACCCGTTTGTTGGACACGATACCACTCAAGTCCGACCATCTTTCCATTCTGAGCATTGTCAGCGATAGAAAAAGAATATCCATCCTGCATAAGCAGGATGGATACATGATAACGTTGAGGTTGCCCGGGATCAAATCCTTTGTCAAAATGACTATGTTGTACGATTAGCTCAACAGGCATCTCTGATAAATTTCGTAACTATCAACTACTCCCAGTTACCGTCGGTGGTAACTTCAAGCATTGAACCAACCTTTAAACCGGGGAAACGGTTAATATCTTCTAGACCCTTGTTCAGGTTTCTGATTAACTGAGAATCTAAACCTTCAAGAATAACATCATTATGAGCACGGGCTTCAAATACATCAACCTTAAGACCACCCTTGTCAATCTTACCGCATTCTAACTCGAACTTTTGTCCATTAGACCCGGGGATTACAGAAAGGTTATTGATATCGAAGTTTGTTCTTTTCCCAAATAATGAGTCAAGGATAGCGACGCGACCGATGGTATCGCTGATAGAACGGGTAAAGGTGGTATCCTTAGGATCAGGAATCATCTTTACTACAGGGATAGTACCTGTTTTCATATAATTAACAAGCGAATCCCAGTTAGCTGTATAACGCTTGTTATGCTGACGGAAAAGACGCTCAGCATCGCGAATGTCTTTAAGAGCTTGAACAACGCCTTCGTATCTTAAGCTTTTTTCCCTGTCAAAACGAACAGGTTTCATGATGCTTTCATAGATAGCATAGCTCAGCACGAGTATGATGACCGCAAGGAGGACTTTAATAACGGTTTTCATGGTTTTACGGGTTTAAATCACGGGCAAAGTTAATTATTTTTACTTATGATTCAAATGCACAAACGAAAATGAATCACTTTTGAGATACTTTATACACTCATTTCAGACTGATTCAAAAAGTGATCTCACCAATCCGGTTAATACTAGAAGTTATAGAGTAACGCTGTTTGAACCCTAATATTACCCGTTGTCTCTGTCTGATCGAACTTATAACGGTTATCAGGCTTTCCAAATGCAGCTGCCGTATATTCTACTTCAGTTATAAACTGTACCGGACCATATACCCACTCACACCTTGGCGAAATACGGTAAAGAGTCTCAATGTCATCTCCCCTACCATAGAATGCCCCAACAACATCTTTTTCTGTACCCAGGTTTTTAACATAACCGGCAAATAGGCCTAAATTGATAGCACTGCTTATGCGATAATTGCAATCAATCCACCCACTCAGATTATTCATATTCACATACTCTCTGATATCTGTTTTAGGATCAACTGAGGTGACAGCATAACCACCTAACATCAGATGATCACTCAGATTCTGACCAAGCATGGCTTGCCCTTTAATACCAAACTTGCCTTTAGAATAACCAATGTATGCCAGGGCAGAGACTGAACTGACCTTATTATCATCAATTAAAAGACTGTCAGAGGTCATTCTGGGTCTAATAGCTTTATAATCAACTCCGGCACCCATAATTAATGCTCCGTTGTTGTACTGATATTGCAGATGAAAGTTAGGGAGACCTGAAGTTCTTAAATAGTTGCTACTGGCACCTGAGGGACCTGATGACTGGTAATCTCGTTGGGTGTAAATAGCAGCAATGAACTTACCTCCACCGATCTTGTATTCGGCCTTCACCATTGGGCTACGGGTAAAAGATCTAAAAGGAGCACCCGTATTAAGAGCCAATACCTTGGGAAGCATCTCGGGAACATCCATTGGATTCCAATATTGTCCGGCTAAGATTGAGAACTTTTCCCAAGCCAACGACACATAAGCATGCCTTAACCGGAATGCATTATTCTCAGTATTTGAGGGGCCAGTAAAATCACCCTCGACAAATGCTATAGCAGTAGCACCCAAAACCTTGGGGCCAGTTGCCTTTAAATTTACTCTTGAAGTCATTGCCCAAGAGTTAAAACCAGGAGTGGCATTAATATCATTCCCCTGAGCATCTAACTTAGGTTTCTGAGGATAAAACACTAAAAAGCCCTCTCTAGCCTCGACAACCTGACGGCTATCCCATGCAACATCGGCTCTTGCAAAACCATGAATACTGATTGATACTGGTGTCTCACTGCCGGTTTGAGCAATGAGACCATTAGAAAAACAAAGTAATGAGAAAATCAAAGCTCCATAGAGCGAAAGTAGACGTTTATTCATACGGTTCGTTAATGGTTTTATTTCTTAAACAACTTTCATTTCATACCGGAGGCATAGGCCATCCTTCACATATTGAAATTCCTTTGATGGTATCGATAGAAAAAACGTGGTGCTTAATTCCATTAGTAATAGCGAGGTATGACGCTTTAAGAGTGATATTGTAACGCACGGCCTGTTCCAGAACATCAGGGGTAAGTGCTACATCAGGAGCTTTACATTCAATAAGTAACCATGGCTCTCCAGCACTTGTCCATGCAACCAGGTCAGTCCTAAACAACCTCCTGTTTACTTTAATCTGCTGCTCAACCCCAAGAAGACCTGACGAATAACCCAAAGAATAGATGAGAAAGCTAATTACATGCTGCCTGACACTCTCCTCAGGTGTATAAGCCACCCACCTCTTTCGCAGAGGATCAAAAACAGTGATCTTTCCATTGCTCTCAGAAAAACTCAAGTTTGCCGCAGGAAGGTTAAGCGATTCCATATTCATTGGTTACGAGTGCAAAGGTAATCAGATAATTTACAAAAAATAGCCTACCTTTGCTTACTGTGTCAAGGTAAACAGTTTGACCAGCCTACTTTACTACATTGATCCGAAACAGTAGATCTTCTTCGGACAGAAATCTAACCTAAATAACGGTTAATTTTAAGTTACAAAGGCTTATGCTGTCAACGATTGAAGAAACCCATGAACAGAGCACTGGTTTAAACGGTTAAATTCTTTCAGACAGCTAATAAAATGATAATATCACATGAAGACCAAGAAAGAGATAGTTGAAAACTGGCTTCCACGATATACCGGTATGCCACTTGACCAATTTGGAGAGTATATTCTTCTTACTAACTTCCAGCGCTACATCGACCTCTTTGCACAATGGCACAAAGTTCCTGTTATGGGTCTTGACCGTAGTATGTCAAGCGCTACATGCGATAACATTACCATTATCAACTTCGGAATGGGTAGCGCCAATGCTGCAACCATTATCGACCTTCTTACAAGTATAAAACCTAAAGCCATCCTCTTCCTGGGAAAATGTGGCGGATTAAAGAAGAAAAACAATCTGGGAGATTTAATACTTCCTATCGCAGCAATCAGAGGCGATGGAACCTCTAATGACTACCTCCCGGCTGAAGTGCCTGCCTTACCCGCTTTCGCCCTCCAAAAAGCCGTTTCCACCACTATAAGAGATAATAACCTGGATTACTGGACTGGAACTGTCTACACAACTAACAGAAGGGTCTGGGAGCATGATGATAAGTTTAAAGACTATCTTAGATCTATCAGAGCTATGGCCATAGATATGGAGACCGCCACCTTGTTCACCGTAGGCTTTGCTAATCACATCCCAACTGGAGCTCTACTCCTGGTCAGCGATCAACCGATGGTACCCGATGGTGTTAAAACAGAAGCCAGCGATAAAAAGGTGGATGAGTCTTTTGTTGAAAATCACATTAGAATTGGTATCGGATCATTACACCAGCTAATCAATAACGGGCAGACTGTTCGCCATCTGAAATTTGACCTCGATTAGCAAATCTATTTGCCTGTAAGTCGTTACCGTCCATATCCTTTATATCCCTACTTAAACGATTGCCCTATGTCATACGAACAGATACTAACTGACATAAATAACAGGAGCTTTAAACCCCTGTATCTCCTTCATGGCGAAGAGGCCTACTTTATTGATGAAATTGCCAACGCTCTGGAAAACACTATACTCACTGATACTGAAAAAGAGTTCGACCAAGTCATTTTTTATGGACGAGATGCGTCGGCAAACGAGGTGATCAATGCCATAAGACGGGCACCAATGATCGGTCGATACATGGTTGTCATCATCAGAGAGGCTCAGGATATGAAGAAAATAGAGGAGCTGGAACTCTATATTAATAAGCCCTCTGCTTATGGTATACTGATCATGGCTCATAAACACAAGAAGGCTGACTCCAGAAGATCTTGGGTTAAAGCTATCTCTAAAGCGGGCGTAGTCTTTGAATCAAAAAGGCTCTATGACAACCAAATACCTGAATGGATCAGAAACTATCTCAAAAACAGAGGATATTCAATTACTCCTCAAGCCTGTATGCTACTAGCCGAGAGTATAGGTTCTGACCTACAGAGGGTAACTAACGAGATAGGTAAACTCCTAATAAACCTTAACCCAGGGGCCCAGATTGACGAAAACCTCATTGAACAAAACATAGGGATTAGTAAAGACTTTAACGTCTTTGAGCTTAACAAAGCCATAAGCACCAAGAACCCGATAAAAGCCAACCAGATCGTAAACTACTTTGCTGCTAACCCCGGAGATAACCCAATCGTACTAACCATTGGGGCATTAAACCAACACTTTACCCGAATCCTACTCACTCATGCTAACCTAGCCGAGAAAAAAGGGGCTCAGGCACTCACCACCGACTTAGGAATACCCTATGCCTTCACAAAGGAATACTACGACGCAGTCGGCCTTTACCCTCTTCACAAAGTAAAAGAGGTCTTCTCTCTCTTAAGAGAGTATGATTTAAAAAGCAAAGGACTCGGAAACGAATCTGTCGTTGCAGGTGATCTGGTTCGTGAACTCGTCTTTAAAATCATGCACGATTTACCTAGAAACTAAAGAACTCTGGCTAATCAAAATAATAACCGGGATTCATTTCAAAAAACAGCTAGAATTACAATCTGAATCATATTCAGAATCATATCCGGATTTATAACCAAAGGCTATCTTTCAGGAATCGCTAAAGAATCAGGAAGTAAAACGATAGCTTTTGGTTTTAAGAAGAACTCCTTCCAGTTGTTGAACTCCTTACGATAGGATAAGCCAATCCCTTGGGTATACTGTGAAGAGTTATAGAGAAGGTCAAGGCTATTCGACCTATTGAATGCTCTGGCATAGAAGTTACCATCTTTCTTAAGCTTCCACATAAGCATGACATCTCCGACCAATTGACTCTGATTCTTTTGAGCCTGATTATTTCTAACCCCAAGATTTCCATCAATGGTAAGTCGGTCGTCAAACAGTTGAGCATTAAGTGCCACCTCCAACTCTTGGGCAGAGACATCATCGCTAGGGCGGTAATTAACGCCAATGCCAAGACCTGGTGTCAGTTGAGAGATCAGTTTATTCACCTGATTTGATAATAGTTCAAAAGAGCTTACACTAATTGAGCTAGCCAGTGAAGAGTTACCCAGATCAAAGCTAAAGCTATTCAAGACCAGTAGAGAAAGAATCTGCTGCGTCATAACCACCTCATTAAGGGTATCAAGCTTCGAGAAGATCATCTGTTTAATATCATTATCTATTTTGGGAAACTCAATACTAAATGCAATTTTCGGGTCAATCAAACGGTTGCTAAGGCTGATAACGCTATTGACAGGGATCCGGGTCTGTAATATGGTTGAATCAAGCGAAAGGCCAAGACCATTAAGGGTTGTCCTGTTATGGTAAACAGCGCGAAGGTCAATTTCTGACGAGAGAGGATCGCCGATAAACCTGATTTTGCTACCCTTCCGAATCTCTAGTTGACGAGTAAAGAGATTTCTAAACTTGAACAGGAATGTCCCATTTGTGATTTCGTAATCACCGGTAACACCCATATCTCCATGAGAGTTTATGGTAAAATTAACATTACCGGCACCTTTGCTCTCAATAGAACCACTTTGGTATGGAAGATCAATATTGACCAGAGCTTCAGGCTTAAACGTTAGATCTACATTAACATTAAAACCGTTTAAACCGACAGTATACCCCTGAGCCGGAAGATGAGCCTCCTCGTTTGTATTTTGATTTAAAAAGACTATAAAGTCATTCTCAGCCACCGAGACGGAGGAACTCATAGGAATATTAATATTTGTACCCTTCTCTAGAGAAGTCTTAGCCTGAATCTGCATATTCGAAAGAGGCCCTTTCAATTTCATATCTCCCGAGACGATTATATCACCATAAAATAGTCGGTTATGATGAGGCTCTGTCGAGAGAACTGTAAAGCGATCCTGAGTCAGGTTCAAATCGAGGAAGATATCCTTAAAGCTCTTATGCGAGATAAAGCCGGTTAAGACAGCCCGTCTGCCAAGAGTGTCATTTAGGGTAAGCGCAGGAACTACAATTTTATCAGGATATATCTTAATTTCATCAGCGAAAGAGTATCGGGTATTCAGGTAATTTACCCGAAACTCTGATCTAAGGAATTTCACTGTACCTGATAACTCCGGCTTCTCGTTTGTCCCTTCAATATTGATACGAGTAGAAACAAAGCCGGCAATATCAGACACATAGTCTTTCAGAAAAGGATTTAAAATCCGAAGACTTACATTATTAACCGTTGCGAGAAGATCAAAATTTCTCTTATCATCGAACGGGAAATATCTGCCCTTTAAGGTCAGAGGATTGTAATCATACCCCTCCCCTTTTAAGCGAGATGAGGCATCGACATCTATGGCTCTTGTTTCATTCGAATAATTTGAGACCAGTTTAAGATCACCTAATTGTTCATTATTGACAACCAAAGAGGGAATCTCAAGTTTAGCCGTCATCATGAGGTTACCAAGTAATCCGGTCAGATCAGCTTGTCCATCAAGTTTACCCCGAAGAGTCATATCATAACCTTCAAGCAATTCATTAAAATTCGCCAGGTCAAACTGACTAAAATAGAAAGAGAGTAGCTTAGTTGAATCCTCAGAAAGGGTACCATCAACTTTAAAAGCCTGGCCGGGAGCACTAGCCCCGAAGTTGGAGAAATGAATACCTGCAGAGTCAAAAAGAACCTCATTCTGTGGTAAGAAACTCCAATCAGTTTTTGCAAGATGAATCTTAGAATCCGTGATTTTCCCTAATAGAGCAGGATATTGATAGAATGAGACAAAACCGGAAAGAGAGCCGGTACTCTCATTTAGATTACTAAAGTCATTCCATTTAGTTGAGAACCAAATACTATCATTTGCAATATTGGCAATAAAATTAAGACTATCCAAACCTAAAAGAGTGGAGTCATTTTGGTTTTCCATAAGAATAGTACGACGGGCACCGGTAACAAGAACAACACGATCAAGCTGAGTTAGCCCTTTAAGGTACCAATCTTCCAGACGAATGGATCCCAGTGAGATTCCTGGAGAGTTGGTCTGAAGAAAGAATTGTCCTTTATCTGAGTCAAACTTACCCTCTACAAGAGAGTTATGTGCAATTTTCACTGAAGGCATGAACAGTGAGGTGATAGCGTCAAGATTTTTTAGCTTTATGGAAAAACCGATTGTCTGTCCTGATAAAAGCTTAGTGGTATCAATATTCTGATTTTTCAGGTTAGCCAGATAATTATTAGCGAAAGCAAAAAAAGATTGCCCTATATGGTCAAACGAGAAATTGCCTTTTACATCTGCATCAACAAAATCAGATCTTATCTTAACATTCCGTCCAGTTAAGGAATCAAAAGTGGTTATCATATTCAGACCCCTTAACAGGTAAGTACTCCCGTTTTCCTTATAAACCAAACTATCCAACCCAATATTCCCACTAAGGTCATCAAGTCTTGATGCCTTCACATCAGACGAGACCATAAAGCTGACATTCATCATTGAATCGGCTCTATTGGTTAGTTTAAGCCTGTTGAGGAAGGCATCTTTAACCGAGAGGAAGAAGTTATATTCGGGAATCTTCTCAGCAAGGTTAACGCTTCCATTAAAAGCGAGTTTAATATTAGGGTCGTCAATACCAAGTATTCCCCCGGCACGACCATTACTTAATTGGCCTGTAATATCAATATTCTTATAGGAATAGCCACTGATACCAACTTCCTTTACCTGACTTTTAAGGTCAACCAGTGCATCTGAAAGAGAGACCCCGTATCCCTCAACATCAGCTGACATCGTAAGTGGCCCAAGCAATGAGTTATCCAAGATCTTTCCCAAATCGAGAGCCCAAGTGCTTAAGTGCCCCCCATAGGCAAACTTATGGGCTTCATCCTGGCGAAGAAGGATATCAGTCACCATTGAGCCATACCTGGTAGTGAAGGTGGCATCGGCAACAAAATCGTACCAAAACCCTGTGAAGTTACCATTGATACTAATATAACCAAGCCTATCTATGGGTTCAGGAATATCGACCATGGTGCCTACATAACCCCATTGACCAAGGTTAATTCCTTTAATGTCATCGGCACTGGTAACAAATTCATTAAATTTCAAACGAATAAATGTCTCCTCAATATTGGGAAGCCCCATCATAGAGATTGCACCATCAAGGCGACTTGCCTCACCAAAGGTAACAGAGAAAGGATCTCCTTTAAGATTATCAACGGTACCACTGACAGCACCAGCAAAGCTAAGTTCCAAATCCATCCCCTCTAATGCATCAGAGAAAGGAGAGAGTTCTTCAAGGTTAATAGTAGACCAGCGGGCATATCCATCGGTATGAACCTTTTGTATAAAATCGTAATAATCTGTCCAGCCAGAGTATGTCAATGTAAAATCAACATCCAGATCAGATTTTGGAGTCTTGAGTCGAAGCTCCGAAACACGTGCACCCAGCGATGACACTGCGACATTGCCCTGCAAATGATCAAGTTCTAATCCTGACCTCTCACGACCACTAAGTGAAATAATATTTCCCTCAATAGTATCACTATACATCACGAGAGATGAGGCATTTAGATTAATCTTACGAATCTCGATGCAGTCATAATCCATTCCTTTGGGTTTAATAGGAGTATTCTGATCGAAATACTTAAAGCTAGAATGACTCAGATTTATCTGATCAACCCTGATTCGCCAACCATCAGGAGCGAATACGAAGCGAGAGGAGGTATCGCTAACCGATTTCCCTGAGCTAAATGCTTTAACAATAAAATCATAATTAAACTTTTCACTTCCCTTGTGCTTCTGTAGAAAGAAGGAGGCCGAATCAAGCTCAAGAAGAGCAATCTTAATACGTTTTGCATTGGGGCTTAATCGGGAAGGGACCAGATGAAGACGTTTGAAACAGCCAAGAGTATCCCCTTTATCATCGGCCATAAAGACATCATTCAATGTCACATCCATCATATAGCCAATTTTTAAGGATCCTATTGAGACCTCTGTCTTTAGTTTTTGACTAAGCCAATCAGCAAGTTGATGCCCAAGCCATGTCTGCACCTCATTACTTCTCAGCAATGAGAAGACGAGGGTATGAATGGTCAAAAGCACAAAAATGACCCAAAGCGCTACCTGCGATGATCTTTTAATCAATACTTTCCGATTTACTTATTTCTTAACTGTTTCAGGTATATCCTGTGAAGCCGTGTTCTCATTGTTCTTTAACGCCTTTTGTGCCCGTTTTAGTCGCATAGCAATTCCAATAGCTAAAATAAGAGAAACAATCTTTAAGCTTAATATGATTATAAAAATAACTCTTTCTTGACTGAAGTATAGGGTTGCGGCAGGCAGATCCTTAATAATTGCAATAGACATTATAAGTAATATCCATTTATATAAATTAAAGGAAGTGCCCAAAGAGAGTCCGGCCAGTATAACATAAATAGTAGGATAAATAAGAAGAACAAAAAGAAAAGGCACAGAATAGTGCATCTTTAACTCAACAACCCCACTTGCCGTAATCAGAGGAAGAACAGTTGCTGCCTCGGCTAATGCAAGAATTAATAATACGACAAAAAGAATAGATCTTCTGATACGCTCTTTACGCAAAGCCTCAAGACCAATTGCCTTACCAACTACGTTAGTTAGAAACAACAACCCTTTCTCTCCATCCGCTGAAATTACACTAAACTCCTGTTCAAGGACATCAAGTACTTGTTGAAAACTAGAACCAGTTCTAAGCTCCTTACGGGCTTTTTGCTGTAATCGTCTTCTTTTTCTAAAGTTACCTAAAAATGCCATAAACATCAGGTTTTAAGTGTATCAGGATAGGCAATCTACAAAGGTCGTATTTTTTCCTAATTTTGCAGTAATTAAATCCTATTTACACGCTAATAAGTCATGTCTGACAATCTATACATACTAGGTATTGAATCCTCCTGCGATGACACCTCTGCTGCAGTCCTAAACGGCAACAGAATATTATCCAATATCATTGCCAACCAAAAAGTTCATGAGAAGTTTGGTGGCGTTGTTCCTGAATTGGCTAGTCGGGCTCATCAACAGAATATTATACCGGTAGTTCATCAGGCACTGGCCGAAGCTGGAATCACTAAACAACAATTAAAAGCCATCTCTTTTACTCGTGGTCCAGGTCTTTTAGGCTCCCTACTTGTTGGCATCTCTTTCGCTAAAACACTCTCAATAGGATTAAACATTCCACTAATTGAAGCAGACCATCTGCAAGGTCATATTCTGGCACATTTTATCCAACCCAAAGAGGGCGATATTGCCACACCTAAGTTCCCCTTCTTATGTCTTACCGTCTCAGGAGGTCATACACAAATAGTCTTGGTTAAAAGCTATTTTGAGATGCAAATCATCGGTCAGACCATAGATGATGCAGCCGGAGAGGCTTTTGATAAGGCAGCTAAAATCATGGGACTAGGTTACCCCGGCGGACCAATTATCGATAAACTTGCAAAAGAGGGTAATGCATCTGCCTTCAAATTTGCTAAGCCTAATATTCAAGAATTGGACTTCAGCTTTAGTGGATTAAAAACTTCATTCCTATATTTCCTTAGAGATGAGCTAAAGAAGGACGAAGCATTTATTGAGAATAACAAAGCCGATCTGTGCGCATCACTACAACATACAATCGTTGAGATTTTATTAGATAAACTCACTAAAGCAGCAAAAGAGACCGGTATCAAAGAAATTGCCGTCGCAGGTGGTGTCTCAGCCAACTCAGGATTACGAAATGCACTTCGTGAGAGAGCCAGAAAATATAAATGGAACCTCTACATCCCCGAGTTCGCCTATACAACCGATAACGCAGCTATGATCGCAATAAGCGGGTATTACAAGTATCTTAATAACGACTTCGCCACTCAAGATGTAACCCCCTACGCAAGAAGCCAATTCTAATTATTTCCCTTTCTCCCCCAACCCT
>JAJTBW010000064.1 GCA_021286705.1 Sphingobacteriia bacterium
ACTTCGCTCAACCACCGGGTCGCTGCCTGAGCGGAGTCGAAGGCAAAGAGGCGGAAAAGTTTCAAGAACAAGTCATTGATCAGTATCTTTAAGTTTCGAGGATAGGTTCTGCTAGTTATTGAATTGCATTAGAAGTTCAGAAAGAGTTCCTGTTTTATCTACAGTGATACCTTTAGGTGTTCTCTGAAGTGTACAAGCCTCATTGTAATAGTCGTGTTGAAACAGCAGGATATATTGTTTTTCAACAGCCTCTTCAAGAAAGCTCTCTTTTTCATGAAGTGATTGGAGAGGTTGAATATCATAGGCTGTGATATAAGGAATGGGGATATTTCCTACCATAGGAATGAAATCGGCAATGTAGGCAAGCGTAGCTTTCTCAAGTTTTACAATGGGGAAAAGTTGTCCCATTGTATGCCCATCAACACGACGAAGTTCAATGTTTGGGAAAATAGGGTCTGTGTTTTCTATGAAATTTAAAACATTAGCTTCAAGAAGTGGAATGATGTTTTCAGGAAGATAGCTTGCCGCTTCTCTTTTATTGGGATTCATGGCCCAATCCCATTGCGCTTTAGAGACATAATGCCTGGCATTAGGAAAAAGGAGTTCAAGTTCTCCGTCTTTGTTGTATTTTACAGCCCCACCGACATGATCGAAATGTAAGTGGGTAAATACTACATCGGTTACTTGTGAGCAATCGTAACCAATCTTATTTAATGCTGTTTCTAACCCTAGAGCATCAAAGCGGTGTCTATGTTTGAAGTATTTTTCATCCTGTTTATTGCCCATGCCGGTATCGAAAAGAATAACATGGTGACCGTCATCGACAAGAAGGAGCCTGGATGTTGTATTTACAAGGTTATTGTCGTCAACAGGAATATTTCTTGACCAGATAGCTTTAGGAACCACACCGAATACTGGCCCCCCATCCATTTTCCAGTTTTCGGGGGTTAAGGTGAATATTTTCATACGTATCAATTATAATGCAAAACTAACAAAGAGAATCGGAGCAAGTTCAACTGAAAGCTGCTAAAGGTGACAATCTGTTTGATTATAATATTAGTTTAGAAAAAAGAGTTCTGATTAGGAAAATCCTGTCACTTCTCTTACACCAATTCCTTTTTTTGTAGGTTTGCAAATGTAAAACGACAAACAATGAGAGTCCATTTTATTGCAATAGGAGGGAGTGCTATGCATAATTTAGCGATAGCATTACATCAGAAGGGGTATCAGGTTTCAGGATCTGATGATGAGATTTTTGAGCCTTCAAGAACCAGACTTATGAATCTCGGACTATTACCGGAGAGAGAGGGATGGGATTCTAGCCGCATAACCTCCGATTTAGATGCTGTCATAGTAGGCATGCATGCAAAGAAAGATAATCCAGAGTTAGAAGCTGCCCATCAGTTGGGGCTTAAGATTTATAGTTATCCTGAGTATCTCTATGAGGCTTCGAAAGATAAGTTCAGAGTTGTAATAGGTGGGAGCCATGGCAAGACCACTATTACCTCAATGATTATGCATGTGGCAAAATGTGCCGGGATAGATATTGATTACATGGTAGGAGCAAAGGTTGATGGGTTTGATGTGATGGTTAAACTCACCGATGATGCGCCTTTCATGATCTTTGAAGGCGATGAATATTTAACCTCTCCTATTGATCCAAGGCCTAAGTTTCATTTGTATCATCCTCATATAGCGCTTCTAAGTGGTATTGCCTGGGATCACATGAATGTTTTTCCAACTTTTGATGATTATGTTATTCAGTTCAATACCTTCTATCATCTGATTGAAACGGGAGGGACTTTTATATACTTTGAGGAGGATAAAGAGTTAAGGCAGATTGCGGCAAATCAACGAGCCGGAATCCAACATGTACCTTATAATGTTCCTGAATATCTGACCAAGAATGGTAGAACCAGTGCAATAATAGATGGTATAGATATTCCGTTAACGATTTTTGGAAAGCATAACTTGGCGAACCTGAAAGGAGCATGGGAAGTATGTAAAAGACTTGGGGTAGGGATTAATGAGTTTTCTTCAGCGATGCGGTCGTTTAAGGGGGCTTCTAATAGATTAGAGTGCGTTCACAATGAGGATGACTTGGTGATTTTCAGGGATTTTGCTCACTCTCCATCTAAAGTAAAGGCAACGGTTGCAGCTGTACGTGAGCAGTATCCGAGTCGTAAGGTTGTTGCTATCTTTGAATTACATACCTATAGCAGTCTGAATAAAAACTTCTTGCCTGAATATCAGGGGGCGTTGAATTCGGCTGATCAGTCGGTTGTCTTCTTTTCTCCTCATGCTCTTGAATTAAAGAGACTTTCCATGTTGGATACAGACGAGATTAGAGCAGGCTTTGGTAACTCCGGTCTTAAGGTTATTTCGAATCGAGTGGATTTAGTAGATTGGTTGCAGGAGCAAGATTGGACTAACTCAGCGCTACTACTGATGTCTTCCGGGAATTTTGATGGAATAAGTCCTGCTCAGTTTGTCGGCATCGTTACACAGGACAGATAATTGTAATTGGTTTAGATTAAAATAAAAGGGAACCTAAGAAGTCATTTTCAAGGTTCCCTTTTACTTTTATGTTTAGAAAATGGTTAAGATGGTCTATCCAAGATTAGCATTAGAACTTTGCTGAATTAGAATTTGAGTTTATCAAATGAATAGTCGTTTATTAAACAGGATATAACCAATGTTTAGTACCACAGAAAAGTTGTCAGCCTCTTTATCAAAGTAATTAAACATAAGAGAGATTGGGCCAATGATGGTATTTACAACTATACCTCCATTAGCCATAAACGAAGTTCCCTCAAGAAATTTCCCATATTTCGGAGTAAAGTAATCTTTACCGGTTATAGAGTATAGAGGTTGATAGATGTATCCTTCAAGTCTAAGGTCAACCAGTTTTGCTAATCGATAGATATTCTTTGAGCCAAATGCCATAAAGCTGGGTGTTCTATAATCTGGGAGGAATTGTGTTGCTGCATATGGCATTGGGTTATACTGCGGTAGAAAAAGGAGTGTAGAGGTATAATTACTAAAAAAAGGTTGTGAGCTAATTTGAAACTCTCCGGTTAATCCAAATTTGATTTTTTTATAACTGGCAAAATAATTAGAATACTTAAGGTTAAGTTGAATCCATGAGTGGTTTGTGGTGACTTTTTCATCCAGGCCAAGATAGGTTCCAGATTTAAATTTTTCAACTCCATTAACAAATCTGAACTCGGCAAAAAAACGAGATCCTGCATTGGCATATTGCTTTTCATTTTCCGAGTTAAGTTCAAGTGTTAGAGTAGGCATTATAAAGTTAAACCGCGTTACATCACTTTTATCATCTCTGCTGAATATGTTTATTTGGTAATATTCATCATATACAGTGCCGAAATCGAGGCCGGCAGTTAACTGTCCTCTGTTGGTTATTGGAATACCATAGCTAAAGCCGCCATAGGTCTCAGATCTTATCAGGTAGCTTGGCGTGAGATCTTCAATAAAGTAACTGTTATTTTTGAAATAGTTTATTCTGTTGTAAGTGATATTCATATCGATGAAGTAGGGTTGTTTACCCGGATAGTCGGCTCTCCCTTTTAGGTGAAATGAGCTATAATAGCGACCTATATAGGTGTTGGCAAGAGCGATCCTTCCTATTTTATGTATGTCTCGATATTTAAGCTGTAGAAAGGCTGTATTTGATCCGGTTGATATTATACTTCCTCCGATTTGAGCCTCGAATCTTTCGGCAGGTACAGCATCTAGTTTGAGAGTGAACCCTCCGGTGTTGGGCTTATATACGAGGCTGGGGTATATTGAGCTAAACTCTTTATCTGATACAAGTCTGAAATAGTCTTCTTTGACTTCACCCAGAAGTTTTGGTTTTTTATCATTGAGGAGCATCTGTCTGACATACTCTTTTTGCTCATCACTTACTCCGATGACCTCTATTGAATCTATGAAGAGCATTGGTTTTCTATCCCTAAAATGAGCCCTTTTTAGTTCTCGCTCTTCTGAAGTAACTCTACGTTTTATAAGCTTTTCAATTTTCTCAATCTGCTTTGAGGTAGAATTATAGCCTGAATCAACAAATTCTAAGGAATGAGAGAAGTCATTGACCTCTACTTGTGGCATATGAGGCGCAATTAGAACACTTGAATCAATCGGGATATCGTAAGATGATTTGAGCATTAGCATGTTTTCCAGCTGCGAGATTAAGTCATCTACTTTCGGCGCTTCATAATTACCAGCTGCTTTACAGCCCAAAATTACATTTGGCTTGAAATCCTCATACATTACATCAGCAGGAAAGTTATTGTACATTCCTCCATCAAACATTACTTTACCATCAATCTTTATTGGCTTAAAATAGAAAGGAAAGGTCATGGATGCCCGGATAGCCATACTCAAATCACCATTTCTAAGGATAGCTGCTTTATTCTGAGAAATATCTGAGGCAATGCATCTAAAAGGGACGAACAAACTGTCAAAATTACCTGCAGCAGCTGCACTTGCTGAGGCAAATACTTCCATAAACTGATAATCCATTTCGAATGGAGAGACTAAGTTTGTAGGAATTCTTGCCTTGAAAGAATCGGTATAATCAAAGTTTAGTCTGACCATACCTGCATTAGCATCCTCTTTTTTGTAGAAGTAGATATAGTTCGGGTTTATTACACCATCAGCCCAGTCTTGAAATTCGGGAGCGGCTACGAAATAAGCCATTTCATCAGGGGTATAGCCAGCTGCGTAAAGACCCGCAATAATGGCCCCCATTGAAGTCCCTGCAACATAGTCTATCGGAATGTTGTGCTCTTCTAAAGCTTTGAGAAAACCAATATGGCATGCTCCTTTGGCTCCTCCACCGCTCATAACAACTCCCACTTTTTGCGAATAGAGCTGCATGGTACCCACTAATAACATGAGAATAAGACCTGATCTTACCAATGAACCCACTTTCATATCCAAGATAATTTTGAGGTAATTAATAGAAACCAACTGCAAATATAGAAGGTCTGGCTTGGTTAAGGTTAAAATGCTGTAAAGATGTTATCAGATTGGTTTTTACTATCTGGTATGTGAAGGATGTTGTTATTCTAATTTGCTGAAAATCTGTGCTGTTTTTGAATTTTTCTCAACCAATTACTTGGAATCTTCGTAAGATTATTTTTTGGTCACGTGCTTGGCTGAATTTCTCTAAATAAAGCTAGAGTTGATGAATCTATGCTTTGATTCTAAGTAAGGATGGTTAGTATAAAAAAAGGAGCAGCTTGTTTACCTGGTGAGTTAACAAGCTGCTTTTTAATAAGATTAAGATTGGGTAAAAATGGGCTTAATCTCTAGATTAAATTGATTTTAATGCCTGATCTAGGTCAGCGATAATATCTTCTACATCTTCAATTCCAACAGAAAGTCTTATTAAACCATCTGTTATCCCTGCTTTTAGTTTATCTGCGGCAGCCATCTTTGAGTGAGTCATGCTGGCTGGATGCTGAATTAAGGTCTCAATACCACCTAACGAAACAGCCAGAAGAGCCAGTTTAACATTGTTCATAACAATTTTTCCGGCACTAACTCCTCCTTTTACTTCGAATGAGATCATAGCACCTGGTCCTTTCATCTGTTTCTTGGCTAACTCATATTGTGGATGCGAGGGAAGCCCCGGATATTTTACCCACTCAACATTAGGATGAGAATTTAAGAAATCGGCAACCTTAATAGCATTCTCTTGTGCACGGTCTATACGAATGGCAAGTGTTTTTAATCCGCGACGGGTTAAGAAGGCTTGATGAGGATCCATATTGCAGCCCATGCTTACCATAACTCCTCTAACTAGTTTATAATCTGCTTCTGTTTTACAGACAATCATACCACCTACTATGTCAGCATGACCATTGATAAACTTAGTCATTGAGTGCAGAACAACATCTGCACCGAGGTCAAGGGGTGTTTGTAAATAGGGACTACAGAATGTGTTATCTACACAAACTTTGATATTATGTTTTTTTGCTAGCTCAGAGATCGCTTTAATGTCAGCTATACCCATCGTAGGATTTGCTGGAGTCTCCAGATAAATCAGCTTAGTATTGGGTCTGATGGCAGCTTCTACATTTTTAATGTCAGAAGTATCTAAAAAAGTGCTTTCTACACCAAATTTCTTAAATAGAGATTCCATGACAACCCTTGATGGACCGTAAACTGCTTCGTGACCAATCATGTGGTCGCCTTGACCGAGAAGAGCCATATAAACAGTGGTAACTGCTCCCATCCCTGATGAGGTACCTATTCCACCAAACCCATGTTCTAAATTAGCAATGGTCTTTTCCAGATCTACGATAGTGGGATTTCCTATGCGGGTATAAATATATCCTTGTTCTTCACCTGCAAATAATCTGGCACCATGGTCAGAATCATTAAATCTGAATGTTGATGTTTGGTAAATGGGGGTTACTGCACTCCCTAATTCATCATGATGTTCTCCACCATGAATTAGCTTAGAATTGAATCCATTAAACTTGTGGTCCATTTATTGATTTTTTGGTGTTTTTTGAGGGTACAAAGGTAAAGTTTAAATTCTAATTAGGTACACATTACCAATTCATAATGAACAATCGATCATAAAAATGAGTTATAGTGGTGTCGTATATGTATTACTTACAAGCAGTGTACGATATTGATAAACAGGGTCTATATGAATTTATAACAGTCTAGAAACTATATGGGTTTTCATCTCCTGTGTTAGTCGCTACATATACAAATTATTACAATACCTGTAATTCATGATTTACAAGTATTGCTTTTCTTTATAGTTGAATTCAATTAAGCTAAATCAAATGAACACAAAAACAAAAGTGAATTTTATGAAAAGAAAGCTATTTTTATCTATGGTCATGGCACTGATGATCACTTCCCTAAATCTTAGTGGACAGGTATCGGATACCTCATATTGGAAAAAGGGTGTAGAGTTTGGAGTAGGCCTAAATCAGATTGCCCTTTCTAACTGGGCCGCAGGCGGAAATAGTTCGTTCGCAGGAAATGCTTTTTTAAATCTTAATGCCAATTATAGTAAAGGTAAGCACTCATGGATTAACTCGCTTCGGTTGGCTTATGGATTATCAAAGGCTGAGGGTGAGATTACCAAGAAGACGGATGATAAAATTGAATTGACCTCAAAGTATGGTTATCAGATTCATAATAGTTGGTTCTTCTCTGCGCTTGGGGAGTTTAAAACACAGTTTACTGATGGATTTGATTATAAGGTAAATGATTCAGTACCTATCTCGAAGTTTTTAGCACCCGCATATCTTACCTTAGGACTAGGTCTTGATTATATGCCAAACTCGAATTTTTCACTATTTATGTCGCCTGCCTCAATTCGGTTAACTGTGGTGAATGATCAGAGACTTGCAGATTTAGGAAGTTTCGGGGTTAAAAAAGCGGAATATGATGAACTGGGTAACTTAGTAAAGCATGGTGAGAAAAGTCTGTTTGGCTTTGGAGGTACCATAAAGATGGTATATAAAACTATACTTATGGAGAATATCGCTATGGAATCCCGACTGACACTCTTTTCCGACTATCTGAACGATCCACAGAATATCGATGTAAATTTTGAAACACAACTTATTTTTAAGGTTAATAAATATATCTCGGCTAATATCAGTGCTAATCTTGTATATGATGATAATGTAACCATTACCGATAAGGATGGCAAATCGGGGCCAAGAACTCAGTTTAAAGAGGTTTTGGGACTTGGCTTGAGTTACAAGTTATAAATAGAATATTCCAGGTAGCTATCCCGGTTACGTAAAATAAGAGATCTTAGTACCCTGCGTATTAAGATCTTTTTTATTTAAGAAACTCAGAATCAAATTTAAGAGGAAGCAAATCGGAAGCACTATTCAGGGTTACTATCGATCCTCTTTCTCCCTGAAGGATGACTCTCATTGGTGAGTGGTGTCTGTTCTCGTACTCTGTTAGTACTTGACGACATGCGCCACATGGTGGAATGGGCGAAGAAATATCAATCTTAGAGGAGATTGCTGTGACGGCGATAGCTTTAACGGCGACATCGGGATATTTTGACTGAGCATAAAACAGGGCAACACGCTCAGCACATAGTCCTGATGGATAGGCAGCGTTTTCTTGATTATTCCCAGTAATTATCTGGCCATTAGCAAGTAGTACAGCTGCACCTACTTGAAAATTACTATAAGGAGCATAAGCTTTCTTTGCGTTTTCACGTGCTGCTGATAATAAATCAGCATCTTGATCAGGAAGTTCGGTTTGGCTTTTAAACTCTTCTATCGAAATTATAATATCCTTTCGTATTGACATGTACCAGATTTTTTCACGAAGGTACATCGTGTATGCCGAATTTAGGTTATCAGTTGTTTGATTTTATTGGTGGGGCCTCTGCTTTTGCATTAATTATAAGTACAAAAGACCATATTAATGCTACGAAAGTTACCCCAGCTTGGTTTTCTATGGTGTCCTCATTTAGCATGCTAAGTAGAATCATGGCTATAAAAGCGTAATTGACCAATGATCCATACTTTCTATAATACCACATCGGTAGAGACAGACATAGAATAAAGAATAAAAAGCCAAAAATCCCAAATGCTGAGAAGATGGAGAGATATTGATTATGGGCTCTTAGATGACTGTCGGCCAGAGGAGAGTGCATCTCTTTAAGCATATCGGTGTAAGCTTGTGGGATATCACCAGTTCCTACGCCAGTCCAGAAGTTCTTGCTAATTATATTGGCTGAGCATTTCCAAAGTTCTATTCTCTGCATTAAACTACTCTCTCTAGGATCTTTAGAACGTAAGTACTTGGCATACCCAAACATAAACTGCCAAAGTTGGGTTTTATAGGGATTACCAGATACGAAATTGATATCTGCAATACCTTCTTCAATATACTTTATCTCAGTGTTTGAGAGTGTCATCACAGCAGCACTATCTTTTCTCAGGTTTTTTGAAGCCAGAAAACGAATTAGTGTTGGGGTGATGTTTTGATTTGATTTATCTTTTCCTGAAAGACTTAAAGTGCTTCTCTTGCTCCATGCCTTTTCCAGCTCCGGATAGTTTATATAGAGACCTACATAACGACCATTTTCAATCCCGTAGCTTACCGTGTCGTGAAGATAGATGTTACCATTATTGGTTTTCTCTTCTTTGATTTTATTAAAATCGACTTTGGCTGGAGTTACATATTCTTTAATTTGAAGACTTGTCCAAGTAATGAATAAAGCAGGTAAACCGAGTATTACAAGCAGGAAGATAATTTTTAGAGAGTAATTGATTCTGATGCTTCGGCTTATTGAACGGATTGAGAGGATATATATAATGATCAGGAAAATTGATACTCCTGTCATGGATTGTAAGACAAACAACATGATGATAAACCATAGAGCTAAGCCAAAAAACATCAGTTTGATACTTGTCTTTTGTTGTTGAAGTGCATTATGGATAGTAAGTAGGGTAGCTGCGAGAATACATAAACTGAATCGGATATGAGATATAAAAGGAGATAGGTCACGATAGTTTATAGGTTTATCGATTAGAGCTATCTTAAGTGTAAAAAGGGTGGCTGTAAATGTGGCTGCCAGGAATAGGATTGTAATAAAAGAGTTCTCTTTTCTTGAGAGGGGAGGCCAGGTTCCCATCATGAAAGGGATAATCAGAAGTGGAAGTTTTGTTCTAAGGTCTTTAAAAGCGTACGTAAAATCGGTGGTATTAACCAGCCAGAGGATATGTAAAATAAAAATCCCCATAAGAGCCCATGCTGCCGGCTCATTTTTAAGAAATGCGATTCTATTTTTGTAATCCCCCTGAAGAAGCCAACCAAAAGCCATCATCATTTGGCCGATGCTCATAGTGAATTTGGAGAGTGGGAGTGAGGCCAATGTAATAGCAACACCCAGAACAAAAAAGTGTGATGCATACTTTCTCAGATCCATCCGTAATCTACTTTTTCTTGTTATGGCAATCCTTACATGTCCCGTCCAGTACAGAAGCCATTAGGTCTTTATTCGATAAGGTGCTGGTGGCTAAAGAAATATCAGGGTCATCCCTGAGGCTTAATTCAATGACGTCAGTTTCGGGAAGCAAAAAGTAAGCAATCTCAACAGCTATCATTGATTTAAGGATTTGTTTGTATTTTAAATACTCTTCCTCTTTAAGCTTTTGTTGAAGGTTTTTTAATTCTTGCTGAAGCTTATCTGCTTGGGCTATGGAAGGGTTTTCTTTAACAAGGGTATCAAACTGACTGGCTATTTCTGTGGCTAATGTAGGATAGTCATAGAATCGATCTCCAAGATAAAGTTTGAATTTTTCAATATCCTGATCTGTTATCTGAATGTCTTTAATTGAGTTAAAACGAGTCCCATTTGATACCAGATAGTTTGTATAGTCGAAAACACAAAGGTCGTTTGAAAGGTGGTAAAGAAGGGCTGATCCACTTCTGCTAATGTCTGTAAGATCGGGGAATATTCCACGGCCATCACTAACAACTCTACCGCTCTTCGTTGTAAAAGTCTTTATCTCAGAGGGAGCAATCTGGTGAGCTTTACCAACTAAATCTTTATGAGTATAGTCTATCTCCTGAATGCATCTACCTGATGGGATATGATATTTTGAAACAGTAAGCTTTAATTGAGAGTTGTAAGCCAATGGAACGATATTCTGCACTAAACCTTTCCCAAACGATTTCTCGCCAATTATGACAGCTCTATCCAGATCTTGAAGAGCGCCTGCTACAATTTCAGAGGCACTAGCGCTGTGTCTGTCAATCAATACTACCAGGGGCAAATTTGGTGCAATAGGTTGTTTTGTAGTATAATACTGGTAGTTTTTCTCTGCAAATCTACTACGAGTAGAGGCAATTAATTGGTTTTGGTTCAGAAAGAGGTTACAAATATCAACGGCCTCGCTCAGCAGCCCCCCCCCATTCCCTCGAAGATCAAGTATAAGCCCGTTGATGTTCTTTTGAAGCATCTTTTGTAAGGCGTCTTGAACTTCTTTACCGGCATTTTGAGTAAACCTTTCTAATCGGATATATCCTGTGTTGTCTCCAACTATTCCTGTATAACTGACGTTTTTAACCTTAATATTTGCTCTGGTTATTTCAACAATGGACTCTTTTTTTTCGCCAGGTTTGACAATAGTGAGTTTAATTGTTGTACCAGCTTGCCCTCTAAAGATCACATTAAGCTCTTCATCTGTTTTTCCAACAATAGAAATATCATCTATCTTAAGGATTTTATCTCCGGGTTTAAGGGTTGACCTAATGGCTGGTCCTGCAGGATCAAGGTGAATTACTATTGTTGTATCCTTACGAATGGCTGTTTGAATGCCAGTTCCACCATATTCACCAGTGGTCATGAATCGATACTCATCGACGTCATTATCCGTAATATAATTAGTATAAGGATCGAGTTGGTCAAGCATTGCAAGAATTGCAGTCTGGGTTAGATTCCCGGGTTGAATATTATCGATATAGCTTGTTGAGAGTTCTTTAAGAATAAGGTTGAAGATTTCAGTATTCTGTGCAATTTCAAAGTTTTGACTTACTGCTTGGCTGTTAGCTGTTCGCAGAAGAGAGATTAAGGTTATCAGGATTAAGAAACGTTTAAACATAAAAAGCTAGTTTTCGGATAATGTTTTAATGAAGGAAAGTTAAAATTATTGTTCTCACAAGATTTAATCTTCTGGGTTATTTTCAGATGGGACTGCCTCTATTTCGGTTGGAAGTTTGATTTTAAAGGGTATCAGATGCAGGGCGTTGCCTATCTTATGAACCATTGTAGAGTAATCAGGGATACTTTTTTGGGTAAAGATAAGTGCAATATCAATATCAATGTTGTTTTGAATGGCATATTGCGTGATTGAAGATTTTTGGGTTCTATAGGCCTCTCTAATGAGTCTTTTAACTCTATTTCTATTAACAGCTTTCTTCTGAGACCTTTTGGATACCGAAATAAGAATTGAAACTCCGCCTCCTGAGGCTGAAGGCGTAGCATTGACGACAATACGAAGGGGAAAGACAAAAAACGACGTACCGAGTTTAAACAACAGATCTATCCTAAGCAAGCTGTTTATGCGTTCCTTTTTGGTGAACTTATTCGATGCGTCACTATTCATTTAGCAGGGTGGTGGTATTAAAAAAAATACGGTTGCCCGAAATTACATAAAAGGGGCAACCGTACAAAATCATTATGATTAATTTGCTGATCTCAACAGACAAAAAGATACGGATGACTAGAACTCAATTTAAGATTTAGTATCAGTGGTTTTCTTTTTTGAGCTTGCAGCCTTTTTCTTAGGAGATGGATTCAGTGAGCAGAGGTAATCGTCTATTGCACCTGTCATACTAGGAGCTGTGGCAGTAGGCGCAGGAACATCAACTCTGAGCCCTGATTCCAGAGCCGCTTTCTGAGTTGCCGCCCCAAAGCATCCAATGACCACTTCTCCCTGTTGGTATTCAGGGAAGTTCTGCATCAATGACTTTATGCCTTGAGGGCTAAATAGAACCAACATGTCATATTGAGAAAGGTTTATCTTCTGCAAATCAGCATTAACAGTGCTGTAGATCATTATTTTCGAGTAGCTGATCCCAAGTTCTTCAATGACTCTGGGTACATCAGCCGATGAGAGGTCTGATCCGGGAATAAGGAACTTTTCGTTCTTATTCTTTTTAAGGACATCTACTAAATCATTAATGGTAGTCTTCCCAAATGAAATCTTTCTTTTGCGAAACTGAATATACTTCTGAAGATAAAGTGCAGTAGATTCACTATTGCAGAAATACTTCATGGTTTCAGGTATCTCGATGCGCAGGCCTTTGGCAAGTTGGAAGAAATGATCTACTGCATGGCGACTATTAAAAACAATTGCCGTATGCTCAAGAATGTTAACTTTCTGCTTACGAAATTCCTGGGGCGTAATGCCTTCAATTCTAAAAAATTTAAAGAAATCAATCTGGATTTCATGTTTGTTGGCCAGTATTGCATAGGGTGATTTTTCTCCCTCTGCTGGCTCAGGCTGTGAAATGAGGATGCGTTTGATCTTCAATTTTTCCGTAGTTTACTAGTTCGACTCTCGGATGGAAAAGATGGTAAATTCTCGTTTTCAAAATCTTATCATTAAAACATACAATATTGTGAATGGTAAGATTTCGAGGGTGCAAAGATACAAAAAGAAATAAATTACTCCGAACCCAGAGAACTCAAATCCTAAGAAGAGCGCTTTAAAGAGTCGGGTAATCCATGCTAATAGGATGCCCCCAAGTAATAAATAGATAATGATTTCTTTTATCATGGGACTCCCGAAAAATAGAAAAACAAGCAGTGGCATCATGACTATACCACTGATACTAGCGAAGATGTGTATATTCAATCGGTAGTTTACGCTTAAAGCATGTTTCTTAAACAAATGGCCGAAAAAATTTACAATGCCAAGTCTTACAAGATAAACTAAGCCCGCAACTGCGAAAATTGAGATGAAAAGGTAAAAACCATGAGGTAGCCAGCTAATTTCCACCGGGAACTTTGTCGTTATCAGATATTGAATGGTGAGACTTAGCATCGCCAGAAAGTTCACCTGAAGATAAAACTTCATGACAGGGTTGAGTGTGTCAGTATCGCGAATAATTTGGCTGAGATGTCGTTGCGAATAGATTGACTTGGCAACTATTCTGAGTTTTTTGTAATAGACGGTTCTTAAGATTGCTACAAGGCCAATAAAGCCTAGTATTACTAAGAAAAGCCAATCTTCGCCACTGTTTTTTAAGGAGATATACTCCTGGTTCTTTACTGGCAAGAGGTGCCCTTTGAATAGGGAGTGTTTTGGATAAAATTGGGTAAGGAATCTTTCTGATCCAACAGGACCAAGCTCAATGATTTTTCCGGTCGAGTCTACTGAATTTTGAACAGTATCATGTGAACTTATACTATACTCTCTGACCTGAATGAGAGAATCTTGTTGATGATAGGCCGTCGCAGCATCTTTGAAAAGAGGCTGTTTTAAGTACTGTTCCATTTATGCAGTGTAGATAATGCAAATTTACAAAATCCCACTTGATGTTAAATGACCTTATCGGTTAAATCGCTTTTTTGAAAGTCTATTTATGAAACATTTAAACTTGCTATATCAGTTAATCGGGCATAATCCCTAATTGATACATGAGTCGCTCGGTTTGTGCAACTTGCTCATTTAATTGGATAAGGTACCGCTGATTTTCACTTATGCTTTTTAACGCAATCGACTTCTGTAGCCAGGTAAGTCCGATTTTAGGCTTACCGATTCTTTCAGACGCCACGGCCATATTGTAACAAGCCAGTGCAGCCAGACTCTTCTTTGGTGATTCTGTCAATGGCATCCAAATGTCAATTGCTTCGCTCCAACGGTCTGCTAATGCAAGATAGGATGCCTTAACCATCCGATTGTCGTTATTACTCAATATGGTTCGTTTTATCTTCTTCCACGTCGGGACTATTTGTTTAGCAAACTCTTTCCCGTTGTTAAAGAATCCATCAGAAAGAGAGTTTACTCTATCTGGAATTTGATTTATCGCATTATCTACACTACTCCCTTCGCCATCAAAATAGAGAGTATCAATTATTATTGTCTGAGGGTGAATAGAGTCGTTTACAAGATCATAGAACCGCCATTTTGTGCCGATATAAAGCGTATGCCTTGCAACTACGTAATTTGAATATAACTCACCATAGTCAAGATGATCAAATGATTCAGTCTCTTCTAATACGATAACACCATCCGGTTTTGAACTACTCACTAGCCCCCTGATAACTTCAACAGGAAGGGGTTTTCCCATACTTGATAGTCTCTTATGAAAATAGAGTTGTGGCGAACTTACCAGATTAAATCTTTTTACCTCCTCTGATTTTGATGCAAAGCCATCGAGTGTCACCATACTAAAGAGTGTATCAAGATAGGTTGTATCGTAATATATTTTTCGATTAAATCCATAGAAAGTACCCAGACTGTCAGAGGGTGGCCTAATCGCCGCATTTATTAGTTCTATAGTTTTAATATCTCTTCCTGGGTCGTTCTGTGATGGTGAGAGTGCCTCAAATTGTACCTGCTTAGAGGTTATACATGATTGAGAAATGACTAGAATAATGAGCCAGAGACTTATTTTTATAATTGGTACAGGTCTTGTCATAAGAGGAGGAGCTTTTTTAAATAACGCAAAAGATAGGACTATGTTTTGTTTGTATTACTCTACTTCTTGAATTGTTGGCTCTAAATCGTGGCTTGCCTTTAATGATGATTGACGAAGCTGATTTAGCTTAAATGCAATAGTTTCATTATTAATGTCATATTTGAGCATGACCTGTCTTAATAACTCTACCGATGTCTCAAACTCTTCTGTTATAACGATGTTCGCTCCTTTTAGCTTAAGAGGCTTGGTCTCTGTAACATATCTGGCTCTTACTATTATGGTGATGTGAGGATTCAGTTGACGAGCCATCTCGGCAATCCTTCTATTGCCCCCTCTGTGTGGAATGGTTAAAACGAGGACACGTGCATGTTCAATTGAACTTAATTCAAGTGTGCTAAGTTGAGTAGCATCTCCTAAAAAGATCTTTCTGCCCTTTAATTGCTCTCGTCTGACGGTCTCGGGATTCATCTCTATAATCACCGTTGGAATGGCTATTTCATCAGCGATATTGGCAATATTTGTCCCATTTAACCCAAAACCAACTATGACAATATGATCTTCAAGATCAATCTTCTCTTTAACCGTTGACGACTTTCTACCGGTTACCCACCGTTCCGGCCAGGGAAGTATCATCAATATATCACTTATTTTATTTGCGTTCTTAATGAATAGAGGGGAACTTGCCATACTAAGAACAGAGACACTTAGAAAGAGTTGGTACCGATCAGGGGATAACAGGGATAAATCTCGACCAAGTTTGCTGAGAATGAAAGAGAACTCACCTACCTGACTTATGGTTAATGCTGATGCCCATGCAATTCTGGCTGGATAGCCTAACCATACCACAGGTAAGAATGCCATAGTGCTTTTGATTACTATTACTAGTAAGGTTAATCCTATGATCAGTGCAAGATGGTCAATTAAATAATGAATGTCTAAGAGCATTCCGACTGAAAGGAAAAAGAAACTGGTAAAGACCAGAATAAGTGGTAAGATATTGCCAAGTGTGTGATGATTATAGTCTGATTCTGAGATAACCATGCCAGCTAGAAATGCACCTAAGGCCAATGATACCCCCGTCAGACTTGTTATAAATGCAACGCTGAAGGCTAAAACCAAAACGGCCAATAGAAATATCTCATTATTTCTGGTTCCGGCTACCCGGTACAATAGCTTAGGCACCAAATAACGAGCCGAGATAAAAACTGTGACTATAACTAATATTACTCTTAAAATCTGCCACCAAATGGGTGCTGTACTACTTGTATCTTCACCTGCCAACAATGGAATAAAGATTATTAATGGAACAATGGCCAGATCTTGTAAAATTAGTATAGCCAATGAGATCCTTCCTCGTGGCGTGTCAACGGTTCCGTTATCCTGGATAACTTTTAATACTATTGCCGTTGAAGAAAGGGAAACTAATAATCCGATAAAGGCAGCTTCTTTTATTGATGCGCCAAATAAAACGGCAATGGCTGATATTGAAACGGTGGTCAATACTATTTGAACAGTACCACCTATGAAGATCATCGATTTAACCTTCAGTAGGGTTTTTAAGCTAAACTCAATGCCTATTGAGAATAGAAGTAGAATGATGCCTATCTCTGCTAAGATCTCTATCTGATGACTATCTTTTACCAATCCTAATGCAAATGGTCCGGCAATAATACCGGCAACAAGATAACCTACAACTGAAGGGATTTTAAATCTGTTTAGAAGCAATAATAATATTACTGAAATGGAAAAAAGTACCAAAATCTCCTTTAAAAGAGGTATCTCCATAGGTCTTAAAGTATCTAGTGGTTTTTGTTTTTTTACTAATCTAAGTTAGTTTTTTTTCGCACTGTCGTTGTTAAAGTGGACTCATTTTAATCGGATGTTTAAGATCCGCTGCTGTTTTAAAAAAATCGATTGAAAAAGTCGAAAATGGCTTTTTGGAGTGACAAGGGGCAAATTATGGAAGAAAGGGCGGTAATAATATGGTATTCCCGTGTTGAGGTCAGGAGTGGTTTTTGGTATGTGCCTAATATGATATTTTCTCAGTAAAGATCAGGAAGCAAGGTTTTGATTATTATTAAGCCAAATGCATAGTGTTTTGAAAAGAATAGGGTCAGAGCTGATTCTTTTTTGGAATACTGCATAAAAAAACAGAGGATAACCAAGATTGGGTATCCTCTGTTTAAAGCGTTAAAGTAATATAAATTACATGCGTTTTTCTTTAATACGAGCTGCTTTACCGCGTAAGCCACGTAGATAGAATATACGTGCTCTGCGAACAACACCACGCTTGTTAATCTCAATGCTGTCAAGATTTGGTGAGGTGAAGGGGAAGATTCTCTCTACGCCGATGTTATTTGAAATTTTACGAACGGTAAAAGTTTCGGTGGCGCCGGTGCCCCTGCGTTGAATTACAACGCCAGTAAAGCTCTGGATACGCTCCTTGTTTCCTTCTTTAATTTTATAATTCACAGTGATGGTATCACCAGCTCTGAATGCGGGGAACTCCTTGCGCTCAACTTGCGACTCAACGAATTTGATTAATTCCGGCTTGTTCATTGTATAATAACTTTAATCTGTATCTTCTAAAAAGGAGTGCAAATTTACAAACTATTTCCTTATACTCACAATAAGTTCATCTATTTTTTGTAATACTTTTTAGAGAGTTATTAACAAAGATGGCGTGTTTTCTTTTTAATTTGCAGTATATCAGAAGTATAGTATATGTCCTTTCAGTCCGTTCTTTGTGTTATATTCGAGTGTTGGAAATGGTATTTTGATGAATCCGATTGATTTAAGGATCAATTTCAGGGTTTTCGATTTGACCTTTACCCGATTGAGATCGATGTCGAGTGACAGATAAAATTGTCGGTATCTTTTTTCGGAGGTAAGTTCATATTCCTGATTGCTCTCATTCGCAAAAATCATTCCCTCTGCTCCGTAGCCAACCGCAATATTGAGCCACTCCGGAAAGTTATCAGATTTTAGAAAAGAGTTAATATTGCAACTAACCCAAATGGTCTGTCCGTTATAGTCTTTTATGATGCTTTGAAATGCATTTGCACCAAGCTGCTCGGGGTTAAGTTTTGGCCATTTAGTACTATGATAGCTCGCTTTGAGTAAGATTCTCTGTTCTCCCCATAAAAGTTGCTGGCCAATATAGAGTCCTGCACCAGTAGTGTTGGCTATCAGGTCTCCAGGCGAGGCACCCCATTCGGCAGAGTAGCCATCAAGTATTTCTATTGCTGTCATGAAGCCAAAACCTGCGATACTGCCCCAGATATCCGATTTACGATGTGAAAGCCCGGTAAGTTTTAATGCTTCAGATGATAGATATGATGTATAATAGGCAGTTGTCATATGCCCCATCTTATCCATCTGAAGCCATTCTGCATTATCGTTAATAAAGTGAAAATTGCTTTGCGGATAGTCTTTATACCATAACTGGTAAAGACCAAACATTCCTCCTGCGTAAATTGCGGCTCCTGTGATGGCAACCGCTTTGACTGCCGTTTTATTAAGCGAGTCGGGGTAAAGCATGGCATCCTGAGCCTTTACCTGAAATGTAATAAGAAAGGATACTATGCAAAAGATCAGGGTCTTTTGTGAAATTGATGGCCGATTCTTTTGCATAGTATGCTATTGTTCAAAGTTTATTTATAACGATTCAGGACTATCTCAGCTTCAGCAAGTTTTTTTTCTAGGAGCTCTTTTGAATCGGCTTCAGCAATGAGTCGAAGATAGGGTTCTGTGTTGCTGGGGCGAACGTTGAACCACCAGTTTTGGTATTCAATTCTAAAACCATCGAAATCATGGAATGCGGTAGGGGTCTCGGTTGCATTAAAATGATCACGAAGGGCATTCATAGCCTCGGTTTTCTTCTCTATCTTATAGTTTATCTCCCCGCTGTTTGCAAAGGTGTCAATACGACTAATTACCTGAGAAACGGTTAACCCTTCATCTTTAAAACGTTTTATGAGTTTCAGGATTATTAGACAGGCCATGATTGCTGAATCGCTGAAATTGAAATCACGGAAATAATAGTGGCCAGCAAGTTCCCCTCCAAAGATACCGTTGATGTCTCTCAATTTTAAAGCGGCATAGGCTCGGCCTACTCTCCACATGTGCATTTCAGCACCCAGATTAGTCAGGTAATTACTGACTCCTTTCGATGTTCTGATGTCTTGAAGTACTGCACCTTTTAGCCCTTTTTCTTCAAGATAGTAGTGCCCTAACAGAGCTATCATCAGGTCGGGTCGAATAAAGTTGCCTTTCTCATCTGTAAACATCACCCTGTCGGCATCACCATCAAATATTACTCCTAAGTCTGATTGGTTTGCTTTTACAGCCTCAGCGAGTTGATGTACGTTTTCCATCTCAAGAGGATTAGGCTCATGAGCTGGAAAAGATCCATCGGGGGTCTCATTTAGGTATACAGGGTCATTTCCGAGAAGGTCTCTTATATAGAGCCCTGCCATGCCATTTGAGCAGTCAATAGATAGCTTTAGACCTTTTAGATCGCTCAGATACTGTTGTTGGAATTTTAAATAGGGTTTTGTCTGATCGAAATCTATTACTTGCCCTTTAATTGCCGATAAGGCAGGTAGATCTTTCTTAATCAAATCCTCAAGATCTTTTAAACCTGTATCATAGCCAACGGGAATAGCACCGCTTCGAGAGACTTTTAGTCCGTTGTAGTTAGCCGGATTATGTGATGCGGTAATCATAATTGAGAGCGGAAAGTCATATTCAGCGGTACCCCAATATACCAAAGGAGTAGTACACAATCCTGCATCGTAAACGGTTGCTCCTGCGTCGGTGAGTCCTGCTATTAAGTTCTTATGAATCAAAGGGGATGATACTCTGCAATCTCTACCGATTAATATTTTATCAATTTTAAATAAAGATGGGATTACTCTTCCCATTCTATAGGTATCTGCCTCGTTGAAATCGATACCAAATACACCTCGAATATCGTATGCTTTAAATGCTGACATTATTCTTCATTTTTGCTTTGTGCAAAAGTAGCTAAATAGGTTGGGTTGGTTAATATTGCTTCTGATTTCACCTATTGGCATCATGAATGAAAGCGTAAATCAATACGTGTTTTCGGTGTTTAAATGATCTCTCTCAACATCTCTTCAACATCTTCTCAACATCTCCTCAACATCCCCTCAATATCCCCTCTATATCCTCTACCTATATTGTTCCTATCT
>JAJTBW010000065.1 GCA_021286705.1 Sphingobacteriia bacterium
CTATGGTATTAACCTGCTTCCACTTGCCACATTTGCAATGGAGACCTATGCCAATGATCCTTGTCTGGATTTCATCCCTAAAACCGTTGGACCTAACGATGTCCAATCGGCTAATATCACACTGGTCAAACAGATGCACAAAGCCATATCCATCATTCAGTTTAAACTCGAAGCTCAAGCTATCTTACGAAATCCTGACTTCGGAATGGATAATCGCACCCTTCTCGACAAGATAGATTACGAAAAAGGGATCATCTTAATAGAGGGTAAAGAGTGGCCATTAACTGATGCCAGATTTCCTACCATTGACCCCAAGAATCCTTTTGAACTGACTGAAGAAGAGGCCTCAATCATGATTAAACTAAGAGACTCCTTCCTGAACAGCGAAAAGCTACAACGTCATGTTGAGTTTCTTTATACTAAAGGGGGAATGTACTATACCTTCAATGGCAATCTTATGTATCATGGCTGCATCCCCATGCTTGATGATGGCTCATTCACCGACATGCGGATTGATGGAAAGCTTGTTAATGGGAAAGCACTATGCGACCAGTTCGACCGGATTGCTCGTAGGGCATTTCTTAATCGCAATGGCAAAGGAGGCAAAAAGAAGGATCTTGACTATATGTGGTATCTCTGGTGTGGCCCCCTTTCCCCTCTCTTTGGAAAAACCAAAATGACCACCTTCGAACGCTACTACATTAAAGACAAGGAGGCTCATGCCGAACCCAGAAACCCATATTATAAACTAAGAGATAATGAGGAGATAGCCAAAAAGATACTGACGGAGTTTAACCTTGACCCCAATAAAGGGCATATAATCAATGGACATACCCCTGTAAAGGTTGGAAAGGGAGAGAAGCCGGTAAAAGCAGGTGGAAGACTTTTGGTGATTGACGGAGGTATCTCTATTCCTTACCAGAAAGAGACGGGTATTGCAGGTTATACCCTGATCTTTAACTCATATAGCATGGTTCTGGTTGAACACACCGCCTTTGGTACTACCCAGAAAGCTATCGAAGAGGAGCATGATATTATCTCTCATCGCCATGTGATTGAACAACATCATAACCGTATCAGAGTTGCAGATACCGATATCGGACAAGAACTTAAGCGTCAAATACGTGAACTAAAGATGCTAGTAGCTGCCTTCAGAAGAGGCTTGATAAAAGAAAGATAAAAAAACAGTCTCCTGCCAGCCCCAAACATCCATGCTTCCAATTATCTGATATTCAGCATCTCTAAAGCATCCCTCTTATATCCCTCTTATATCTCTCTTATGCTTCTCTTATGTTCTCTTATGTTTTCTTATGTCTCTATTCTCTCTTGATATCCTCTCTATATCCTCTACCTATATTGTTCTAATCTTACACGAGTTTATAGGTAGAGGCATAAGAGGAGAACAAGAGAGGAACAGGAGAAATACGATGGATACAGTGGTTTCGACTTCGCTCAACCACCGGGTCGCTGCCTGAGTGGAATCGAAGGCGGCGCTCAACCACCGGGTCGCTGCCTGAGCGAGGTCGAAGGCAGGGAAGGATACAGGCTGTATAAGCCTCGAGTCATTGATCAGTATCTTTAAGCTTTTGTCATGAGATTAACACCAAAAATCTCTTTTATTACCAGATTTATTTATGAAGCATTTTGACCTTTCATTTTGGGAGTCTCTGTGTCAAAGTCAAAAAAGAAAGGGACCGTTCTCTCGAGCGGCCCCCAATCAAGGTAATGATATGAAAACTAAAGTTTTTTCAATTTCTTGTCTTTTTCTGACTCAATCGGCCTTATTGAGATAGCGGCTCCTCCTCCGGCGGCCATTTTGAGTTTAAGTTGAGTCTTAGAGTCTACCCGATAGCTTTGTATTGTATAAGCCTCAGGATTTGTTTTCCAGTCGGCATCTTTTGCATCGGCGTAAATGGTAGCTACCATTGTTGAGCCTGCCGGGAGGAAGCTGAGTGTAAGTTTGGTTTCTCTTGCATTCTCACCAGTTATTGCGCCTATGAACCACTCGTTACTGTTTTTTGCCTTTCTGGCAGTGGTGATATATTCACCTGGTTCAGCTTCAAGATAGAGTGTTTTCTCCCAATCGGTTTTTACGTCTTTTATGAATTGGAAGGCATCCATTCTTTGACGATAGTTTTCTGGTAAATCTGCTGCCATTACCATTGGACTATACATTGTTACGTAGAGCGCCAACTGTTTAACAAGCGTGCTATGAAGTTGTTCAGTCTGGCTAGGTTGATAATAGCTTCTTTTTATTTTAAAGATACCTGGAGTATAATCCATGGGTCCACCAAGAAGTCGGGTAAAGGCAAGAACTGTCTCATGGTTGGGTGGGTTTCCTGTGCTCCATGCGTTAAACTCGTTACCACGAGCTGCCTCACATGCCATGAGGTTTGGCCATGTACGATATTGTCCTGTAGGTCTTACTGGCTCATGAGCATCAATCATAATTTTATATCCGGCTGCTTTTTCAAGGATTCGTTGGTAGTGGTTGATCATCCATTGACCATCGTGTTGTTCTCCACGTGGGATGATGTATCCAACGTAGCCGGTTTTTACAGCTGGGTATCCAAAGTGCTTCATGAAACGGAAAGCGGTATCGGCATAACGCTCATAGTTGGTTGCCGAAGCGCTTGTTTCATGATGCATAATCATTTTTACCCCTTTGCTGCGTGCATAGTCTGTGATCTCCTTAACATTGAAATCAGGATAAGGTGTGATGAAATCAAAGACATCTTCTTTCCAATTGCCTGCCCAGTCTTCCCAGCCAATATTCCAGCCTTCCACGAGTACTCCATCTATGCCATTTTCTGCTGCGAAATCAATGTATTTCTTGGTATTCTCCGTGGTAGCTCCATGAGTGCCATTGGGTGGCATCTTTGTCCAATCAGTTGATTTAAGATTAATCTGGTTTACGTTAGAGTAGTTCCAACTCTTAAGACCAACATGCATCTCCCACCAGATGCCGATCATCTTCATTGGTTTGATCCATTCTGTATTGGCTATCTTGTTGGGTTCATTAAGATTGAGAATAATTCTTGAGGCTAAGATGTCAGTCGCTTTATCGCTAAAGATAACGGTTCTCCATGGTAGAGTGATCGGTGCAATTAGATAGGCTTTATTTCCTACCGCATCAGGTGCTAACGTAGCCTTGAGAGATAGTTGTTTACGATCGACCATCAGATGCATTGCAGGATAGTTATATAGGGCAGCCTCAAAGATGCTTAGGTACAAACCGGCATCACTTTTCATCATCACCGGACTTTGTATATAGTCTCCTCCTATAAGAGTCTTAGCACCTATGCCATTCTCAACTTTGCCTACATTAGCATCAATAGCACTCAATCGGGTGTGATTGTATACATATTCGTTTGAATTGAAATCACCCGGGATCCAAAAGGTCATTGGGTCAAATGGGAGGTTAAATGTTGTCAACTCATCCGATACAATAAAGCTTCTCAGATTGGCCTGTTCAGGAATCTCATATCTGAAGCCAATTCCATCGTTGAACACCCTGAAGGTTATCTGGAGTATTCTGCTTCGTTCTCCTGGTTGTACTAGGTTAACTTTTAGTTCATTATGCTGATCTCTGATTGAACTCTCTTCCCCCCATACCGGAGACCAAGTTTCATCTTTTGAATTCGTTTCGCTATTAGCAATGACAAAACCCTTGTCAAGAGATGGCTGTCCTTTGAGAAGTAATCCAAGTCTTGACTCCTCTATTATCACCTCTCCATTTTTAACTACTGTATAGGTGGGTTCCCCGTCCGTTGATAGTGCGAAGGTGAGTGTAATTTTTTTGTCAGGAGATAGAATAGACTGTCCCTTAACCCCTAACAGAGAGACTATTAAAGCGAATGCTATCAGAATATGGCGTTTCATGATTCAATCTGTTTTGTCAGAATGCGAATATACACCTTTTTTGATTGTGTAAATACTACACTCTGTCTTTTAGGAAAGATTAACAGATTAGGATGGCATCTGGCCACTAGCAGCTAGCAGCCAGCGGCCAGATGCTAGGTGCTAGGTGCTAGGTGCTAGGTGCTAAAAATCAAATTGAATACCTTGAGCAAGGGGTAGATCAGTCGAGTAGTTAATTGTGTTGGTCTGACGACGCATATAGATTTTCCATGCATCAGAGCCAGATTCTCTTCCGCCGCCGGTCTCTTTTTCACCACCAAAGGCTCCTCCAATTTCGGCTCCAGAGGTGCCGATATTGACATTGGCAATACCACAATCTGAACCTTCATGCGATAGGAAAGTCTCTGATTCACGAAGATCGTTGGTCATGATAGCACTTGATAGTCCTTGAGGAACGTCGTTGTGCATAGCTAATGCTTCACTAAGATTAGAGTATTTGAGCAGGTAGACAATCGGAGCAAAGGTCTCTTCTTGAACTATTGGGAAATCATTTTGAGCTTCGATGATGGTTGGTGTTACATAACAACCAGATGCATATTTTTCACCTGAAAGGAGATTGCCACCAAAGACTAGATTACCTCCTGATTTTAGTGCTTCACCAACGGCATGTTGGAAGTCGGAGACGGCGGCTTTTGAGACTAATGGGCCTATGTGGGTTGTTGTTTCAAGAGGGTGTCCAATCTGAAGTTGTTGATAGGCTTTTGCTAAGCTATCCTTGAAGGTATCGTAAATGCTTTCGTGAATAATAAGTCTTCTTGTTGTGGTACAGCGTTGTCCTGCTGTTCCGGCTGCTCCAAAGACAGTTGCCCTGATGGCCATTTTAAGATCGGCAGATGGCGTGATAATAATGGCATTGTTACCTCCAAGTTCAAGAAGTGAACGACCTAGACGTTCTCCTACCAGGCGGGCTACCTTTTTACCAACACGTGTTGAACCTGTGAAGCTAATCAATGGCATCCGCTTATCTGCGAAGAAATCATCACCTAGTTCAGATGATCCAGCGAGAATCAGATTTAATAAACCATCAGGAGCATTATTCCGTGATAAGACCTTATGCATAATATTGTGCACCGCGATGGCACATGTCATCACCTTACCAGAGGGCTTCCAAACCACGACATCTCCGGCAATAAGAGCTAACATCGCATTCCATGCCCAAACAGCAACCGGGAAGTTGAAGGCACTAACAACTCCTACAATTCCTAAAGGATGATATTGTTCATACATCCGGTGTCTTGAGCGTTCACTATGCATGGTTAATCCATAGAGCTGTCGCGACTGACCTACTGCGAAATCGGCAATGTCAATCATCTCTTGAACCTCTCCCATTCCTTCCTGAAGAATTTTACCCATTTCCCAAGAGACGAGGTATCCAAGATCTTCTTTATATAACCTTAGCTCTTCCCCAATTTGACGCACAATCTCGCCTCTTTTCGGAGCAGGTATCATCCTCCATTCCAAAAAAGCTTGTTGTGCCTTTTCCATCATTAGTTGGTAGTCCTCTTTTGTGGCTTGAGTGATGGTTGTGATTAATTCACCGTCAGCCGGAGAGATCATCTCAACTGTTTTCCCGTTTGTGTTATGCCACTTTTTCCCGGTGCTTAATCCGGAATGGGCTTTTTCTATACCTAAGTTCTTAAGACTCTGTTGCAGTTTTTCGCTGTATGGATAACTCATATTGAATACACTTTACAAATATTTACCCTAATAAAGAAAAACCCGGTGCTCTTTGTTCACAAAGGCACCGGGTTTAGAGAAAATATCTCTTGCTTAAAGAACTATTCTGCTTTTAAGAAAGGATATCTGTAGTCTGTAGGTGGGTTATAAGTCTCTTTGACAGTTCTGGGACTAGTCCAACGAATCAGGTTGAGCAAAGAACCGGCTTTATCATTAGTACCTGAACCACGTGCTCCACCAAAAGGTTGTTGTCCGACAACGGCCCCCGTTGGTTTATCGTTGATATAGAAATTACCGGCAGCATATCTTAAGATTTCATGGGCTTTATCAACAGCGGCACGGCAAGTTGAGAATATTGCACCAGTTAGAGCATAAGGAGAGGTTTCATCACAAAGATGTAGTGTCTCTTCGTATTTTTCATCAGGATAAACATAAACCGTGAGAACAGGGCCAAAGATCTCCTCTTCGATAGAGATAAAGTGAGGGTTATTAGCTTTAATGACAGTGGGCTCAATGAAATACCCTACGCTCTTATCATATTTGCCACCAATTACGATCTCTGCATCGGGAGTATTCTTTGCTGCTTCAATGTATTTAATGATGTTTTCAAAAGAAGCATTATCAATTACCGCATTAACGAAGTTACCGAAATCAGCAACATCACCTTGTTTGATGGTTGCCAACATCTCTTTCATTCTAGCTTCAACACCCGGCCACATAGATTCAGGGATATAAGCTCTTGAAGCGGCAGAACATTTCTGACCCTGGAATTCAAAAGAGCCTCTTACTAGTGCTACAGCAACCTGATCAACCTGAGCTGACTTATGGACGAAAACAAAGTCCTTACCACCAGTCTCACCGACGAGCTTGGGGTAACCGCGGTAACGGGTAAGGTTCTCACCGGCTGAGCGCCAAAGATGATTGAAGGTGCCGGTTGATCCGGTAAAGTGAATACCGGCCATATCCTTATGACCTAAAACAATACGACCAATTGTGCTTCCTTGTGATGGTACGAAGTTGATAACACCTGCAGGTAAACCAGCCTCTTCAAAGACTTTCATCAGGTAGTAGTTAGAGAGGAGAGCCGTCGTGGCAGGCTTCCAAACAGTAACATTACCCATTAAAACAGGGCTGGCGTTAAGGTTTGCAGCTATTGATGTAAAGTTGAAAGGAGATACAGCAAAGACGAATCCTTCAAGTGGGCGATACTCTAACATGTTTAGGTGAGAAGGCTCACTGATGGGTTGATCAGAGTAGATCTTTGATGCGAAATAGCTATTAAAGGTCAAAAAGTCAATAGTTTCACATGCTGAGTCAATCTCGGCTTGATGCGGGGTCTTGCTTTGACCAAGCATGGTAGCAGCATTGATAACATAGCGATATTTTGTTCTTAGCAGATCAGCTGCTCTTAGCATGATGGCTGATCTATCGTGCCATGAGCGTGTTGACCAAGCTTTTCTTGCCTCCATAGCTGCCTCAATAGCCATGTTGATTTCTGCTTCACCGGCTATATGAGCTACAGCTAAGACATGTTTATGGTTGTGAGGCATAACTACATCAACTGTCTTTCCAGTCTTAATCTCTTTTCCTCCAATGATTAGAGGGATCTCAATTTTCTGGTTGGTTTGACGAGTCAATTCCTCTTTTAAAAGGCGACGCTCCTCTGTTCCCGGAGCATATGATAATACCCTCTCATTCTGGGGCATCTCAAAATGATAATGAGCGTTGTTCATAATTAATTTTATATGAGATTTATTATAAATAGTTTAAGGTAGGGAAGTACAAATGTAATCGTTTTCGGTGATATTTCGAGGAATGAGAGAGGGGCAGATTCTACTGCATTTTATGCATAGTTTTAGCTGATCTGAAACTATTTCAATGACTGTTCCAAGAAGATTGCAGGATATCAGTGATTAGCGGCGCTATCAATAGTCTGTTTTATCATATCACGTAAAACAGCCTCTTTAATATCTGAAAGCTTATTAATATAAACACAAGAGGTTCCGGTTTTATGCTTCCCCAAAGACTTTAAAGAGGGTGCAAGCTTTTCGATACCGGTCATAAAGTAAATTGTAATGTTTTGTTTTCGGGGTGAAAAACCAACAGTAAACCAGTCGCCTTGTCTGCCACTTTCATATTTATAGTGATAGTGCCCATAGCCAATAATTGAGCCACCCCAGATTACCGGATCGTAGCCGGTGACCTCTGAGAATATTTGGTTGAGCTTTTCACAATCAGTGCGACGTTGTTCATCGGGTTGATTGGAGATGAATTCTGAAACAGAATTGCCGGTTGGTTGAGTCTTTAATTCCGTCATAGAAAGTCAGATTATTGTTAGATATGCGTTGAAACTGTATAAATTGGTCTTCTCAAGGGTGGTTGCAAAGTTATTATTTTAGCCATGCATTGCCAGCTGATTACGATATTTTAATTTAAAGAAACTACTTTTGTTTAAAATGGCACTTAGAATGACTATAGCTGAAGCACAAAATACCGTTGATGAGTGGATCAAGAGTGTAGGGGTAAGATATTTCAGCGAATTGACCAATCTGGCATTGTTGACTGAGGAGGTTGGAGAACTTGCCCGTATTATCGCTCGCAAATATGGAGATCAATCTTTTAAGAAAGGTGAGTCAGAGGATAAATTAGCTGAAGAGATGGCTGATGTATTTTTTGTTTTGATCTGTCTGGCTAATCAAACAGGCGTTGATCTTACTGATGCACTACAGAAAAGCCTTCAAAAGAAGAGTCAACGTGATGCAACAAGACACAGGGATAACCCTAAACTTCAATGATAGATGGATATCAATCATTGTTTAACTGATGGGGTTACATACTCGGACAGTGAATCGTACGGAATTGAACAATCAGCATTGACAATTGGTGGAATCTATTCCCTATGGTGAGTACTAAATATTAGAAAATCAATCAAATATATAGATTAGCACAATCGTTGCTATGTAGTGTTTTCAAAAAGTGACTGATATGATAAAAGATTTGTTCGTTATTGAATGGAAAAGATCATTGCGAAGCTCGTTATGGCAAAGGAATGTTTTCTTGAACATCATTTTAGGTATTTTTATACTCTACTTTGTGTTTGTGTTCCTTTTGTTGGGCCTCTTCATTGATCGGGTAATAGGCGAGGCTTTAGAAATAGAAGGAGTTGATGTGATTAAAGCATTTGGTTCCTGGTTGCTTTACTATTTGGTGGTTGATCTCCTGTTCCGTTTTTTGATACAGAAGATGCCTGAGATGTCGGCAAAACCTTTTTTATTGCTTCCGATTAGCCGTAAAAAACTTAGTTCTGTTGTTCTTTTACAGACTATGTTGAGTTTTTTAAACCTGTTTCCGCTAATCATTGTTATCCCGTTTTTTATTAATGTCTATAGTAGTTTTCCGGGAGTCAGTGCTTTCCCCTGGCTGCTTTCTGTTATTGCCATGTTAGTAGCAGTAAATCTTAAGACTTTTTTACTGAAGCGTTGGTTAGTTGAGAGAACATGGTTAGTAGCCGTTGCATTTGGGGTTCTCATTCTATTAGGTATAGGCGATTACTTTAAGGTAGTGCCTGTAAGAGACCTTTCTTCATTTATATTTGCCTTACCAATTGATTATCCGGCAATTTCAATTTTGTTTATACTGGTTCCGGTTTTGTTGTTCTACTATAATGTAATAGAGATGTCTTCACGTTTAACGCTTGAAGGGACGACAAAGAAAGCCGATAAAGGAATTAGTACAGAGAAGTTTGAGGGACTGAGAAAGTATGGTAAAATTGGTGAACTCATACTTCTTGAGATCAGTCTGATTTTTAGAAATAAGAGAACAAAGACCGTCCTCTATCTAATCCCTCTTTTCCTGTTATATGGTTTCTTCTTTTATCCTAACCCTATGTACAAAGAGTCATACGGTTGGCTGACCTTTGTTGGGGTCTTTATTTCTGGTGGATTTATGATGAGTTACGGCCAGTTTCTAGTAGCCTGGGAAGGAAGCTATTTCGATGCTATTCTTACAAAAAACATCAACTTTGAAGAGTATTTTAAAGCCAAATATCTGATTCTAGCCATTCCTACTGTAATCTCATTTATTCTTACTACGCCTTATGTTTTAATGGGTAAGCATCTACTGTTGATAAATCTGGCAACTTTTATCTATAATCTTGGGGTTTCAATCTATATCTATCTCTTCTTAGCTGCATATAATACTAAGAAAGTGGAACTAAGCCAAGGCCATATGATGAATTATCAGGGTGTCGGGGCTAAACATTTCCTTATAATTATTCCTGTAATGGGACTTCCAATCTTGGTTGTAGCGCCTTTTTCATTTTTTGGAATGCATGTCACAGGACTAGTAATAATCGCGGTCTTAGGTATTTTGGGAATTCTCTTCAGGCCCTTCATTCTTAGAAAGATTGCAGCATTCTTTATCGAAAGAAAATATGCACTGGCAGAGGGTTTCCGACAGGCAAGCTAAGTTTTTTTCATTAAGTAGTTCATTGGTAAATCAATCTTTTAAACTGTATAAACATGTTATCATCAAATATTTCTTTTCAGAACGATATTTTAAAAATAGAACAACTCTCGAAGGCGTATAATAATACCAAGGTTCTTGATATACAACAATTAACTATATCAAAAGGTGAGAGTTTTGGCCTTGTTGGAAATAACGGAGCAGGAAAAACCACTCTATTCCGTTTAGTTCTCGATTTAATCACCTCGACAACCGGTTCGGTGCTATCCAATGGGATCAATGTTAAAGGGTCTGAGCTATGGAAAGCCTATACAGGATCATATCTTGATGAGGGATTCCTCATAGATTTTTTAACTCCTGAAGAGTATTTTAAGTTTGTAGCTTCACTTAACAAGATGTCAGATGGTGATCTGAATCTGTTTTATGAGCGATTTAATGATTTCTTTAATGACGAGATCATAGGAAAGAAGAAGTATATCCGTGATTTGTCGAAGGGAAATCAGAAGAAGGTTGGTATAGCTGCTGCAATGATGACTCATCCTGCTATTCTGATTTTAGATGAGCCCTTTACCAATCTTGATCCAAGTTCGCAGATCAGACTAAAACAGATGCTGAAGCAGGAGCAAGAGGAGAATGAGGTTACTATGTTAATAAGTTCTCATGATTTGAATCATGTTACAGAGGTAAGCAAGCGCATTGTAGTTTTAGAAAGAGGAGCAGTAGTGCATGATATCAATACTACTGATCAAACTCTGCGTGACCTTGAAGATTACTTTGCGGCTCAGATCAATCACTAAGAATTATAATAATGAAAAACCTTTTTGCGGTTCTTTTATTCGTTCTCTTAGGGGCAACCCTTCATGGCCAGTATTCGGTGAGTGGTGTTGTTTCAGACAGTAAGACTGGTGAACCTTTAGCTTTTGTCAATATTCAAATCAATAACTCATCGCGAGGCGGTTCAACTGATATAGATGGAAAATTTAACTTTAGTTCAAACCAACCTATAAATATTCTGCGATTAAGTTATGTTGGTTATGATAGATTGACCTTTAAGGTTGAAGGTAAGAGTGCTAATCTTCAATTGAAAATGAATAGAAGAGCCGTAGAATTAAAGGAGGTTGAGATATTACCCACAGAGAATCCGGCCAATAGAATTCTTAAAAAAGCAATTGCCTTTAGAGATAAGAATAACTATGAGAAACTAGAGGGTTTCAAATATACTGCTTACGAAAAGATGATTTTTACAGTAGACCAGGATACTACTGAGAAGAAGAATGCTTTGGTGGCAGACTCGCTTATCAGTAAGGATACTGTGGCCGAGGATACCTCCGTGCGTAAGATGAAGGAATTTTTTGCTAAGCGTGATCTCTTCCTTATTGAGAATGTAATTGAACGTAGTTTCATGCCTCCTGACAGAGACGTCAATAAGCTAACTGCAACTCGCATGTCTGGATTAAAAGATCCGGTCTTTGTCTTTGTGCTTTCACAACTTCAAACCACAACTTTCTATAAAGACATCTTTAAGATTGGAGATAAGAGTTATGTTAATCCGCTTACAGAAGGGAGTCTTGGTCGTTATTTTTATCAAATAGAGGATACGACTTACCAAGGGCATGATTCTACTTTTGTCATCTCTTTTAGGCCTTGGAAAGATACTCATTTCGATGGATTGAAAGGCGTCCTCTACATCACGACAGATGGATGGGCCGTTAGTAATGTCATAGCGGAGCCTTATGTCTCCTCTGGTGGAATGATGATCAGGATTCAACAGAAATACTCAAAGCCTGACTCGGTTCATTGGTTTCCTCTTCAATTGAACACCGATATCTACTTTAAGAATATGGTTGTCCAAGCAGGGAAAGGACCATCAAAGAGACAAATTTATGTTGTTGCGAAAGGAAGAACCTATATTGATAAAGTGGTCATAGGAAAGAACTTTCCAAGTGGTACATTCTCGATGCTGGGAACCGATGTGGATCCGAGAGCTGGGTCACGTGATGAAGCGTTCTGGAATAAGAACAGAACGGATTCGTTGTCACTTAAAAATCAGGAAACATACCGTTTTATTGACTCAATAGGTGAAAAAGAGAATTTCCAGCGAACTGCCAAGATTGCGGAGACACTCATGAATGGAAAGATCCCATGGGGTTGGTTTGATTTGCCTTTAAACCAGTTTGTTAAGTTTAATAACTTTGAAGGTTTTAGATTTGGTGCAGGCGTCGAAACCAATGAGAAACTATCAAGAAGGTTTTCTTTTAATGGAGCATTGGCATATGGTTTAAAAGATAAAGAGGTCAAATACAGCGGAGGTGTATCTCTGACAATTCATCGTTTGACTAATTGGAAAGCTGGCTATCAGTTTCAACATGATGTGATTGAGAGTGGAAGTACTAAACTACCACTCAATGATGTCTCATTAAGTGATCCCGCTTACTTCCGAGATCTTCAAATAAATAGAATGGATTACGTTCAGAGTAATACCTTATGGACCAGCTTAAGAGCTCTTCGTCATTTCCATTTTAGGGCGGGTTTGACTACCATGACCCGAGAGCCCTTTTCTGAGTATGCCTATCTGAAGAATGGAAAAGATTTGAAGTCTGGCACATTCCATCAGACAGAAGTTGAGGTAGGTTTCAGATTTGCCTACCGGGAGAAGTTCTTTAGAACGGTTAGAAGTTTTCACTCAATGGGTTCAGATTATCCTATAGTTTGGGTAAACTATACAAAAGGTTTTGATAATTTGTTAGGTGGAGAATTCGCATATGACAAAATAGACGTGGCTGTGAGCAGGAGCTTTTACACTAAATTTATTGGTAAGACCAGAATTGATATTAATGGTGGTTATGCGTCAGGGTCATTACCATTAGGATCAATCTATAATGCAGTTGCTGCTTCGGGTAATTTCACGCTTTTTGCACCTAAAAGTTTTTCTACAATGCGAATGAATGAGTTTTACTCTGATAGATATGCTGCTTTATTCTTTATTCATGATTTTGAAGGCTTATTATTTAAGAGCAAGCACTTTAATCCTCGTCCTGAGGTCTATTTCAATGCACTCTGGGGAGATATAAAGAATAAGGAATATCATCTTGGTACAGATTTTAGGTCACCCTCGTTGGGGTATTATGAAGCTGGTCTAAACATTAACAACCTCCTAAATCTTAAGTTATATAATCTTGGCTTGGGAGGAGCTTGGCGGTTTGGTCCTTATAGTCTTCCTAAGACCATTGATAATTTAAGTGTGATGATGACTTTTAAATGGGCTTTATAACAAAATCGATATAATTGTTTCGATAAAAAGCAAATTGAGTACCAAGAAAAATCTTCGTAACATTGCACTTTTAAAATGAAGCATTAGATGGAATTTTCAGCACAGCAGATAGCCGCATTATTATCGGGAACCGTTGAAGGAGATCCTGAAATTAAGGTGTCACAACTCTCTAAGATCGAAGAGGGTAAACCCGGGACTTTATCTTTTCTTGCAAATCCGTTGTATACCCAATATATTTATACAACAGCCGCTTCAATTGTGATTGTAAGTGATAAGTTTATTGCTGAGAAAGAGATTGCCTCAACATTGATTCGTGTTGCCGATCCTTATGCATCATTTGCAACGCTATTGGATCTCTATAATAAACTCAGGAATGATAAAAAAGGGGTCTCCAAATTGGCTCATATCTCTGATACTGCTGTGGTTGGAGAGGATATTTATGTTGGCGAATTTTCTGTTATTGGTGACTATGTTAAACTGGGTAATAATGTAAAGATCTATCCACAGGCTTATATTGGTGATAACACAATTATTGGCGATAACACTACGATCTATGCGGGAGTAAAGATCTATTCTGATACGGTTATTGGTAATAATTGTACGGTTCATAGTGGAACGGTCATTGGTGCTGATGGTTTTGGTTTTGCTCCCCAGCAGGGTGATACCTTTAAAAAGGTAGCTCAAATTGGTAATGTGGTTATTGAAGACTGGGTTGAGATTGGAGCAAATACCTGTATTGACCGAGCCACTTTAGGAAGCACTGTCATTAAAAGAGGGGTTAAACTTGATAACCTTATTCAGGTTGCCCATAATGTTGAGATTGGAAACAACACTGTTATAGCTGCACAGACCGGAATAAGCGGTTCTACCCATATTGGCGCGAATTGTATGTTTGGAGGTCAGGTTGGAATTGCAGGCCATTTGAAGATAGCCGATGAGGTTAAGATGGCTGCACAATCTGGGGTAGCTAGTTCAGTGAAAACAAAGGGAGCTGTTATAATGGGAGCTCCTGCTATCGATGCCCATGCTTACCAGAGGGCATATGTGGTGTTTAAGCAACTTCCCGAATTAGAGAAAAGATTAAGGGAACTTGAAAGAGCTACCTTTACGAAATAACACTAACAGACAACATACACACAATCCTTCCGGGTTGGATTCTCTAATGATAGTGCAGATTATTTAACAATTTGTACTACTTTTGCCAACTGATTATGAGCGAAAAACAAAAAACTATCGCGCAGCCTGTTACAGTTTCAGGGAATGGGCTTCATACGGGTCAGGAAGTTACAGTTACTTTCAGGCCTGCGCCAGAAAATCATGGATATAAGTTTACCAGAATAGATCTGGAAGAAAAACCAGTTATCGAGGCTCTTGTTGATTACGTAGCAGATACTGAACGTGGAACCAATCTTGTTAAGAATGGTGTGCGTATATCAACAACTGAACATCTTCTAGCTGCCGTTTATGGTTTAGGTATTGACAACATTCTAATCGAGACCAATGGTGTAGAACTGCCTATTTTTGATGGCTCTGCCCGTGTTTGGGTTGAAACTCTTCAAAGTGCTGGTATTGTTGATCAGGAAGCCGATAGAGAATATATCGAACTTCATAATGTTATCTCTTGGCGCAACGAAGAGAAAAAGGTAGAACTGGTTGCTATCCCTAATGATAAACCCCGTTTTACTGTTATGATCGATTATGAATCTAAAGTCCTCAATAACCAGCACGCAACTCTGGAGAAAACTGAGGACTTTGTTTCTGAAATAGCAAACTGTAGAACTTTTGTTTTTCTCCATGAAATGGAGCTGCTTATTAAGCATAACCTTATTAAAGGTGGCGACTTAAGTAATGCAATTGTTTTTGTTGATAGACTTATCTCTCAGGAGGAGCTTGACCGCTTAAGTACATTCTTTAACAGACCCAAAGTAGAGGTTTTAAATGAAGGTATTCTAAATAATCTTGATCTGCATTTCCCTAATGAACCGGCTCGTCATAAACTGCTTGACGTGATAGGTGACCTCGCATTGTTAGGGGGTAGACTTAAAGCTCATATTATTGCTACTCGCCCTGGTCATGCAAGTAATGTAGCCTTCGGGAGATTGATTAAGGAAAGGGTTCGCATGAGTACAAATCCTTCAGGTGCTCCTTTCTATGACCCAAATGCAACCCCTCTTTACGATATAAATCAAATCAAAAAGCTTCTTCCTCACAGACCACCATTCCTTTTGATTGATAAAATCATCGAGATGAGTGATTCTCATGTTGTAGGACTTAAGAATGTGACTATGAACGAAGGGTTCTTTGTTGGTCACTTTCCCGATGTTCCAGTTATGCCTGGTGTTTTGCAGATTGAAGCAATGGCTCAGGCAGGTGGTATTCTTATCCTTTCCAGTGTTAAAGATCCAGAGAACTATGTTACACTGTTCATGAAGATCGATAATGTTCGGTTCAGGAATAGAGTAGTTCCCGGTGATACTCTAATCTTCTCTTTAAAGCTATTGTCTCCAATCAGACGTGGTCTTTGTCATATGGCAGGACAAGCTTGGGTTGGCGATAAGGTCGTAATGGAAGCAGAAATGCTTGCTCAAATTTCCAGGATATCAAATTAACACCCTCCAACTGATAACGTAATGAATCAGCCTCTAGCATATGTTCATCCACAGGCAAAGGTGGCCAAGAATGTGGTGATAGAACCCTTTGTTAATATCGAGGGTAACGTTGAAATAGGTGAAGGTACTTGGATTGGATCCAATGTTACTATCATGGATGGTGCCCGCATCGGTAAAAATTGTAAGATCTTTCCCGGAGCTGTTATCGCTGCTGTCCCACAAGATTTGAAATTTGGGGGTGAAGATACTCTCGTCAGAATTGGTGATAATACTACTATTCGGGAGTTTGTAACGATTCATAGAGGAACCAAGGCTAACCATGAAACGGTTGTAGGTAACAACTGCCTTTTAATGGCTTATGTACATGTTGCCCACGATTGTATAATTGGAAACAACGTGATCCTTGCAAATGCTGTTAACCTGGCAGGTCATATTGAGGTTCATGATTGGGCAATCGTAGGTGGTCTATCGGCTGTTCACCAATTCTGTAAAATAGGTTCACATGCTATGATCTCAGGCGGGTCTCTCGTCCGTAAGGATGTCCCTCCTTATTGTAAGGCTGCTCGTGAACCGCTTTCATTTGCTGGTATCAACTCAATTGGCTTAAGAAGACGAGGTTTTACCCCTGATCAGATAAAAGATGTTCAAGATATTTATAGAACACTTTACCTACGCGGTCTAAACGTATCTCAATCAATAGCCCTTATTGAAGCTGAAATGCACGCTACGGCTGAAAGAGATGAAATTTTGTCTTTCATAAATACTTCAACAAGGGGTATCATGAAGGGCTATGGTAAGAATGTTAAAGAGTAAATAATGTAATTTACTATATTTTTCACTCTGGAATATTTGAGCCCCTCTCCATTTTTTTGGAGAGGGGCTTTGTGTTTTATGTTCTTTTTGATAAGTGAAGAATCCGTGTAAATGAGCGATTTACTCTAAGTGTGCGATCTTTCGCATAAGTCAACTATTATTTTATATATCTTTGCTACCGGTTTCGGTAAGAGACAATTAAGACTTTACTCTTTTAACGACTTCTAACAACTAAGAATTCTCGACTTATATAGTTTGAAACTAATAGATAATTACCGACATCTTCGCTCTTTAACCTTTCTTGATAAGGTAGTATCTTAAGTTCCCTAACATGACCGATAGTATTATTTATTCTCAACATAACTGGACTGGCAAGAGACTTCTAATCGCAGAGGATGATGATCTTACATGCAAGCTTTTACGACTTATTCTCTCTCCTACTGGTATAGACTGTTTCTGGGCTAAAACCGGATTAGAGGCTGTAAACCTCGTGAAGGAGCATGATAATATTGATCTGGCTCTTCTGGATATTCAAATGCCTGAGTTAGATGGCATCTCCGCTACTGAGATTCTTAAACAGATGAATAACCAACTTCCTGTTATTATTCAAACAGCCTTTGCTTTTAATGAATATAGAACAGCCTGCCAAAAAGCTGGCTGTGATGAGTTCATTACTAAGCCTTATGAGAAATCAACCCTTCTGCAATTAATGGATCAATACCTGACTCGTTCTTAACGGTTACAGGCTCCCCCCTTTCCAATTCTAATTCTATTTGTTTTTTGCCAGAGCTTTTCTAATTGAGGCTATCTGTTTTATAAATAGTGGCTTAAGATTTCCTGGAATGGGTTCAGCCGGAGGTGACTCCACTTTCAACGGGTTTATAGGTTTTCCTGCTTTATAAACTCTGAAATCGAGATGTGGCCCTGTTGCCAACCCTGACTTTCCTACGTAACCTATAACCTGACCTTGCCTTACTCTCACTCCTTCTCTGATACCATCAGCATAACCGTTTAAATGCATGTATGTCGTTGTATAGGTGCTATTATGTCTGATTTTAATATACCTTCCTGCTCCACTCCTCTGGAAACTCACCTGAATTACGGTTCCATCGCCAATAGTGAAGACCGGTGTACCAATTGGTGCTGAATAATCAACTCCGTAGTGAGGCCTGAAAATCTTAAGAACAGGATGAAAACGATTACCACTAAAATGGGAACTGATTCTACTGAACTTAAGCGGTGCTTTTAGAAAGGCTCTTTTAGTGCTTTGGCCCTGCTCATCATAATAACCACCCTTGAATCCAAGAGAGTCGTTGTCATACCAATAAGCTTCGTAGCGTTTTCCTGACTGAGTGAATGTACCGGCTTGTATCCTGCCCATCCCAATGCATTTATCTTCAACATACATGGTCTCGTAGATGGCCTGAAATTCATCACCTTGTTGAAGTCCGAAAAAGTCAATAACTCCCCCAAAGATATCTTCCATCGCAAGGGCAAGTGCAGGCCCCTGTTCGTTGCTTTTTAAAGCTACCCATAAAGAGGAGGTAATAGTACCGTGTAAGGTGTCGTGTTTAATTATTACCTCCTTCTCTCCTCTGGAGACTCCAAGTGTATCGCGGAGGTTGAATACAACATATTTTATCGGTGACTCCTCATAGATGAAATAGCTTGGAGTTGCTAGACTATCTTTCTCTAGCAATAAAGTATAAGGCTGTCCTGCTTTTATCTTCTTTAGATCAAAAATCCCTTCAGATCTCTTAACTAATTGATCAATGGTTGTCGCACTAAGACCTGTGGCTGATAAAATAGTGCTTAGGTTGGCTCCATTACCTACTAAGCCTTCCCTAACTTCTAAAGAATCTATTGCAATTCCAAATAATAGTGTAGGCTCAACTTTCTCGACGACAGTCTCTTCAACGAGTTCTTTTTGCCATCTGCTAATTTCTATGATACATAAGATTAGTATCAATCCAACTACTATTAATAGAGCAGTCTCAGTTATAAATCTTCTCATAGTCTGCAAAATAACGAAAATTGCCGGTAACTTAAGCTACCGGCAATCTTATTTAACTATCCTTTAAGAACTCAAATTAGCTTCTTGCAGAGTCTCTGCCCATACGAAGCGCTTTGATGTTCAGGTCAACAACCTCTTCTCCTTTTCTTCCAAAGGTAGCTCTGATTGCTTGTTCGAGAGCTTCAATTGGCATACCTAGATAGGGTGCTGCTGCGCCTAAAATAACCATGTTGGCAACTCTTGCTGATCCAAGATCTTTGGCAATCTGATCAGCATCAATTGTAAGATGTTGCTTCACCTTTTTAACCTCTGCCATAATTGAATCTACAGGAGGATAATTAGGCACATTTACGAATGGTGTTACATTAGTGATAAGCCAACCTGACTCACTGAGCCAAGGTAAGTATCTTAATGACTCCATGGGTTCAACTGAGAGAATAATGTCAGCTTTTCCAAGTGCAATAAGATCCGATGCTACCGGTTTATCAGAGATACGAAGGTTAGATTGTACATCACCTCCACGCTGTGACATGCCATGAACCTCAGCCTGTTTAACATATAATCCTGAAGCTACTGCTGCTGAACCTATAATAGTGGCTATAGACAGAATACCTTGTCCACCTACACCTGCCAGAATAATATCCTTTTTCATATAATATCTGTTTTTCAATGATCACATTCAATTCTCCGAAATCAAGCTTAAAGATTGTTCTTTATCGTCTGTTTATCTTGGATAATCTTATGTGGTTGAATTTGTTTTTCTGTTAATTAGTTAGGGGAGAAGGTTATGCTTTGTTTTTGAATTTTTCCCGCATACGCTTGTTAAGAGTCTGAATGCACTCACGAGTAGGAATAATTACCGATACTCCTTGATAAGCTAACTCTTCCTTCATGATTTGTACATTCTCTTCATGGTTTTTGCGAAGGGGTTTTAAGATACGGATGTGATCTTCTTCAACACCTAGTCCTTTGCAGATATCAGTTAATCTACCAAAAGCAGCAGAGTTTTGTCCGCCGGTCATACCTGTTGTTGAGTTATCAAGAATCAGTACGGTGATAGGTGATTTATTAATGACTGCATCCAGTAATCCTGTCATACCTGAATGACAGAAAGTGGAGTCACCGATAACAGCTACCGCAGGAACTAATCCAGCATCAGCTGCTCCTTTGGCCATTGTGATGCTTGCTCCCATATCAACACATGAGTTTATTGCCTCAAGTGGTGGTAAGGCGGCTAAGGTGTAACACCCGATGTCAGCAAAGACTCTGCCTCTACTATATTCAGCAAGAGCTTCGTTAAGGGCTACATAGCTGTCTGTGTGAGGGCAACCAACACATAGTGAAGGAGGGCGTCCAACAACAAGTTCCGGTACTTCCGGTCCGCGGCTGTCAGGTAATCCTAATGCAACTGCTACCAAATTGGGATTTAATTCGCCATCACGTGGTAGGGTACCATCTAGTCTGCCGGAGACTTTTAATCCACGACCTAAATAACCTGCCAACCACTCTTCAACCACTGGCATACCCTCTTC
>JAJTBW010000274.1 GCA_021286705.1 Sphingobacteriia bacterium
CTTCCTCTCCTGTTCCCCTCCTGTTCTCCTCTTATGCCTCTCCCTATCCTCTCCCTATCCTCTCCCTATCCTCTCCCTATCCTCTCCCTATAAACTCGTGTTAGATAGGGAGAGAATATAGAGGGAACATTGAGAGGCGTTAGAGAGACATAAGAGAGACATAAGAGAAACATAAGAGAACATAAGAGCGTCATAAGAGAGATATAAGAGAGATATAAGAGGGGAACGCATAAGCAATTCAAAAGCAACTAGTTACAAAAACAAGAAGATTTAGATACAATAAACACTAAATCAGGATATTAGGAAAAATCCGACAAAAAGTGGCTCTGTACAATGCTCTATTCTTTACATAGTTCTCAAAATTAAAAGAGTAGCGAGGTTACTATCTGCAACCTCGCTACTCTTTTTGTTTGACAGTAGACTTTTATAACAAGTTTAGAGATCAGCGATTAGAATCTCTAAACTTGCTTACGTTTTCTATTCTTGTTTACCGATTAGATTTAATGCGCTCCCTGCCTTGAACCATTCAATCTGGTTTTCATTGTAAGAATGGTTAACTGAGAATTTCTCTGATGACCCATCGGCATGGTGTAATATCATGGTAAGAGCAACTCCTGGTTTCATCTCTTTAAGACCAACGATGTCAATCAGGTCATCTTCTTTGATCTTATTATAGTCCTCTTTATTGGCAAATGTCAATGCCAACATACCCTGTTTCTTTAAGTTGGTCTCATGAATTCTGGCGAATGATCTTACCAGAACAGCTTTGACGCCTAAGAAGCGGGGCTCCATTGCTGCATGTTCTCTACTGCTCCCTTCTCCGTAGTTCTCATCGCCTACGATGATGGTACTGATGTTATTCTGCTTATAGTGACGTGCACTCTCGGGAACTGTAAAATACTCGTTTTTCGTAAGGTTAAGAACGGAGTTGGTCTTTTGATTGAAGGCATTAGTCGCACCAATGAGGAGGTTGTTTGAGATGTTCTCAAGATGGCCTCTGTATCTCAACCAAGGTCCTGCCATTGAGATATGATCGGTTGTGCATTTTCCTGCTGCTTTTATTAAAAGACGTAAACCGTTAAAATCGGTGCCAGACCAAGGTTTGAAAGGTTCTAAAACTTGGAGTCTTTCTGATAAAGGATCCACAACGACCTTAATTGCTGAACCATCTTCAGCTGGTGCCTGATATCCTCTGTCTTCAACTTCAAATCCTTTTTGCGGTAGTTGAGGCCCTGTCGGTTCGGGTAGCTTAACCTGTTCACCATTAGCTCCTATTAGGGTGTCAGTGATAGGGTTGAAAGTCAAACTCCCAGCAATAGAGAATGCGGTAACTATTTCAGGCGATGCTACAAAACCATGTGTATTAGGATTACCATCGTTCCGTTTCGCAAAGTTGCGGTTAAAGGAGGTCATGATACTGTTAGGCTCTTGTTTCTCTGCCCCATGTCTTGCCCATTGTCCGATACAAGGACCACAAGCATTTGCTAATACAACACCCCCAACCTGATCGAAAATATCGAGAAGGCCGTCTCTTTCTACTGTATATCTAACTAGTTCGCTACCGGGAGTAATAGTCAACTCTGATTTGGCTTTTAGTCCAACCTCTAAGGCTGCTTTGGCAACCGATGCGGCACGACTGATGTCTTCATAAGAGGAGTTGGTACATGATCCAATGAGTCCAGCACTCAGCACTTCTGGCCATCCGTTTTTTCTTACTTCATCAGCAAACTTAGAAAGAGGGGTCGCCAGATCCGGCGTAAATGGACCATTGATATGGGGTTCAAGCTCAGAAAGGTTGATTTCAATTAATTGATCAAAGTATTTCTCAGGATGGGCATAAACCTCATCGTCTCCGGTAAGATGTGCGCTTATCTCGTTGGCTAATTCAGCGACTTCTGCTCTATTGGTTGTCTTAAGATACTCAGCTATACTATCGTCATAGCCGAAAAGAGAAGTTGTTGCACCAATCTCTGCTCCCATATTACAAATAGTGCCTTTTCCGGTTGCTGAGAGCGATTTTGCGCCTTCGCCAAAGTATTCGAGGATAGCACCGGTACCCCCTTTAACGGTCAAGATACCAGCAACTTTTAGTATAACATCCTTTGCTGAAGTCCACCCATTGAGTTTCCCTGTTAATTTAACCCCAATAAGCTTTGGAAATTTCAATTCCCAAGGCATACCGGCCATGACATCAACAGCATCAGCGCCACCAACACCGATGGCCACCATACCAAGGCCTCCTGCATTAACAGTATGGCTATCAGTTCCAATCATCATTCCACCTGGAAATGCATAATTCTCAAGAATAACCTGGTGAATAATGCCAGCTCCTGGCTTCCAAAACCCTATCCCATATTTATTTGAGACCGAAGCGAGGAAATCATAAACTTCACGGTTGGTATCAAAGGCACTTTTCAGATCTTCTGATGCTCCAACTTTGGCCTGAATAAGGTGGTCACAATGAACGGTAGAGGGTACAGCCACTCTCTTTTTTCCTGCACTCATAAATTGAAGCAGTGCCATCTGAGCGGTTGCATCCTGCATAGCCACTCTATCGGGTCTGAAATCAACATAGTCCACACCCTTTGCAAATGACTTAACCGCCATCTGAGGATCGAGATGGGAATAAAGAATTTTTTCTGTCAGAGTAAGGGGTTTTCCTGTTACTTCTCTAGCTTGTTTGATTTTTTCAGGTAGGCTCCGGTAGATATTCCGGATCATCTCAATATCAAAGATCATATGCGTTGTTTATTTGTTTCCTGACCAACTCCCGGCCAATCGGGTGACATTTAATGCTTAAAACAACTGAATGGCAAAGTTGTTTAGCACGCCCGATATTTATAGCTATTTAGGCGATCGGGGGTATAATTGAGGAAACTGTAAACGACTTACGGAGAAGCGGGGAAGGCGGGGAAGCGGGGAAGCGCAGGAGGTGGGGAAGCGGGGAGGCGGGGAAATAGCCTACAAAGCTGGAATTTGAATAGTTTGGCTTGTGTAGTTGTCTTTCTTTGATGCCGTATCGGTAGCCTTTAGATTGATTAAATAAGAGGCTGGTTGAGAGAGTTTCGGATAATAAAATGTTGGATTAACCTCTTGGCTTTGGTGATCGTTGTATCCAAACTTCCAGACATATTTCTGTGCTCTAAAGCTAGTGTTGGTAAAGACAACCTTTACCTG
>JAJTBW010000066.1 GCA_021286705.1 Sphingobacteriia bacterium
ACTGTCTCAAAGATTACACTGCGTTTATTATAAACCACAAAACCAAGAAGTAATGAGTGAGACTAAGAATAAAGAGCCTATGTTTTCGGCAAAGAATCTGAAAACGCTCACCCGTCCGTTTAATTTAGAGAACCCAATTACAGTTCAGGTACTTGGAATATGCTCTGCGCTTGCTGTTACTGTTCAGATGAAACCTGCTTTAGTAATGGCATTGTCAGTAACTATTGTGACTGCATTTTCCAATCTGATTATCTCTTCATTGCGTAATACTATTCCTTCGAGAATTCGTATCATCGTTCAGTTGGTTGTCGTTGCCGCCTTGGTAATCATCGTTGATCAGGTTTTGAAAGCCTACGTATATGATGTTAGTAAAAAGCTAAGTGTTTTTGTGGGTCTAATCATTACCAACTGTATCCTAATGGGTCGTTTGGAGGCATTTGCTATGGCGCAGAAACCGTGGCCTTCATTTATTGATGGTATCGGTAACGGTATTGGCTATGGTCTTATATTAATCACTGTTGCCTTCTTCAGAGAGTTCCTGGGTTCAGGAAAAATCTTTGGCGTTGATGTTATCCCTCAGGCTTTTTATGATGCCGGATACGTCAGCAATGGATTGATGATTCTACCTCCGATGGCATTGATTACCATAGGAGTGATCATCTGGTTGCAGCGTAGTAAAAACAGAGAACTGATAGATAAAAGCTGATAAAGTATTAAACGAAAAACTATCAAGAAATGGAAAATTTATTTAATCTCTTTGTCAGAAGCGTCTTCATTGACAATATGATCTTCGCATATTTCTTAGGTATGTGTTCGTACCTAGCAGTATCGAAGACGGTTAAAACCTCTGTCGGGTTGGGTATAGCAGTTACTTTTGTTTTATTAATTACTGCTCCTGTAAACTGGTTGGTTGATACTTACCTGTTAAAGCCTGGTGCAATGGCTTGGATCGATCCTTCATTGGCGGAGGTAGATCTAAGCTATTTGAGCTTCTTAATTTTTATTGCAGTTATCGCAGCTATTGTTCAGTTGGTTGAGATGGTGGTTGAGAAATTCTCACCAAGTCTTTACAGTGCTTTGGGGATATTTCTACCCTTGATAGCAGTCAACTGTGCTATTCTAGGGGTTGCTCTTTTTGTTCAGGAAAGAGAGTATCACAGTATGGCTGAGGTGGTTGTTTATGCCGGAGGCTCCGGTATAGGATGGTTTCTTGCTATTGCTGCATTAGCTGCCATTCGTGAAAAGATTAAGTATTCGCATATTCCAGCTCCATTAAGGGGGTTAGGAATTACGTTTATTATAACCGGCTTGATGGCTATAGCCTTTATGGGCTTTATGGGAATTAAGATTTGATAACCTGAGAAATATACTGAGATGAATAGCATACTTTTAACTGTAAGTTTTGTAACGGTTTTAACCTTTGGAACAGTTATCTTTCTTGGGTTGATGATCCTTTTAGTGGGCATGCTTCTTTTTGCAAAGGAGAAGTTAAGTCCTTCTGGCCCGGTGAAGATAATGATCAATGGAGAGAAGGAGATTGAGGTTAACTCTGGCAGTAGTCTTCTTTCAACTCTTGCTAATGAGAAGATTTTTCTTCCTTCGGCTTGTGGAGGTGGTGGTACTTGTGCCATGTGCCGATGTCGTGTGACCGAAGGAGGCGGAAATATTCTTCCAACTGAGGTGGGATATTTTACTCGTCGTGAACAGCATGACCACTGGCGTCTAGGTTGTCAGGTTAAGGTCAGAGAGAATATGAAAATCGAGATTCCTGCTGAGGTCTTTGGTATTCGCAAGTGGGAGTGTGAGGTAGTAAGCAATCGCAATGTGGCTACCTTCATTAAGGAGTTTGTTGTTAAGCTTCCTGAAGGTGAAAAGCTCGATTTTAAATCTGGTGGTTATATTCAGATTGATGTTCCTGCAACTGAGGTCGATTTTAGAAAAGATATTCAGGTTGATGAGGAGTATCGTGAAGATTGGGATAAGTTTAAGATGTGGGATCTGAAAATGAAGAACAATGAGCCTCTTTTCAGAGCTTATTCAATGGCTAACCATCCGGCAGAAGATCAGGTTATCATGTTGAATATTCGTATTGCAACTCCTCCTTTCGATAGAAAGACTGGTGGTTTTATGAATGTTAATCCTGGAATCTGCTCTTCTTATATCTTCTCAAGGAAACCCGGCGATAAGGTAACCATCAGTGGTCCTTATGGTGAATTCCATGTTAAGAAGACCGATCGAGAAATGATGTTTATCGGTGGTGGTGCTGGAATGGCTCCAATGAGATCTCATATCTTTGATCAGTTCCTGACTCGGCATACTGAAAGAAAGGCTACTTTCTGGTATGGTGGCCGCTCACTCAGGGAGCTCTTCTACGTCGATGATTTTAAGTCAATTGAAAAGGATAACTCAAACTTTAAGTTTAATATCGCATTGAGTGAGCCAAAGCCTGAAGATAACTGGAAAGGTTATGTCGGGTTTATTCACCAGGTTATCTTTGATGAGTATCTTAAGAATCATCCTGAACCGGAAGAGATTGAGTATTATCTCTGCGGCCCTCCAATGATGAATCAAGCTGTTTTGAAGATGCTTGATGATTTAGGTGTGCCAAAAGAGATGATTGCTTTTGATGATTTCGGAGGATAATTTACACCTCAATAATAAGGAAGAGGAGCTAACTTTATGTTGGCTCCTCTTCTTCTTTATAGGATTATTCGTTTCTCCTCTAATAATTTCAACCAGACTAAGACTATGTGTCGGTTTTCCCTGATTAACCTGATAAAACAGGTTGGGTCGGTTTTATTATTTGATTGTTTTTAATCAAAGAAATAACAGAGCCGAATTAAGACAGAATTTCGTCAGAGGCTAATAATGATCATTAGAAATTTAGTTTTGTTCCCCTTTTTTAAAGGCCATCTTTCCTTTTTCTTTGAGATGTTGGCAGAAAGCCTCTTCACCATTAGCTCTGATGTATTCCAATCCGGCTATCCTGTCTGACTTAAAGATGATGCTGAATAGTTTCGAGATTGGGTTGTTTAGCTTCTTACACTCTTTTAGGTTTGTGAACTGTTTGCATTCAGCACATGTCGACTGACCCAGTTCTATGTTGCAACTTCTTACTTTACACCAAGAGGCTTTTGTGTTGGCGCGACAACCCGGACATTTCCCGCTTTTGAACTTTGGACACTCTGAGCAATAAAGCCCACAAGCTGCAACAACATCGTTAGATGTTTTTTGATTTTCTTCTAAATTCTGTGGTATCATAACTGCTGTAATTGATTTGGATAGATTTTGAAGGATTACAAAGGTAAATGATTTGGGAACTTATCAGATATTAAAAAAGCGACTCTCTTTTGGAAAGTCGCTTATACTAAGGAGGTGCTATGGTTTATTTTAAGTATGCACTGTACATCCAAACTAGTTTCTCCTGTTCACGAATGTAATCACTTGCCATTGCGTTGGTTCCTTCATCGTTTATCTCTGCGCTTAGGTCGAGTAGAACCCGCTCTTTAACTAACAGAGTTTTGAATGCTTCAAGAATATTCTTAACACAGTCAGGGCCATGGGTCATGTTTTGTACCGGCTTAATCTCAGCATGGTTAAGGTAATCGGCAAAAGCATGCAATGGGGTGCCTCCAAGCGTTAAAATTCTTTCAGCGATTTCATCAATTTTCAACTGAAGATCATTGTACAGCTCCTCAAATTTAAGATGCAATTCGAAAAACTTTTCTCCTTTAATGTTCCAATGAAAACCTCTGGTGTTTTGGTAGAAGACCTGATAATTTGCCAGAAGATCATTCAGTTTTTCTATAAGTTGGTCTGCACCTTTTACATCAAGACCAATCTGGTTTAAATTAGATTTACTCATAATTTGAAATTTTAATGAATTTAGAAATGTAATTGATTATGGGTTAAAGCCCGGTTACCTGGATTGTGGATCAAAAGATCCGTGAATCTCGAGTTTTATATCATTAATAGTGAAACCGGGTATCTTATTTGTTTCAAAGTATTTCTTTAAGATATCATCAAGTGTTGTATCGTGATAATCCTCTATATGATCATCATTATCTGCAAAGAGGTGATGATGAGTCTCAGTGATAACATCATAGCGCATGATATCTGAATCAGTTTTAATCCTTTTTGCTAACTTGTGAGCTACCAGCATATCTAAAACATTGTAAACGGTTGTGGGTGATAGACCTGGTAGTAGGGGCGATGCAAGTTTGAAGACAGAGTCAGCAGTATGATGTCCGGGGGTCTCTAGCATGATCCTATAAATGATAAGCCTTTGAGCAGTAACTTTAATTGCTGCGCTTTTAAATCTGCTTAAAATGGTATCATTAAGTGAGGCTTCCATCTTATTGTAATCATTATTTGTTTGTAATTAATACAATTTTGATGCCATTATGTTCATTTTGGGAGAACTTTTTAAGTATTCGGGAGTTGGTTTGTTTGCATTCAATCTCCATGATACTTGATATCATGATTGTATTAATCAGTTAAAGTCTAGACAATAGCTGGGAATCCTGTATAGTAGGAAAAAGATATTTGATGGAGATCATTGATGAAAGAGGCTGTAGATCAAATATTATTTGTACAGGTGTATGATATATGCATTGAAATTACTATTTTTGCAGTCCGTTTTCTAAAAACGGAAAAGTTTATAGTATAAACAATTTCAATTCAAGAAGATGAAACAATACGAAGCCGTTTTCATTATGACTCCCGTCTTGTCTGATGAACAGATGAGGGAAACGGTAAGCAAGTTCCATGATTTTCTGATCCAGAAGGGAGCAGAAATCGTGTTTGAAGACCACTGGGGTCTGCGTAAGCTGGCCTATCCCATCCAGAAGAAATCAACCGGTTTTTACCACCTTATTGAGTTCCGTTCAGAGGGCTCATTAGTAGCTGATTTCGAAATCGCCCTTAAGCGTGATGAGCGTGTAATTCGCTTCCTCACCGTAGCACTCGACAAGCACGCCGTTGCTTATAACGAGAAGAAACGCTCGAAAAAAGAAACAAGTGCTGAACAGCAGTAATCATTCACTGTAAAATTGTCAAGAAACTATGGCACAAGCTAATACCGACATCAAGTATTTGACCCCCATCGCGGTTGAAACTAAAAAGAAGAAATATTGCCGCTTTAAAAAGGCTGGCATTAAATACATTGACTATAAGGATGAGAACTTCCTATTGAAGTTTGTCAATGAACAGGGTAAGATCTTACCACGTCGTATCACGGGTACATCAACCAAATTCCAAAGGAAAGTGGCTCAAGCCGTGAAACGTGCTCGTCATCTTTCTCTGTTACCTTATGTAGCTGATCTATTAAAATAAGGAGGAAAGACAATGGAAGTAATTCTCAAACAAGACGTTGCCCATCTGGGATTCGCCAATGATATCGTGACCGTAAAGAACGGTTATGCAAACAACTATCTCATTCCTGAAGGTCTTGCTATTATGGCAAATCCTACTAACAGGAAAATCCTTGCCGAGAACCTCCGTCAGCGCGCTTTCAAAGAAGATAAGATTCGCATGGAAGCTGAGGCTCTTGCTGCTAAGCTCGAAGGTATTGTCCTGAAGATTGGTGCTAAGGCTTCTGCCACAGGTAAGATCTTCGGTTCTGTTAACAGCATTCAGATCGCTGAGGCTATTAAGACTCAGAATGATCTTGACATCGACCGTCGTAAGATCGTTGTTGATGGCGAGAATGTTAAAGAACTTGGTACCTATAAAGCAAAAATTAACCTTCACAAAGAGGTTAAAGTTGTTATCGACTTTGAAGTTGTTGCTGAATAGTCCTATCTCAAACAACATTTTAATCCCGTCAACAGCTCTTGTTGACGGGATTTCTTTTTAACTTGTAGCATGATCACACAGAGACAAATTAAAGAGATAATTAGCCTTAGGCAGTCCAAAGTCAGACGTGAGCTAAAGCTATTCTTTGCCGAAGGCTATAAGCTGAACCGGGATCTTATTCTTAATGGTTTCTCACCTGTAATGCTCTTCGCCGATAAAAACTGGGCAGAGAAACATAAATCTGATACTGCCTTCTTTAATGGTTTAGAGTTGGTGTCTGAGTCGGAAATGTCGCGTATATCTGCTTTAAATACACCTTCACCTTTCCTCGGTGTCTTTAAAATGCCCAATAATCTGATCACGTCGCTTAATTTTAATGATCGCCTTATTGCCGCCCTTGATGATATCTCCGATCCTGGTAATATGGGCACCATAATCAGAACCGCCGATTGGTTTGGGATTCGGGATTTAGTATGCTCACCCAATTGTGTCGATGTATATAACCCTAAAGTTGTCCAGGCAACTATGGGTTCAATTGCCAGAGTTAAAGTAACTACTCTCGACCTTACAGACTGGTTATCTTCGGTAAAGGTTCCTGTTTATGGAACACTACTTGATGGTGAGAATCTCTACAAAATGAATCTTTCTAACACAGGGATCATAGTTATTGGCAATGAAAGCAGAGGGATTAATCCTGAACTTTTCCCATATATAACTAATCGACTGAGAATCCCCGAGGGACCTCATGGTACGCAAGCGGAATCCCTTAATGCCTCGGTGGCTGCTGCTATTGTTTTTGCTGAATTTAGTCGAAGATCGCAACAATAGCTACCGGTTGTTGTTTAAATTAAAGTTTGCATGTTGAATGCCATTCAACATATTCATGAACTGATTATATTGTCTTGAGTCAAATAAATAATTGATATGTCAACGTTTATTTTTGCATTTATACTGATTGCATTGGCAATCGCTGGAATTGCTATTAAGATGTTCGTTTTTAAAGATGCCCAGTTCACAAAATCTTGCTCCTCTGTTGACACCGGCGATAATTCAACTGAGCGCATAGGCTGCGTTTGTGGAACCAACGGAGAAGATGAAAAGTCATGCAAGTATTATGAATTGCATCATGGAACTGAAAAAGAGTAAACCTCTCTCTCGAATTAGGTAGTTTATATTTTTAACCACGAAAAACACTAAAACCACGAAAGACTTCATCTAACCGTTTTCGTGCCTTTCGTGGTTTTTACCCGTTTGAAATATACCAGTCCTGATCTGTAGTGACAGCTTTATTCTTTCACTACGGTTGTAGAATCTATAAGAGTCTTAAAGCTCTTCGAGTAGCTTTCAATATATCCACCTTTGTTATCAGATTCGATAAAAAATGCTTGTAGTTCAGGATGGTTATCAAGAAATTCGAGTGCCTTTTTTGTTCCCATAACCATAAATGCAGTTGCATAACCATCGGCTAAGATCGCAGATGGTGCAATAACTGAAACACTTAATAGATGGTGATCTACAGGTTTTCCAGTTGCAGGATCAATGGTGTGAGAGTATCTCTTACCATCTTTTTCAAAGTACTTTCTATAAGATCCTGATGTTGCTACCGCCTGATCCTTTAATTTGATCTTTTTTGTAACAACTCTTTCAGCAGTAGCTGAATCGGCTGGTTTCTCTATGCCAACTATCCAGGGTTTATCATCTGGTTTACTCCCTTTCCCTATGATCTCACCTCCGACATCGACCAGATAGTTGGTAATCCCCTTTGATTCTAGAAAGTCACCGATTACATCTGAGCTATAGCCTTGAGCAATAGCATTAAAATCGACCTGAATACGTGGGTCATCTTTAATGAGTTTGTGGTTTACCAGCTTTACTCTATGGTAACCGACTAACTGATGCAGACTGTCGATCATATTCTGATCCGGATTTACCCCCTTTTTAAAGCTAAATCCCCATGCTTTGACCAAAGGTCCCACTGTGATGTCAAAAGCTCCTCCAGAGGCCTCAGAAATCATCTGAGAGGTATTAAAGACCACCTCAAAGAGTGGGTCGATTGAAGCACTTGTGTCATTATTGTTTACCCGACTAATAATAGAATTCTCTACCCATAGTGAGAGCGATTGATCAAACGCCTTTAGCAATGAGTCTATCTGAGGTTGAAAGTTCCTGTTTAGAGAGTCGAAGTAAGTAATGCTATAATATGTTCCTTGTGCTTCACCACCAAAAGCAATTTTCTCTGACTTTTTCTGATTACAGCTACTGTTTAACACGATCGCCGCTATGGTCAGAAATAAAAGAAGCGTAGATTTCTTCATAATTAAAAAGGCTTAACTAATATTTTTTGTTCGAGCATATCATGCATTGCAAATCTGATTCCTTCACGACCTATGCCACTATCTTTAACCCCTCCATAGGGCATATGGTCGACTCTAAATGTTGGAACGTCGTTAATAATCACACCACCGGTTTCAATTTCGTCAAAGGCCTGATTCATTTCCGATAATGAGTCAGTGAATACCCCTGCCTGAAGACCATACCGGCTATCATTGATTAAGGCTATAGCCTCCTGAAATTCATCGTAAGGTTCTATTATAACAACAGGACCGAAGATCTCACCATAGCATACTTTCATTGAAGAGGAGGTGTTGGTTAAGATAGTTGGTTCTACATAGGTTCCGGTGCGCTTACCTCCAAATAGTAGATCGGCTCCACCATGAATGGCCTCCTTAATCCAGTTCTCTACTCTGATGGCATTATTCTCGTCGATGATAGAAGAGATATTGGTATCTGAATCCAATGGATCACCAGCTTTCAACTCGGCGGTTGCTTTGGTAAAACTCTCTATAAAGAGATCAAACTTTGTTCTTTGAACATAGATGCGTTGAGTATGAATACAAACTTGTCCTGAGAATGCAAAAGCACCCGGTACACATTTTGAAACGGCTAACCCAATATTGGCAGTCGATGAAACGATAACGCCGGCATTGCCCCCTAATTCAAGGACAACCCTTTTCTTTCCGGCTCTGTTCTTCATATCCCATCCAACCTCCGGAGAACCTGTAAAGGTCAATAATGCAAAACGAGGGTCAGTAACCAGTGTATCCCCGGTCTCTCTATCCATTGGTAAAATGGACACTGACCCGTGAGGTACACCTGCCTTATCAATCAATTCTGCTAATGCCAGAACACTTAATGGTGTTCTGCCTGCCGGCTTCAGAATAATCGGGCATCCGGTTGCTATTGCCGGAGCAAGCTTATGACAAGCCAGATTGAGTGGGAAATTAAACGGTGCTATAGCCGCAACTAATCCTACAGGAAAGTATTTAATAATTCCCTCCTTACGATTACCTGCCGGTGTCCAATCTAAAAGCATTTGTTCTCCTGATATCCTTCTTGACTCTTCAGCTGCAATAACAAAGGTTTGAATAGCCCTGTCGGTCTCTCCTAAAGCATAACTGATTGGTTTAGCTGTTTCTTTACTAATGATGCCAGCCAGATACTCCCTTTTTTCCTTCATTAATGCTACGAGCCGCATAAGGGTCTCATATCTTGCATGTGATGGCCACTGTCTTAGTTTATCTTTGATTAAGAGACCTTGTTCTATTGCTGTCTCCAGGTGTGAACGATTGGCTAGGGAGGTCACACCTACTAAAGATCCATCAAAGGGAGAGAAGACCTCTAGTTTCTCTGTTGATTCTACCCATGACCCTGCCAGATAAAACTTTCGTGTCATTCGTTTTTTTATGTAAAGCTACAAAAAGCTTAAGGTTAGCCTAATTCTATCAATGATTTATTAAAACTTGTTTGTTGATTATAACGGGAATAAATAGACTCTATTTATAATCTACTACCCTCAGAATTTCATCTCGTTGTAGTTGCCCGAGACTCTTTAATAGTTTTTCAGCAAAGTGAGAGAAATCGTCTGCGCTAATGGTTAATACCTCATTGGGTGATTTGATATAGAATACAAGATTGCATAACTCACCCATTAATGGCAGAAGATGTGAGGTTAATAGTATTGCTTTTCCCTGTTTAGCTAAGATTACTAATAGCTCACGTAACATTGCAACTGACTCAATATCTAGTCCGTTAAATGGCTCATCAAGCATTAAAACACTCTTATTTTGTTTGATAAGGCCAAAGATGGCTAAGCGCTTCTTCATCCCGACTGAATAGTCTGTAACTAGGCTATTCAGTGGCAGGTTGAATAGTGTATTCCATTTCTCAATGTCAAATGTTCTGTTAGAAAACAGTGAGAGATATTCAAATCCTGTCGTATTGGGGTAGAAGTAGTTTTCTGATTCGAGAAATGCGATATCCCGCCGGTTTATCGGAGCATTATTTAAGAGAATCTCACCTGAATCAGGTTTGAGAAACTTATAGATAAGATTTAATAAAGTGCTTTTCCCGGAGCCATTTAACCCTACTATACCATTGATAGCATTAGCCTCAAAACTCAATGAGAGGTTATTGAATATTGGCTTCTCTTTGTTATAGTAAAAACTAATATTATTGATTGAAATCATCGAGTAAAGGTTTTAGTTTTTTTACTGCTTTTATCCATGAGATGACAATTAACCCTGGTAAAAACGGTAATAGTATTGGCAAAATAATGGATAATGCTCCAATGGAAATATAGAAATTAGAGGCATCCAGTTGGTTGTTTGGCTCGTAAAAAGCATACTTTGACATCACTACAAACAGCAGATATATAGACATGATTATGACTATTGCCAGAGTAATCATCCAAAGTGTCGGGTTCTGAATAAGTGTGGCTATGACAATAGGCAATGAGAACATACTCCAGAACTTAACTACATGAAGCCATTTGTTATACAGAAAATGAGATGTTCTCTTCTCCTGAGAGATTATATACGATACAGGTTCCCCATATTGATGAGCCTGCCCTATAAGGAAAGTAATGATATAGATAGCAATCAGACCAACTACCGGTTGAAAAGAGAATATTAATCCACAGGAAAAAGTAAGGATCATTAGTACTTTATGGCGTCGTAGTAATGCTCTTAATTCAAAATGTTCCGGGTTTATTAATTGATTCGTTAGCTGGGCAAAATACTCTTTTTTGGCTCTTTCCGGAATAAAGGGGATAAGAAAGATAGAGAGTATTAGTATCATCCCCGGAAGAGGTAGTCCGTTGATAAGTAATAAAGAAAGTACAGGTATACCAGGTATGCTGTATTCAATTACTTCTATCCAAAAAGGACTTTTAAATGTGGTTTTTAGAAACCTTTTATCTGAGCGACTCTGGTGGATTGTGAATAGTACTAAGGAGAAAATTGCGGAGATCCAATAGCCGTTCTGTTCGCTTAATGGATTACTGAGAAAAAAGAAAAGAGGCACTCCAAGAAATGCTAAAAGAAAAAGCAACCGCACAATCCCTATTTGCTCTGATATACGTAACGCCTGCTTTCTTCTTACTCCCAGTAGACAAATAGCTTCTGATAAAATGGTTTGCATCTCTTTAGTTAGGCCGGTTCATTAATCTGTTCTACTTCATCTTCCCAAAATCTATTACTGGGTTATTTAACAAACACAGAATCAATCTTAATGAGGGTTCCTTTATCAATATAGGCAAAGTAGATTTTCCCAGGTGAAGGTGGGAAAAAGTCGATCGTCTTGGTCTCGTATTTTGCTATCTCTGGACAAGCACATCCAACATACTTGCTCGTTATATTGATGTTGTATAGATAGATGCTTTCATCTTTATAGAGTTTGTACTCAAAGAATTCCCCACAACCGTTCTCTATGAAAAAGGTTATATCAAGCTTAATGGTCTCACCATAATTGACCGTATCAGGACAAGATATGTCCGTCACGGGTGATTTATCATAATAGAAACAATTATTCTCTTCGTTATCAGAACTGCATCCAAATGATATTATTAAGGAGAGTATTAAAAGTAATGGCAGCTTTTTCATTCTATCTATATTTAATGATACAAACCAGTTGTTTATAAAGATACAGCCAAATAGTGTTGGCCATTGTGTCTATCTCATGAGTTTTACTTCAATGTTTACATCGATACACCTAGAAACTCTTTTATCAGATAACCAATGCCGAAGCTTATTGCGGCCACGCTCAGGCTGATCAGAGCCATTTCTAAGAATCGTTTTCTGAAGTTTAGATCTTTTGCGACGGAGATATAGAAGTTAAACCCGGCAATGATCAGCAGAGCAATTAGCAGGGTTGTTGCCAGAGCCATGATAGGAGTGGTCATCAGTAGGTAGGGCATGATTAAAAGCGCAACTGTAATCAGGTATGCAGTACCGGTGTAAAGGCTGGAGGAGAAGGCTCTGGCACTCTTGCCCTCCGTGGTTTTACTTAAATACTCACTTGATGCCATTGAGAGTGAGGCAGCAACACCGGTTATTAGGCCTGCCAGTGCAACCGTTTTAGTCTCTTGCATTGCAAAGGTAAAGCCTGCTAAGGCACCGGTTAATTCGACCAAAGCATCGTTCAGCCCCAGAACGATAGAGCCGGCATACTCAAGTTTTTTCTCTTGAAGCATATTGAGTAACTGATTCTCATGGTTCTGCTCATCCGACGATATAGTCATAAGTTGCGGATACTCATTCGCAAGCTGTTGATATTTATTGTTTGCCGTATCTTCTCCTCTTTCCATGAGTTTAAGGGCAAATGTAATTCCGAGAACGCGTGCCAGAAAAGTGTACCAGTGTATTTTTAGATAGCAGGGGGTGACCTCTTTTTTTGTAATTCTTTTTAGAATCTCATAGTGCTTCAGTTCATCATTGGCAATAGTTTCAAGAATATCTTTGTTTTCAATAGATTTCTCTGTTAGAGCAAGTCTTTTATAGATATAATGCTCTGTTATTTCGCTCCTTTGAGCCTTAAGTATGAGGTTGATTGTATCCATTTGTTAAGCGGTTAGGTTTTTAAGCATTTCATTGCATATGAATTGGGCTGCTTTTCCATCGCCGAATAGTGATGGAAATGAATGGTTAGTTTGGTTGGTGATCTGTTTTACGGTACTATGGATTTTCTCAGGATCAGTTCCTACTATAAAGCCATGCCCACTCTCTACCACCTCAACCCATTCGGTTTCGTTACGTAATATCACAACATCTTTCTTCAAGAAATAGGCCTCCTTTTGAACACCCCCCGAATCGGTCATAATAAAACGACAATGATGCTCCATAGCGATCATGTCAAAGAAATCAAGCGGAGCAACAATTCTAAGGTTTTCACCACTCTCGAGTTTATCAACTAGTGTTTTAGGCAGCCTCTCCTGAATAGCCTTAATTGTTCTAGGATGAGCCGGAAGGATTATAGGCATACCCAGACTCTCAGAGGTCTGAATTAAAGCTTCAAAAAGTTGTACGAACTCTTTAGTGTTGTCGGTGTTATGGTCGCGATGGATTGTACAAAGTATAAATCTATCTGGCGTTAATCCTAAGCGTTCAATAATCTGACTCTCTTTAAGCGCTCTCTGGGTAAAGTATAGGGTGTTATCATACATGATGTCTCCGCAATGAAAGAGACCCGGGTTGTCAGGTGTAAATGGCCCTTCGTTATTTAGTCTGAAACCTTCCCGTAATAGGTTATTTATGCCTGTTTTAGTCGGACTGAATAGTAGGGTGCTGACATGGTCACAGGCTATTCGGTTGATCTCTTCGGGCATCTCCTTGTTGAATGAGCGCAACCCGGCTTCAATATGTACTACCGGGATTTTTAGCTTAACAGCTGCTAGCGCACCTGCAAGGGTTGAGTTGGTATCTCCGTATACAACCAGGTATTGTGGGTTCTCTTTTATTAATATTGCTTCTGTCTGCTCCAGCATTTTAGCGGTTTGGATACCATGGCTGCCTGAACCTACACCCATGTTATAGGTTGCCTCAGGTATTCCTAGTTGTTTGAAGAAGACTTCTGACATTGCATGATCGTAATGTTGACCGGTATGAACTATAATCTCGTTGATGAGTTTAGGGTAGTTTGTCTTTATGGCTCTACTTAACGCCGCTGCTTTAATGATTTGAGGTCTGGCACCGATAAGCGTGACGATCTTTATCATGTATCCTTAATTTTTAACAAAGGTAAAGAATTCGGCTTAGCTCTATTTATTCTAAAGAATTGAGCTATTTCATTTCGCTTTGTTCACTACTTTTGCACTCGAACAGCAACTAAGCAATCCTCAGTGAACCGACGATTTATTTACTTTTTTCTATTACTCTCACTCTCTTTTGCATGTACCCGCCAAGATACTGATAAACCTCAGGTTAAGAGTAAGGAGGTTTGGGGTATTGATCTCTCTCATCATCAGGGGCAGGTTAACTGGGAGAAGTTTTCTAAGCACCATACGCCACATTTTATCTATTTGAAGGCTACCGAAGGTGTTACACATATAGACAGAGAGTTTTACAGAAACCTTGATGCCTGCCGTAAACGAAACTATGCCGTCGGAGCATACCACTTCTTTAGCTTTAAATCAGATGGTAAAGAACAAGCCAAGTGGTTTCTGAAGATTGCCAGACCACAGAAGAATGACCTTTTTCCAGTTGTTGATGTGGAAATGGCCAGAAGGATGCCAACAAAAGAGTGGATTGAGGAAAATCTTAAGGATTTTTGCCATGCGATTGAATCAGAGGTCGGAGTAGTACCAATCATCTATTGTAGCCCCAATTTTTATCAGAGATATCTCTCTGATGAATTCTCCGGTTATCATTTATGGATTGCAGATTATCAATGGAAACCAAGAAAAAACTGGCTTATCTGGCAGCATACTGATGGGGCAAAATTCAAAGGGATATCCGGAAACGTAGATAGAAATATCTTTAATCACGAAAAGAAAAATATTGATCATATCCGGCTTAGAAGGACTTTTCGCCCTTAGTAGACAACATCTCTGGCAAGGTGTGGAAAAGTCTCTTTTTATTCTTTTGTTTTCACTTTTGTTGGCACAGATTTTGATAATTTCTGGACGTTCCAGACTGATTAAGTTGTCTGGTGTTAAAAGGATAAACGGGAAGGTTGGTAAGGGGTTGAGCATCTTTGATGTCAACCCTTTTTTCATTTTAATCCAGTCTTCAGAATTTATCATCTAAAAATATAAGGATCCTCTTTTGGGTGCCCCAGAATGAAATTAAATAGTGTTACTAGCATGTTTATTCAAAAAGAACATGATAGAATACAGGAGCTTAATACTATGCAACTGGTTCCGAGATCTAGCATTTAGCATCTGGCTTCTAGTATCTGGCATCTAGCATCTAGCATCTAACATCTAACATCTAACATCTAACATCTGGCATCTGGCATCTGGTATCTGGTATCTGGTATCTGGTATCTGGTATCTGGTATCTGGTATCTGGCATCTGGCATCTGGCACCCACCGGAGCGCTGGAGTGAGTATGGAAGCGGTAGCCACAAGGGCGGCCGAAAAAACACAAGCTGAAGTGTAGTAAAGTCTGGAGATTTTTTTCAGGCTGCTAGTTTTAACTATGGGGCTATGTTTTTGTGAACAAAGTGGTGGAATGACGAAGTCTGCTTTACATATTCGGTTTAAACCTGCATTGAGAGAAAAGGACTATGATTTATATACAAAGTAACCTGAGTCTCTCATATCATTATAACTGAACATATGCTTTGTTGTTAATATAGTTTTCAATATTTATTAAAACATCTTGTAGATAGTCTTTTGTATTGTCTTTAAACTTTATTAGTTCACTTACGGAATAATCTTTACCAATTTCAGAGAATGTAAATTCACCATGAGCCAATTTATTTCGTTTTTCTTTAATAGTCACCAGATCTCTACCATCTCTGGATTCACTATACCCAAACTGCTTTGCAATATCTCGTATTCTTTGAGCATCTATATTTCCACTTATATTAACACATTCTGCCTTAAATTTAATTAATTTATCTTCCAAAATAATTGAGAATAACGAAAGCAATTCTTCCTTTTTTAAATTCTTTACTTCTTGATTAATCCATATTTTTCTAAGATTATCGGTTAGCTTTTTGAATGTCATATCCTGTGCATGCATTGCTCCAAATATAGCACTTATAGAATTTCTTATTGTGGCTTCAATAAGGTTGTAGAGTAATAAAAAACCGTTCGCTTTTAATACTTTTGATAGTTCATCGTCTATTCTTCTTTCGGTTTGATTTCCAAGAATATCAGTACAAACAATCTTACACATCCCCAAATCTAATACTTTAATTGTATTAAAATACATTTCAACTTCATCAAGTCTTTTTTGATATTCAGCTTTTGTATTATTCATTTGTATAATTTAAAGAATCTAAATTTAAACCAAGTAGACAATCTCTTACGAATTCAACTCTTTCTTTTAGCTTCCCTTGATTATTACTAGCATCAGTTGTTGTATGTCTCTTGAATTCATCCGATTCTAACCAGTCAAAGTTTGAAGGAACAATATTCGGATTTTGGAGTAACGCTAAATGTACTCCGACTGAAATAGCTTCAAATCTAACACGAGGTGTTGCTTTATCTCTTCCCTTTCTTGCTATATATGGTGGTTCAAAAAAAGTTTCGACAAAATGTATCATGCTATCAAAATCAGCTCTCAAGGCTTCTTTATTAAATCCCTTATTCTGTTCCTTTAAATATTCATCTAAAAAAGGAGCTACATCATGTTTAAAATTAAGATATGATTTAGAATATGCAAAATATCTTAAGGCAAGCTCTTCATATTCACCTCTATTTGCTTTTTGCTCCGGTATTGGGCATACTTTTCTAAATATTTCAGATTTTGCGCAATCAAGAACAAAATTATAGAATTCTCCCTGATAAGCCCCTTTTCTGATTTCACTTGGCGATAATTTATTAGAACTTGTATTTATCCGGTTGAATATGTCTGCACGAACGTCTTGTGTTGCTTTATCGGTAACAACATGAAACCTGAAATCTCGAAGCAAAAATTTATTTTTCCTCCCTTCTGTTAGGTCTTCAAATTTTGTTCCATTCAGATTTGTCAACTTAAGTAACCCTGAGAGCTTAAATCCATTCGAACAGTATTCATTTAATGTCCGAATCCTTTGCGAGCCATCAATAATTTCCAATTCAGCCTCATCTCCAGAAACTGAAACTAAAAATGGCATAATAGGAACACCTAAAAAAACAGATTCAATAAATCTTGATTTTTCAACTGGTTTCCAGACATAATTTCTTTGATAATGAGGAACAAATATTTGATCTTTGTTGAATTTACTTACAATAACCTCAACTGGATATTCTTTCGTATCATAAATATAAGGGACACTTTCGATTGAAATTTGACTCTCAATATTATTTAATTGTTCTTCTGTAAGCCTTTTTCTTGCCATAATTGGTATTCTTTTAAATGTTCTTTTATACTCTTTGCTATTACTTCGCCTAGTTTAGGAGGAACTGCATTCCCAATTTGTCGACAAATAATAGAAGGATTATATGTTTTTGAGTCTTCATAAAATTGGTATTTATCTGGAAATGTTTGAAAACGTGCTGCTTCTCGCAAAGTTATCGCTCTATCCTGCTCAGGGTGTCCAAATCTGCCATTACCAAGCCCTGTGCATTGAGTTGTCATTGTTGGGGAGGGTTCATCCCATTTCATTCTACCATAAACACTTCCATATGAATGCCCTGAAGGTTTTTTAAAACACTCCAGTAACAATTCTTTAGGCCATGTTTTCCAACCTTCACCTTCCTTAGTATTTTGAATTCTTTTTAAGTTTAATTCAGACAGTTGTCTAGCTCTATGCAATGGATCTTTTTCATTAAATTCACCAGCACTAACAGGTGGCAAATCAGCTATAACGTCTCTTACCGTAACATAATCCTCCTGATTGTGAGTCTTGGGTATTAGTGAAATTTCACCTAATTTTGAAGCGAGAAGTACTAATCTACGACGCCTCTGTGGAATACCATAATCAGGGCAAAAAACTATTTCGTAGCTCACATAATATCCTAATTCTTTGAGTTTTTCATAAAAATCCATAAAAACAGTAGATTTATTGAAATCCATTAATTGAGGCACATTCTCCATAGAAACAATGGTTGGATTTGTCTCTTGAACTAGTCTAGAAAACGAATATAACAAATTTATTTTTTTCTCATCTTTCTGCTTAACTTTAAAGCTATATGAAGAGAATGGTTGGCAGGGGGCACAGCCGACAAGGATTTTTAATTTCTGACCATATTCTTCATTTAGATCATTTCCATCAACTTCGGTTATATCAACTGCATGAAAAACGGCGTCATTATTTTTTTCAAAGGCAAATTTGCAGGACTTATCATTATCATACCCTGATAAAATGCTAAATCCTTCACTTGCAAATCCTTGAGATAGTCCACCTATCCCACAAAACAAATCAATTACACCAATATTATTTACATCGTCCATACAAATAATTTTACCAAAATACAAATAAATACGACTTTACGCATCCCAATCGGGTACACTATTACTTTGTTATGCGAATATTTTACGCTATTAGCCAATTTATGTCTTTCAATCTTTTGTCAACCTCATCTATACTTCTCAATATTTCAGCCTCCGTAGGTAATTCGCCATATACCAACTCAGCAAAAGTTGTGAAATAGGTGTTTTTTATTTGTTTCCATGTGTTTTCGGCATCGGAAAACAGGATTGCCGTTGATGTATGATTGGCCAACCATTCGTTGTTGTTTTTGAAGCTAATTATATCATCAGCAGAAACTTTCAATAGCATGGATTCAAAATCGGTGCTATCTAAGAATGCTCTCACGTATTCCATTGACAGCAGTTTATGAATACCGTAAATATGCCTTACTTTGTTGTTGAGATCGGCAATCGAGTCAGGTGTAAAAGAGAAGCGGACCAGACTCATTATTTTTTCGCAAAGCGTTCGTTCCCGGCTTAGAATATTGACTTGAAATGGTTGAAGGTCGTATTCTTCCACAAGAGTCGATTGGCTTGTGGCGCTCATCTTATCGACTACAAATGAACTAACCATGGCAGTGGTATAATGTTCATAACTTCTGAGCCAGGTTGTTTCGAGAATAATTATATCGCGGATCTGCCCAAACTGTCCACTGAAATGATGTTGGTAGGTATGAGCTGTTTTGCGGATCATCCCGAATTTTTTTGTTATACTAGCGACGTCAATTTCGGGTAAAATAGCTGCTACAGTTTCAGATATTTTCTTTAATCTTGTTTTTAGCAGATTGCCTGATTCTATATCCTCTTTTAAAAGAACAATATCAATGTCTTCAGAGAAGCGATCAATTACACTAAAACATTTGGATAAAGCTGTGCCTCCTTTGAATACGGCATTCAGCCCAACTTCAGACGTAAATATAGTATGTAGCGCAACAGTTACCCAATAGTCTTTCTCTACATAGATTTCGGGCAAACCTATCATCTGTGCGGTAGCGACAATAACGTCGTTATAAAGTTCAATATTCTCGTGTAGTTTCACGTGATTCAAAGTTTTAGTCTCCAGTTTTGAGCACTAGGAATCGTTGCTTCCGATATTTTGTATTGGTATTCCGACAAGGGATTCAGGCTGTTTTTTAAGGACGCTGCATTTGCATCTATAACAAATGCTTCGAGAACCGCACCCAGTAAGGCCCTCGTCCGAGGCGGATATTTCAATGCGCATTTTATTATTTTATCCAGCTCTTTTGCTGTCAGACTTTTCAATTTGTTGCCCAACAATAGAACGGCAGCATTTGCATCTAAGTCGGGAATCCGGTTAAAGTCCTTGAAAGCATCAAGCAACTCCAACAGATTGTAATTGTCATCGGTAACATCAACATAGCTTTTTACAGCTTTCCCTTTAATGCTTCCGACTGAAGCAAAAATACGTTTGTCGCGGCAAGCGATTTTAATTGTTTTGGGTATTTGCGTGGTCAATCCCATCCTGTTGTATAAACTCAACCCTGTAATATAGGCAATCCGTTTGCCGTTTTCAAACAAGTATGTTTTTAGAAGCTCTTGCTCATTGGGTTTCAGTGTGCCGAAAATAGTTTGTTTCGGCTTGAAAAATATGCCCGAAGAATATCGAGTGATCGTTTCCTTCTTTACTAACCGTTCCAACGCCTTTGTCGCGGCGGTATATTCGTCCCGTTCAACCATCAGTGTCTGATAGTCGAAGGTAGTACCCTCGGGTAATTGGCGTATCTTTTCCTCTATTTTTCGAGCAACTCTCATATTCGACTGATTTTATGAGGTAAAGATACGGCTTTTTTATTTAATTGTCAAGTAAATGGCGCAAAATACTTGACAAACCAGGTAGAATTATACCCTCGGTTTTATGAAATCACGTGAGTAATTTATGAACTACTTCATAATCTTCGGGAGTTATTTGGTCAGCCAACGGCAAGTAGCCAGCCCCCAAAAGCTTATCTCTATTCTCACTCTATATCCTCTATCTATCCTCTCAATATCCCAACTATATCCTCTACCTATATTGTTCTAATCTTACACGAGTTTATAGGGAGAGGATA
>JAJTBW010000275.1 GCA_021286705.1 Sphingobacteriia bacterium
TTATTTTCAAGTTTGGTCAATAATGATGTTTCGCCTGAGCTACTTCGTATTTATCACAAATGGTTAGATAGCAACACCTATTCAAAAGCACTACAAGAATACATAGATGCTTATAAAATTGATCCGCAACTGAATGCTTGGAATGTTCATCCTGACCATTGCTTTGCAGCCATTGATAAAAAACAACTCCGTCAAATGACAGCTAATTTTATAGATAAAGTATTCGTCAAAGAAAAACTTCAAAAGCTAAATAATCGCATAAAAAGCCGTAAAGCAGCCAACTTTGTACCGCAATGGTGGGCAGATGTCGTAACACTTTTTGAATTTGACAATAAGCCTTTGGCTCATTGTAATTCATTAGAAAAGGTAACGTCATTTTACACAACGCAATTTCACAAAGCAGACAGAGCCATTCGTAATGTTTATGCTGAGTTTTTACAAGAAGAAAATATTGTTCGCCCCATTCAGGAGCATTACGAAAGTTTAAATCACGAACTTTTGCAGCATTGGTTTGATTGCAGCAACCAATACCAATCCAACCAACAAGGCTATTTACCTAAATTGATTGCACAAGCAAAGCCGGGTACAGCCATCATTGTGGGCGATGGTGTTCGCTATGAAATAGCTGCTTTCATTGCTTCGCAATTACAGCAGAAGTGCAAAATAACCTTAGATGTAATGTTTGCGGATATGCCATCAGAAACAGAGCATAATATGAGTGCTTTATATGTTGGTAATAATCAAGTTCTACCCATTCACAAAGACAGAGAAAAAAAGCTAACCGAAACCACAGGCAAAGACATTACTTATTTGAATCTGGAAGCATTGCATTACGGTATCAAAGCAGACTACTTGATGTTGACTTATAAGGACATTGATAGTGCAGGCGAAAAACTTCAAATGGGTGCTATTAAATTATTTAGCGAGTTTGAAAATGTGCTTACCGAAAAAATCCAATTGCTGCTCAATATGGGCTATCATCAAGTTCACTTAGTTACCGATCACGGTTTTGTTTTAACAGGTCTTTTAGATGAAGCTGATAAAATAGACCCAATTGCAACAGGCAAAAAAGAAGTACACGAGCGATTTGTAAGAACGATAGAGAAACAGACAGATAAAGGTTGGTTGTTATTTGAGAAGCCATACGGAGAGCTTAACTATGTCTATGCTGCAAAGAACCATCGTCCATTCAAATCTAAAGGAGTATATGGTTTTTCTCACGGTGGTTTCACACCGCAAGAAATCATCATCCCTAATTTTATTTTCAGCAAAAATGCACCCACTACCAAAGGACTCGAAGTAAGCATTCCAAACAAAAGGGAACTCAGCGAAGTAACAGGAGAGCTATTTGGCTTGAAAATTCAAGCCACAGCTAAAGCAGATGACTTGTTTTCTGCAAGCAGAAAAATACAAGTGCTGTTATATGCCAACAACATCACATACAGCAGTAGCAATATCATCACTATTGAACCCGGTGCAACACAATCATTCGATTTTTCATTCGGTGGTCATAATGAAATAATAGCTGTTATAGTAGATGCCACAAACCAAGAACAAATTGATTCAGTAAAAATCAAAAAATCCAACGCCAGAGATTTGGACGGGCTCATATAAAAATTGAATTATGATAGTTTTAGACGACTTAGATAAAAAAGCATTAGACTACTTTAGGGGCTTTGTAGTAAAGAAAGACCTTGTGGGTATCATCAAAGGTGGTGCAAATGTTCCAGCGTTTGTGTTGGAGTATTTATTGGCCAATACGTGCAGCACCGAAGATGAAGAAAAGCTGAAAGAAGGAATGGAGAATGTAAAAACCATTCTTCGCAACCACTACATCAACCCTGAAGAAAGCACTTTGATACAGTCTAAGCTCAGGGAAAAAGGTCGCTACAAAATCATTGATAAAATATCTGTAGAGTTAGACCCGCAACGAGACCGCTATTGGGCGAATATCAGCAACAGCAATATCAAAAAGGCAACCATCAGCGATGATTTAGTAAAAAGCCACGAAAAATTGCTTTTGGGCGGTATTTGGGCGATTATAGAAATGGAGTACGATCCAATGATTACAGTTGGAAATACGGTGTACCCTTTCTTGGTTAGAGACATCAAGCCCATACAACTATCAACATTTGACAATACCAAAATATCAGAGAAACGTAAGGAGTTTACCAAAGACGAATGGAAAAAGTTATTGCTCAGAAGTGCCGGCTATGAACCTTACAGCGAAGGTTTGGATGATAGAAAACTGAACCTGTTAATGTGCCGTTTAATTCCTTTGGTAGAATCCAACTTCAATATGGTGGAGTTAGGTCCTCGTTCATCAGGTAAATCATACATCTACAAAGAAATAACCCCTTATGCCATACTCATTTCAGGCGGTCAGGGTTCAGTAGCTCAATTATTCGTAAACAACACCACAGGCAGAGTAGGTGCAGTAGGTTTATGGGATGCCATTTGCTTTGATGAAAGTACAGATAAACTATTCAAAGACCGTGATGCTATTCCATTGATGAAAGACTATATGGAATCAGGTTCATTCTCCAGAGCCAAAGGTGGGGAAATATCAGGTTCAGCATCTGTCATTCTTAACGGAAATATCAATCAACCAGTAGAGACTGTGTTGCAGACTTCACATTTGTTCAGTCCGCTTTCAGATGAAGTAAACCACGACACCGCATTTTTAGACCGTATCAATTTGTTTTTACCGGGTTGGGAGATAACCAAATTCAGTCCTTCAAACTTCACCAAGCATTTTGGTTTCAGTACCGATTTCTTTTCAGAAATCTTAAAGTCGCAAAGGAAGGCAACTTTCTATGATGCTCTCGACAAGTATTTCACTCTAGGTTCACACTTAAAGCAAAGAGATTCTAAATCAATAAGGCGAATTGTTTCGGGCTTCATTAAATTACTTCACCCCGATGGAGTATACACCAAAGAAGATATTAGAGAATATTTGGTGATAGCAATGGAGATGCGAAGAAGGGTAAAAGAGCAGTTAAAGCGTATTGGTGGTATGGAATTTTGGGATACCAATTTTTCATACATCGATAAAGAAACACAGGAAGAAATCTTTGTAGGTCTGCAAGAAGAAAAAGGCTCATCACTCATCGAATCCAATCCATTATCACCTGGTGTTTG
>JAJTBW010000276.1 GCA_021286705.1 Sphingobacteriia bacterium
TGTAGATGAATTAATTAAACAGGTAGACACTACCCTGCTCAATCTTAAATTTTGATACTCAAAGAAACCATCCTCTTTTGTACCTTTGTCCGAGATTCTAAACGGATTAAGAACAGTTGCACAAATGTTGAAATCCTCAAGCAAAAAGAGTGCTGCCAGAAGCACAGAAAAAGAAATTCAAGCCGCGGCTAAACCTGTAAGAAAAAGAGACCATAAGAAACAGAGTCTTATACTGCTCTCATTTACAATCTTAGTTATTATTCTTGTTAACCTGATTGGAGCTAAGGTCTTCACCCGATTTGACCTGACAGCTGAAAAGAGGTACACATTATCGCCTTCTACGAGGGCTCTCCTTGATGATGTCAATGATTATATTTTCTTTAGAGTTTATCTTGACGGAGAGTTTCCCGCTGAGTTTAAACGACTACGCAACGAGACGCGTGAGATGCTCAATCAATTCAGAGCATATAACAAGTTTATAACTTATGAATTCATTGATCCAAACTCTCTTCCTGAAAAGAGTGATCGTGATCAACTATTCAAATCGCTGATTGCAAAAGGGATTAATCCTTTTGAAGTCGAAATCAATGAATCAGGTAGCCAGACAAAACAGTATGTCTTCCCGGGGGCTGTTGTCTCTTACAATGGCGATGAGACAGGAATGCCGATCATGCTTAACCAGATTGGTCAATCTCCGGACATCATCCTAAATAACTCTATTCAGAACCTTGAGTATAATCTTGCTTCAACTATTAAGAAGCTTATCGATGGTAAAAAGCCAACAGTAGCATTTCTTGGCGGATATGGACAACTTGAAGATGCCCAAATCTACTCTGCTGTACAATCACTGTCTGATAGATACGCAATGCAACGAGTTAAAATTGATGGAAAAGTATCTGCTCTTACAGAACGTATTACAGACTCAACCGGTAATACCTCGATCTTTAATAAGTTTAAAGCCATAGTTATCGCCCGCCCTGATTCCGCCTTTACCGAAAAAGATAAGTTCATCATTGATCAATTTATCATGAGAGGTGGAAAAGTACTTTGGCTTGTTGATGGTGCCTTTGCAGAGATGGATAGTCTCAGAGCCTCAAACCAAACTATTGCTATTCCTAACGAGGTAAACCTTGATGATATGCTCTTTACCTACGGAGCCCGCATTAATAAAGACCTTCTACTGGATGTCCGCTGCCTGCCCATCACTATGGTTACCGGCATGCTTGGAAACCAACCCCAATTTAACCTGGTTCCATGGCTCTATTTCCCACTTATCGCCCCTTCAGTCAGTGAACACCCTATAACCCGTAATATTAACGCACTGAAAACTCAATTTATCAGCACTATTGATACAATTGCGGTTAAAGGAGTCAAAAAGACAATCTTACTTACTGGTTCTCAGTATTCACATGTAGTGGCTGTCCCCCAGATAATCGACCTCAACATGGCTAAAGAAAAACCCGATCCAGGGCTATTCACTAAATCATACCTACCGACTGCTGTATTGCTTGAGGGTACATTCCGTTCTCTGTATACGAACAGGGTTCCACCAGAAATCTCACTGGATAAGTCAATAGGGTTTAAAGATAACAGCAAAAAAACCAGTATGATTATCGTTTCTGATGGCGATGTCATAAGAAACCAATTCTCAAGAAAGAGCGGAAAACCTCTTCCATTGGGATTTGATCAGGATGTAAATCAAACTTTTGGTAATAAAGAATTCCTTCTTAATGCAATGGATTATCTGCTTGATGATAGCCGGTTAATCGACCTTCGTTCACGTGAGATTAAAATCAGACCTCTCGATAGACAAAAGATAGAGGCTGATGGACTGAAATGGCAAATTATCAACGTGGCGTTACCTGTTATCTTAGTCATTATTGCTGGTGTTACCATCCATTTCCTAAGAAAGAGAAAATATGGTAAACGCTAAATAAGCGGTTGATTTCAAAATAAAATACCAAAGACTATCCACTTAAGGCTTCTTCCTAAAGTGGATAGTTTAGTTTTTATAAACATGGTCTTTGATTTATCAATAAGATTTCCTTTGCCAGTATTTCGTGTATTTGGACCTAATCAAGTAGGGAATGGGCTTTACCAATATAATTCAACTAGCCGCTGGCGACAGGCTGCTGGCTATTTGTCAATTTTATAAGCAATTAGATTTAATTGCCTCAATTTAAGCTCAAGAAATCAAGCATATAACTTAATCTTCCAGCTTTTATCATGTACTTAGCAATTAATTAACTACAGCTATTCCTTGATGTGAAGCTATATCCTTAATTTTGCATTATAAAAACTTTTAATAATGACAGCACACACTAAGAAAACCCAAATCCCTCCCAGAACCATCGCTTTAGTAGCTCATGACAATTGCAAACGTGATTTAGTGGAATGGGTCAGATGGAATGCTAAAGTTCTTAAGCATCATAAACTTGTCTGCACAGGCACAACAGGGGGACAAATATTAAAAGCACTTGAGGAAGAAGGTTACTCAGAACAAGTCTCAGTAGAAAGGCTAAAGTCAGGGCCTTTAGGAGGAGACCTTCAATTGGGCTCCCTTATTGCAGAACAGAAAGTAGATATCTTGATATTCTTCTGGGATCCTATGCAGCCCCAGCCACATGACGTTGACGTTAAAGCTCTTTTACGTATCGCTGTGGTATATAATGTACCTTTTGCAAACAACCGGGCAACTGCTGATTACCTGATTAGCTCGGAGTTGTTTTCTACAGATTATGACCCTAGAAAAAGTGACTTCAGCGACTATACCAATCGGGAACTACCAATTTAATCACCCAAGAAAGAATCTCATGTCTACGAATTCTTAACTGGGAATTCTATTATAGCTCCGCTAAAGAAGCCGTAACAAGATCTTTGTTACGGCTTTTTTAAGTAGATACTTAAGGCAATTTTCTTTATAGATGGGGCTTACTTGTATTGATACCTCACGGTATTAACCACCCACTATGCCAATAACCCCAAATGTAGATGAGCCATTGTGCTTTCATCATTTCCTGACTTCGACACAGGGACACCCTAAATAAAAGGCCAAAACACTTCATCAAATAATCTGGTACAAAAAGAGATTTTTGGTACTAATCACATGACAAAGACTTAAAGATACTGATCATTCTT
>JAJTBW010000067.1 GCA_021286705.1 Sphingobacteriia bacterium
GATTGAAAATGTAGACTATTGGGATAAATCTTTCCAGCAAATTCAACTTGACACAGGAAAATATTGGAATTACTCACTAAACTATTTTGATGGAGCCATTTATTGCCCAGCAACTAATTGCATCACATATTTATCGTCTACCTTTTTGCAAAGTTACAAAACAATCGACAAGACATTAGGACTTGGATTGTTTCAATCTATGGATTATGCCCGATATGAAATCCCTTCGGAACAATACTTTCGTGAAATATCATCCAGACTTGTCTACTTCAAAAAGGGTAATGTAACCTGGGGGTTTCAGTACATAGTTGGTGAGGAGGAAATTGCTGAAGACTCAAAGCCATTAACAATCTCGCCAAATCCGGCACATGATAACGTTAGAATAGAATCACCCATCTCAGGAACCCTCCAAATAATAGACTTGAATGGTCAGATTGTATATTCAAATATGATTAAAGAGAACTCTCCTGAAGAATTATCGATAGCACAATACAGCAAAGGGATCTACTTAGTTAGGATCATAAATAATAAAACGGCGATCACAAAAAAGTTTATAAAAAACTAACAGGATAAAGTAAAGATAAGAACTCTAATACGTTCTTATCTTTACTTTGCTTCTCCTTATAATAATCCCACATATCTCCTGACGGCTACTTCATTGAAATTGAACCATAAAATCAACTTTCATAAAGACAGATCGATAACACAAATAGTCTGACCTATTCCTTATAAATCTAAAGAGTCTTAAAATGAAAAACCTTTACGTTATTATTCTGACATTATTGTCACCAGCATTTCTCTTCTCGCAAAATTTCGCTCCCATTAACCAAGACACAAAATCTTTGTACTCTGTTAATGAGACAGGAAAAACCTTCTCACTCTCTATTGAGAACATGTTTACTGCAAATGGTAACTCTTTCTACGCAACACTTCTTATTCCTCAAACAAATTATGATGTCTCAGACACATGGTGTTCATTTTCGCCAGGTCGTTCAATTACCAATTGCGCCTTACTTGGCGACACGATAATCAGAAAAGCTGATGAAACCTGGGTGTTTTTTAATCTCAATAATGACTCCATCTATTTCAATCCTAATCTAAATCAAGGGTCTGAACAACTACTGGCTCAATTTGAAAATATTAAATACTCACTTTCATGTACCTCAGTTGGGCAAGAGAATTTTCTGCAGACCACCGATCAGGTCAAAACCTTTACGCTTCAAGCAAAGGACATGAATAACAACAACATCTCCTCTCCCTGGAACGGCAAAGAGGTTAAAGTAAGTCAAAATAGCGGAATAATTGAGGGTGTTAATTTCAAATACTTCCCCGACAGCATCCAAACATATCAGATAATTGGGTCTGTTCCTCTTCAACAGGGGATATATCGAATAAGTAGTGCAGACATATACGATTTTCAGCCAGGTGATATTTTCCAACACAGAAACAGAGACTATTTGGAAAGGCATCCTAATTCGTTTCAAAATCACGACTCCATCTGGTTTGAGAAAATAACAATTCTTGAACGAACTGACTTTACAGATTCCGTTGTTTACCTCATTCAAAAAAAGTGGTTTATGGATAATAGCTTAATTGAAAATATTGACACTGTAACGAGTTCATTCCCGAAAACGGATACAATTGCTATTGTTCCAATTGAGAAGCCAGTACTGATTGAAAATGTAGACTATTGGGATAAATCTTTCCAGCAAATTCAACTTGACACAGGAAAATATTGGAATTACTCACTAAACTATTTTGATGGAGCCATTTATTGCCCAGCAACTAATTGCATCACATATTTATCGTCTACCTTTTTGCAAAGTTACAAAACAATCGACAAGACATTAGGACTTGGATTGTTTCAATCTATGGATTATGCCCGATATGAAATCCCTTCGGAACAATACTTTCGTGAAATATCATCCAGACTTGTCTACTTCAAAAAGGGTAATGTAACCTGGGGGTTTCAGTACATAGTTGGTGAGGAGGAAATTGCTGAAGACTCAAAGCCATTAACAATCTCGCCAAATCCGGCACATGATAACGTTAGAATAGAATCACCCATCTCAGGAACCCTCCAAATAATAGACTTGAATGGTCAGATTGTATATTCAAATATGATTAAAGAGAACTCTCCTGAAGAATTATCGATAGCACAATACAGCAAAGGGATCTACTTAGTTAGGATCATAAATAATAAAACGGCGATCACAAAAAAGTTTATAAAAAACTAACAGGATAAAGTAAAGATAAGAACTCTAATACGTTCTTATCTTTACTTTGCTTCTCCTTATAATAATCCCACATATCTCCTGACGGCTACTTCATTGAAATTGAACCATAAAATCAACTTTCATAAAGACAGATCGATAACACAAATAGTCTGACCTATTCCTTATAAATCTAAAGAGTCTTAAAATGAAAAACCTTTACGTTATTATTCTGACATTATTGTCACCAGCATTTCTCTTCTCGCAAAATTTCGCTCCCATTAACCAAGACACAAAATCTTTGTACTCTGTTAATGAGACAGGAAAAACCTTCTCACTCTCTATTGAGAACATGTTTACTGCAAATGGTAACTCTTTCTACGCAACACTTCTTATTCCTCAAACAAATTATGATGTCTCAGACACATGGTGTTCATTTTCGCCAGGTCGTTCAATTACCAATTGCGCCTTACTTGGCGACACGATAATCAGAAAAGCTGATGAAACCTGGGTGTTTTTTAATCTCAATAATGACTCCATCTATTTCAATCCTAATCTAAATCAAGGGTCTGAACAACTACTGGCTCAGTTTGACAATATTAAATACTCACTTTCATGTACCTCAGTTGGGCAAGAGAATTTTCTTCAGACCACCGATCAGGTCAAAACCTTTACGCTTCAAGCAAAGGACGTGAATAACAACAACATCTCCTCTCCCTGGAACGGTAAAGAGGTTAAAGTGAGTCAAAATAGCGGGATAATTGAGGGTGTTAATTTCAAAAACTTCCCCGACAGCATCCAAACATTTCAGATAATTGGGTCTATTCCACTTCAACAGGGGATATATCGGATAAGTAGTGCAGACATATACGATTTCCAACCAGGTGATATTTTCCAGCGCCATAACAGAGACTATATAGAAAGCCATCCTAATACGATTCAAAATCACGACTCCATCTGGTATGAGAAAATAACAATTCTTGAACGAACTGACTTTACAGATTCCGTTGTTTACCTCATTCAAAAAAAGTGGTTTATGGATAATAGCTTAATTGAAAATATTGACACTGTAACGAGTTCATTCCCGAAAACGGATACAATTGCTATTGTTCCAATTGAGAAGCCAGTACTGATTGAAAATGTAGACTATTGGGATAAATCTTTCCAGCAAATTCAACTTGACACAAAAAAATATTGGAATTACTCAAAAAACTATATTGATGGAGATACTTATTGCCCAGTGACTAATTGCATCACAAATCCAACATCTGGTTTTTGGTATGGTTACAAATCAAACGACAGGACCTTAGGACTTGGATTATTTCAATCAATGGATTTTGCCCAATATGAAATCCCTTCGGAACAATACTTTCGTGAAATATCATCTAAACTTGTCTATTTCAAAAAGGGTAATGTAACCTGGGGGTACCAGTTCATGGTTGGTGAGGAAGAAATTGCTGAGAACTCAAAGCCATTAGCTATCTCGCCAAATCCGGCACATGATAACGTTAGAATAGAATCACCCATCTCAGGTCTTGTGCAGATCATTGATTTAACAGGAAAGACAGTCTATTCAAGCACCATCACAGAGAACTCATCTGAGTCTCTGCCAACTCAAAACCTGGAAAGAGGACTTTACCTAATTAGAGTTATTAATAAAAGCACCTCACTAACACAGAAGTTTATAAAAGACTAAAGGGCGACTAGCTCTTAAAATAGGTCTTTGAGGTACGGATAAAAGAGTGACATCACTATCCTTTTTTTGAAAAAGAAGACCTAATCACAAGTATTATATATATAATAAAAAAAGGCCGTCATGTTTCCATGACGGCCTTTTTCATTTATTCAATTGGGACTACAACTGATCGATACCTTTGGTAACAATCTCATAAGCATCTGTGGCAATAACCAGTTCCTCATTCGTTGGAACAACCATTACCTTAACCTTTGAGCCAGGGTTAGTAAGCATCACCTCTTTACCTTTTAAGCCATTATTCAACTCAAAGTTAAAGTCGACACCCATCCATTCCATATCAGTCATTACCTCCTTACGAGTATTGAAGTCGTTCTCTCCAACACCACCCGTAAAGATAATGACATCAACACCACCCATAGCAGCAGCATAAGAGCCAACATACTTTTTAACACGATATTGGAACATCTTCAGAGCAACCTGAGCTCTTTCATGACCCTCTTCAGCAGCAATTTCAAGATCACGCATATCACTTGAAATACCACTTACACCTAACATACCGCTGAATTTATTAATCAAAGTATTGATGGTGCTAATACCGATCTCCTCCTTATCTGCAATACGCAAGAGAGCACCTGCATCAACATCACCCGTACGAGTTCCCATGATAAGTCCTTCGATTGGTGTCATACCCATGGAGGTATCCATTGACTTACCATTCTTAATAGCAGCGATAGAGGCACCATTACCTAGGTGACAAGTGATAATCTTCAGATCCTTGATATCGGCACCTAAGATCTCAGCAGCTCTTAAAGAGACATACTTATGACTTGAGCCATGGAATCCATAACGACGAATTCTATACTTCTCATAAAGAGAATATGGAAGTCCATACAGGTATGTATAATCAGGCATAGTTTGATGGAAAGCCGTATCAAATACGCCAGCCTGAGGCACCTCAGGTAACAGACGGGTAATAGAATAGATTCCTTCGAGATTAGGTGGGTTATGAAGCGGAGCCAGATCAATACACTCCTCAAGAGCAGCAACTACCTGAGGAGTAATTTTCACTGAGCCACCGAATTTCTCTCCAGCATGTACAACGCGGTGACCAACAGCATCAATCTCGTTTAAGCTTTTTAAGCTACCATATTCGGGATTCACCAGTAAGCCGAGTAAATACTCAATACCACTTTGATGATCGAGTATCTCACCCTCAACCTTTATTTCGGTGCCATCATTCCGCTTATGCTTAATTGAAGCACCGCGTAAACCGATCTTATCAACGAGCCCTTTAGCCAGAACATTAGCTGAAGGCATCTCAAACAACTGATATTTTATAGAAGAACTTCCACAGTTCAAAACAATAATCTTCATAATTGAATTTCTTTAAAGGTGTTGTACCTGATTACTATTCACGACCTAATTTTGACAGTGGACCGGCCTTCCTCACCTTACGGCCATCCTCCCAACGGTAGAAGCCTTCACCGCTATGCATCCCATTGAGACCAGCCCTGACCATCCTTTTCAATAAAGGAGAAGGCTTGTACTTGAGTTGTCCAAACTCGGCATAAAGGTTTTCCATCCATTTAAGCAATTTATCAAGCCCAATACGATCGGCTAGTTCAAAAGGCCCCATCATATTGCCTGATGCCTCTTTCATAGTCCTATCAATATCAGTCACAGAAGCAACACCTTCCATTAAAATCTCACATGCCTCATTGACAAAAGGAATGATCATACGGGTACTGATATTTCCGGGAGACTCTGCAACATGTACAACCTCTTTACCAATCATCTTAGCGAATTTGGCTAACATCTCGTATGCTTCGTCAGAGGTACGTTGACATCTTACCACTTCAACAATACTAACCTCTCTAACAGGACTGATAAAGTGCATTCCAAGTGCTCTCTCAGGATGCTTTAAAGCAGAGGCCAGATCACTGATCATCAGAGTAGCTGTATTACTAGCTATAATACAATCAGGACGAACTGTGCTTTCTATTTTAACAAAAACATCCTTTCTAATCTCCAGACTTGTACCGGGTTTCCTGGAATTAATCGTTTCCAATACAACATCACAATCAGCGAGGATAGAAAATTTGTCACTCCCGGTAATGCGAGAAAGGATCAATTTCTTTTCATTGGGAGTCATCCCCCATTTGTTAATGATCTTATCGAGCATTAAAGCCATCCCATTTAGGGCTTCAGCTACTTTTTCTTCATTTACATCAACAAAAACCACATCAATGCCATACTGGCTACATTGTAATGCAATCTGTTGCCCCATTTCCCCACAACCTACGATGCCAACTTTATGCAGCATACCTTTCTGTGGAATCTTCTTGTTCAGCGCAAGATCTTCTAAGCGTAAACCCATTTGATATTAAATTAAATATATGGAAATTCTAAAGACCGTAAATTTCGGCAAAGATACACAGATTCCCCAAGAGCGCAATCGCTCTCTGTGCTATAATATAAGTAATTACGTTAAGAAAAAGTTATCTTAAACAGACATCTCAAGGTCAAATCTGACCGCCTAAAACATGACAGATAACGATCAAACCTTAACCTATTCCTGATCGGCTAAGAATCGGAAACCAAGCCGCTTTCCAGTTGCCATCTTCATGTTATTGATCGCACTCTGAATCATGGCCACATTTGCTATTTTGATCTCATCATAAGGCGGAATCAAGAGATCAAAGTTAATGGTATACATGATTGCTGACCGAATAAACTCAACTGCAGAGTCATCTGTAAGCACTGATGTTGGGAAATTATGATACAGCTGACCAAGCTCTCTTTTTCCCTCAATGAAATAGTGCATATCTTTATTAATAAAGATTCTACCTATCAGATATCCTAGATCATTCTCCCTATTATACTTAAAAGAGTCAGCTAAGAAATTATAAACATGAATCACCCCACAATAGCTTCTATCTTTATCTTCCCTGATGTATGAGGTCCTCATTAAATCATGATCCCTTGGAATCTCAAAAACATTGGTGTGCATAAGAAACACCAGAACATCACCAGCAAACTGAAGCTCTATCTGAAACTCTCCCTTATCGCGATATTCAAAGGTTATCCGATCTCTTTCGGTCGACATCTCAGCATGAAACTTCTGATTCATGGCTCTGATGATCTGCTTAAACTTCTTAAAGCTGTTGTAGGTATTATCATAAACAACCTGCTTCACAACCGCTTTCTTACGAAGTTGTTCGAACAATTGACTGTCAGTTAACTGATTATCCATAAAGAGAGATTTTTAACGATCAACCTATTCAAATGTAAAACTAATCTGGAACATCTTCGACTTCATCTTATCTATCGATGTAGTATAAAGTGTCTGATCCTTAACTAAGATATTTCCAAATCCATATGTCATTCGTAACTCGACTCCAAACTTAAAATAGACGGTATAAAAATCAAAAATAACCCCAGCATCCATTGCGTAGTCGGAGTTCTTCAGTTTAACTACCACATTTTCTGATTGATCAATATCATCCTTTCTGGATGCCAGATCAATCTTAAAGTTACCACCGACATATACTGATGCTCTGAAATTATGTACCCTGGCTGATTTATACCGCAAATAGAGGGGAAAATCAATATAAGTAGACGAGATATTCTTATCAACGGTGACATCTAAAGAATCACCCTTGGTATAATTTATCATGTGATAACTTACCTGCCTCTCACCGAACTGAAGTCCGGGAAGAAATCGCAGATCGAAATAATTGCCTAACCTTAGATTAGACACCAACCCAATACTAAAACCCGGAATAGGCTTCGAGGTAACACCTTGCAGTAGGACAGAATCAGTCAACATATCTGGCACCTCAGCTTTAGTATAGATACGTTGAAACCCATCAGCAGGCTGAATAGTGAAAAACATTTGATTTGCCCCTAAATAAAACCCGAAGTGCTTCTTTGCAAGATCAAACTTCACAAGATTGGGTAGCCCAGCCTTATTTTGTCCATATATTAACCCTGGCACTAAAGCCAGTAAAAGAGCTAAAATAACAGTTCTAAAGTTCATTAATCTTTCCATTGACATGGTAAACGTCAAACTACGAGATTTATTTTTATTATCCGCAATGACAGTCGGCAAAGGTACAATGAAAACAATATATATCCATTAATAGGATTCATTTGATCATCCTAACCAGATGAATCTACTAGCTAAGATATTTATCTAACCTTTGAATTAAGTCTTGTCTCTTAAATGGCTTAGGCAAGTAATCTGTAAATCCTGACGACAAGGCCTTTTGTCGAGTCTCAGCAAAAGCATCAGCTGTTAATGCAATGATGGGTATAGATCGATCAACAGAACCCATTGTGCAGTTCCTAATCATTTTCGTTGCCTCATAACCATCCATCTCCGGCATCTGTAAGTCCATAAAGATTAAGTCAAATCGCTCGTTACGTATTCTCTCAAGTGCTTCCAATCCATTAGATGCAATGGTGACTTTAGCATTCAATCTTTCAAGTGTCTGTAACATCACCTTTTGATTGATCACATTGTCTTCTACTACAAGGATATTCCTTCCTTGCAGATCCATAACGAACCCTTCATGAATGGTATCCTTTGAGATATTGGCCACCTTACTACGCCCAAAGACGATCTTAAACTCAAATACGGAGCCCTCTCCTACTCTGCTGGTAACCGACATAACACCATTTTGTTGTTCTACCAACTGCTTTGTAATAGCCAGGCCTAGTCCGGTACCCCCGTATAATCGACTAACCTCGCTTCCTCCTTGCTCAAACTGATCAAAGATCGTTTTAAGTCTATCTTCATTAATACCGATACCAGTGTCTCTAACAAGGAAAATAACAGAACACTCCTCATCTGTCAGTTCCACCAATCCCGCACAGAGATCAACCCCACCCTTATGGGTAAATTTGAGAGCATTACCAATCAAATTCATAACGATCTGGTTTAATCTATAAGGATCGCCCTTTACAACATCCGGAATTTGAGGATCAATGTCTACATTAAAAGTGAGACCTTTCTCAACAAACTTGAACTGCATCGTCTTTTTGAGATGATTGATCACCTCACTGAGTGAGAAATCAATAGATTCAAACGTAATCTTTCCAGCCTCTATTTTTGCAAAATCAAGGATATCATTAATTATTATCAATAAATTCTCAGCCGATTGCTTAATGGAATTCAAATTGTCAACCTCAGTAGGGTTATGTGCGTCATTAAGCAATAACTCTGTTAAACCAAGAATAGCATTCATCGGCGTTCTGATCTCGTGGCTGACATTGCTTAACATTAAGGCCCTAGCCACAAGAGTGTTCTCAACCTTCTGCTTCGATTCCAGTAATTCCAATTCATTATTCTTCCTGACAGTAATATCCTCCATAGTTCTCAGGATAAACCTTACCTGACTTATAGAGTCTCTCACGAAAGGAGTTTCACGATTTTCAAACCAACGCCAAGAACCGTCATAATGTTTAAGACGATATTCCGTTGTTACCACCTCTCCCGGGTTAAGATCAGCAAGTAGTAAATCAGATTGCTCAAGTTTCTGCTTATCATCCGGATGGAGAAGACGCTCATCAAAAAAAGGAGTCTGAGGATCTCTCATCGAAGCTGGATAGCCCAAATGAGAACAGACAGGGCGATTTGAATAGATTACTTTTCGACTCTCTAACTCAATAACCGAAATCAGACTTGGAGAAGCCTCTGTAATCATAGCTACCAGCTTCTGTTGAGCTATCAACTCCTCCTCAACCCTTGCTTTCTCTTTTCTGATCTGTAACAGATTATTTCCCGCTGATAGAACCTGAATCAATTTCGAGGGAGTAACCTCTGATTTTGGGAAATAATCAAATGCTCCGGCCTTCATCATCTCTACAGCAAGTTTCTCATCACCTTGAGATGTAATAACCACTACCGGGGTCTCTGTATTAATCATGCGAATACTCTTCAAAAGGCTTAGCCCATCTTGCCCCGGAAGCTGATAGTCAATAAATATCAAATCATAGATTCGATCAACTTCTGTAAGCATATAAAGAGCTGACTCCGCATTATGGCATGTCTCCAAATTAAAACGTACCTCCGCTTTGCGTAGCGCCCTCTCAAAGGCCATACAGTCAACTTCATCATCATCAACCAGAAATATCCTTATCGGTAGCTCTTCCATAACATTCCAAATTCGTTAACAGATACCAAATTAATCACCTAAGCCTTTGGGATACTCGCAGAGTGACCAGTAACTTTTCAATGTAGAAACGGCATTGATAAACTGATCCATTGATAATGGCTTGACTATATACCCTGCAACATTCAGTTTATATGCCTCCATTTTATCCTTCTCCTCATTTGAAGTAGTCATTACAAAGACACTTATATCACTTAACCCTTCGCTCTTTCTCAATTTTGCCAGAAACTCAATACCCCCCATTTGTGGCATATTGAGATCTAACAAAATAATCCGAGGCAACGGCTCCCCATTCTCTAACAAATCAGTCAGGTATTTGAGCGCCTCAACACCATTCCCGGCGACATGCAGTGGATTTATAACCTTGTTCTTAACAAAGGCTCTTTTAATATTCATGATGTCTACTTCATCATCTTCAACCAGTAGTATATTAATAATGTTATCAGGCATATGTAATATATTTTATTCAATTGGCCACGTAAAACTAAATCGAGAACCGCTTCCTTTATCAGAATCTACTTTAATCCGACAACCTTTCTCATCAAGTATCTTCTTTACGATCGAAAGTCCAACACCTGTACTCTCTATCTTGTCTCGAGCATGAAGCGTTTGGAATATCATGAATATCTTTTCATGAAACTCCGGTTCAATTCCTATTCCATTATCCTGGACAAAAAATTCATGGACATCCTCATGGGCTATCCACCCTACCCTAATCTCCGGATCATCCGAGTCATTATACTTTAATGCATTACTCATCAAATTCATAAACACCTGCTCTAATGCCACCCGCTCTGTTACAAGAACAGGAAAATCCTCATCAAGGATTAACCGCGCACGAGTAGAAAGATCTAATGAATTAGCTAGTTCTAATAGCATCTTCCGAACATCCGTCTGCTCTAACTTACCCTTTACTCGTCCAGCCCGTGAATACTCCAGAATACCATTAATCAGATTTTCCAGACGATGAACACGACCTCTTAGTAACTTAAAGTTTGATTTCACCTCATCAGGAACGCCATCCCCCAGATCCTCTTCAATCCATTCACTTAGATTATTAATTGCCCTCAAGGGAGCCTTCAAATCATGCGAAACGATATAAGCAAATTGATCAAGCTCTTTATTCTTCTTCTCAAGATCTTTTGCATACTCCTTGATCGCAAGATTGGCTCGCTTCTCATTCGTTATATCCTTCCGAAAGGTGATAAACTGATTTGGAACACCCGCTTCATTGAGCAGTGGCACGATGGTGGTATCACACCAGAACAGACTATCATCTTTTGCCTTGTTTAATACTTCACCCCTCCAAATCTCGCCGCTTAACACGGTATCCCATAACTCCTTATGAAAAGAAGAGGGATGATAATCTGACTTTATAATTCTATGAGTCTGACCCAAAAGCTCACGATTAGTGTAACCACTCATCTTCTCAAAATACTCATTCACAAACTGGATCCTACCCTTGTGATCTGTAATAACAATAGTTGTGGCAGCGTTAATCGCATTCTTAAGATTGGTCAACTCGGCAAATGACTCTTTAGAACTTAGTTCCAGAATATGCTCCAATTGCCTGTAATCCTGATCAAAATTCTTATAGGCTTCATCGACCGAGTCGATAAACCCCGTAAGATTGGGATCATTTAACTCATTCTCTCCAAAATAGTTTTTTACCTGTCGTTTAAGTAGTCTATGCATTCAAAAGTTTTGTTTGCTGTACAAAGCTAAATAAGAAGCACTAAGATAATGTTATACAACACACTCTTTAATAGCGGTTACCGTCATCGTTTGGTTATGAAGCTCACAACTAGTATCCTTTAGGAATGGAGCCAACTCGCCATAAGAATAAAAACCGGTAACTAAAGAGCGTTCACCCAACGATTGATTAACAGCCTCAACTTCCTCTTCAACCATCTGCTTTAAAACTAATTTCCTTCCGACACAGCTGACCAGAATAGCAAAAACATCATCTGTATTCTCAAAGTCCAGAACACTTACATTCCCGGCTCCCTCAGCACCATCAATAAGCCTATCAACATTAGCCTTCATCAACTTGACCGAAGCCCCTTCCGGCACATCCCCTGCAAATGTCAAACTCTGTGTCACCTCATCAATCGCTAAGATAGTTCTTACAACAGGTTCTGAGTCAACTTTGATCCTCACACTTAATGGAAATAATAATCCCGTTCCGGGTAATCCATCTGCATTTTCCCCAAGAAACGACTTATACAACTTCAGAGCAGGTTGGTTATCGATCTCGAATAGTACATTCTTTTCTGAACGAGTCACGATTCGCTCAATCCCAAAACTATCCCAACCGCCCATTGAACCATATCCAACCTTTAATACATCACTGTAAAAGCCTATTGCCGATATAACACCCGTCTCGCACAGCCCCTCTTCATTGATCACAAAAGTTTCTGAAAACAGAGCCCCATCACCTGCCAAACCTCCGGTAACATTAACCCCACTAGGTAGTTCTGATAAAATCCCATTAACCAACTCAGTACCGTTCACCAATAATCCATCCGACAGAATGAATACATGTCGTAACCCCTCCGAAGGAAACCGCTTTATCAACGTCCGTCCGGAGGCTTCACTACCTTCACTCTCTTTAAGATTCACTGAATAAAACTTAACGGAGGTCGCACTAAACTTTAAACCTGAGACCACGACTGAATCATCAAAAACACGTGATCCGGCTATTACACCTGCAGTACTTGATCCGGCAAAGACTGAATCAGGTAATAATTCTCTCCATTTACTCACAATTTCATTGCCTTTAAAAAACCGAGTCGGTCCTAAAACAATGACTAAATCAGGTATAAAGCCAAAATCCAACTTTTCGGAAAGAGACTGACCTGCCTCATACGGAAAAACTAGTTGCTTTTGTATCATTTTACAAGTATTGTATTCTATTTAATTAAATATCACCGTCTAAAAAAAACACTTACCTACTTATGAAGAACCCAGAATTGACCTTATAACAAATACCAACCAATTAGGGCATTAATCCACCAGGTATTTATACAAGATGTTTCCAAATCTCTCGCCCCTATTAGCCCAAGTGTTTTCTGCTGCAATATTCATACGTTTTTCAATTAGAACCTGCGAGTCTTCATTCAGAGCTAATTCAATTTTTTCCTCAAACTCCAATGCGTCTTCAGCTATATAAACAACATCCTTGACTCTGTTAAGCACCGATGGAGAAAAGTTTAAAGAGACCACCGGCTTGCCGCCTCCGAGATACTCATAGAGCTTAAGAGGGAAAATTGTCTCACTTACGCCATCTCGTTTATATGGAATTATAGCCACATCAAACCCCTTTAAAATCGACGGAAGCTCCGAATATGGCCATTTCCCGGTAAATACAACATTTGACATTTTCTTTAGTTCATCAGGCACCCACTGCCATTGCACCGGACCAGCCAATAAAAGAGTCCAATCATTACGCTTCTTAAAAACATTAATCAGAACATTAAAATCAGACCTTCTCTCAACCAATCCATAATAACCAATAACGGGATGCTTCAACCCAGTCATTGAACTATGCAATGGTAAGCTATCCTCTTGCGCCATTTTAAAATGATCATAGTCGGCAGCATTATGCACCACTTCGCAATTCCTGTTAAATGGCAAATTACGATCAAACAGTGCATCAGAGGTATTTATCACCAAATCAGAAGAGACCATGATCTCTTTTTCTAACCTCAAACCATGCTTGGCAGAATAATCCTTCGTTATCTGATCAACACAGAAATAAACAGAGAGAGACGGGCGAACCCAATTCACCACCTCCGGATAATAAAAATCAAAACAGTTAATGTAGATAGGCTTAATCATCCCTAATTTCTTCATAGCCCTCTTTACTCTTAGACCAATCATGATGTGATTAATTTTAGAGAAGAGATTATAAAATCCTCCAACAGGCAAAGCATTTGTAGGAAACACGGCAGGCAAGTGAAGAATTGTCATACTTGCTCCATCACAAATCTTCGGCTCTAATCCAGAGACGAAAGGGAAAAACCATTTAATCCTCCTTTTGACCCCGGTGGTTTTTCTCTCCTTAATAATATCCAGAAGGTTATATGGATGATCAATATATAACACTCTGTTTTTTCGGGCAAGCTCTGTGCTGATTTTGAAGCCTGCTGCAATGACATGAGCATCTGACCTCGTCAATCCTAGAACAACAATATCCTTATTCTCCAACATTACAGATGTATTTGTCATAAATATACATCAAATGATTATTCCCGGATACCAATACCTTTTTTTTTTAACGTTTAATAAAGTTCTCTTTCCTTTGCCCAGCCTGTAAATATTACTAACCTCTCGTCAAGTATCATGAACAAAGAGCCCTCAATCGTTGTTTATGTAGACAAATTCCAAATAAGACTACTTATGGCCAATGGCTAATAGACTTAAGGAGGATTTTTTCACTCAAGCTATTATTAAATCACTAAGAATAAAATGTTCAAAGAATTCAGTCCGCTTGAAGACAAACTGTTTCAGGTCATGGATAAGGACGGCGAGATTATCGCTCCCGAGTGGATGCCTGAGATCAGTGACGAAAGGCTAGTAAAGGCTTTTAAAGACATGCTCTTTGCCCGCACCGCCGACCTTATGGCTGTATCTTATCAGCGTCAGGGAAGAATGTTCACCTACCCACCTAACTTTGGTCAGGAGGCAATTGCCGGGGGTATGGCTATTGTGATGAGAGACCAAGACTGGCTTGTGCCTGCTTTCAGAGAGTTAGGTGCATGGCTTGCCAAAGGGGCTTCACTACGCGACATCTTCCTATACTTCATGGGTTATGAAGAGGGTACCGTTTTCCGTGGAGCTAACAATATGGTACCCATTGCTGTTCCTATCGCATCTCAAATAGTTCATGCGGCGGGAATAGGCTATGCCATTAATTACAATAAAAAAGATGAGGTTGTTTATGCGGTAGTAGGCGATGGTGGAACATCGGAGGGTGACTTTGCTGAAGGACTTAACTTCGCAGCCGTCTGGAATGCACCTGTTGTCTATATTGTCCAGAATAACCAATTTGCCATCTCTGTTCCATTCAAAAAACAGACTCGTTCAATAAATATCGCTGTTAAAGGTATCGCCTTTGGTGTCGACAGCATCAAAGTTGATGGAAATGACATTTTTGCAATGACCAAAGCGGTTCAGGTGGCTCATGAACATGCATCATCAGGAAAAGGACCGGTTTTAATTGAAGCCGTTACCTATAGAAGAGGAGCACATACCACCTCCGATGACCCGACTAAATACAGAACTAAAGAGGAGGAAGAGTCATGGGCATGTTATGACCCTATCGATAGACTTCGCAAATATCTGGTGAAAAAGAATCTATGGGATGAGAGCAAAGAAGAATCTCTCATATCAGAGTACAAAAAAGAGGTTGATCGTCAGTTTGAGGCAGCCGAGAACTACGCTCCATACCCACTGGAGGATGTCTTTAAATACCTCTATGTTGATATGCCAGATGATTTAAAAGTACAGAAAGTTGAACATGAAAAATTCCTTAAGTGGAAGGAGGGTCTGAAATGAAAGTAATGACAATTGTACAGGCAGTTACTGATGCCTTAGATATAAAACTAGCCGAAGATCCCACCATCGTAACCTTCGGTGAGGATGTTGGTGTTGAGGGTGGTGTATTCAGGGTTACTGAAGGTTTACAAAAGAAACATGGCGAACATCGTGTATTCGATAGCCCATTAGCCGAATCAGGTATAGTTGGTACCGCGGTAGGTATGGCAATGGCCGGACTAAGACCTGTTGTTGAGATGCAGTTCTGCGGCTTTGTTTATCCTGCCTTTAACCAGATCATCAGCCATGCCGCACGTATCCATAACAGAAGCCGTGGAAGATATAAAACTCCAATGGTGATCCGCTTCCCCTATGGCGGTGGTATCAACGCACTCGAACACCATTCAGAAAGCATGGAGGTACTCTATGCCCATATTCCGGGACTTAAAGTGGTAGTTCCTTCTACACCTTATGATGCTAAAGGACTATTGATCTCTGCTATCGAAAGTGATGACACCATCATCTTCATGGAACCAAAGAGAATCTACAGAGCAATCAAACAAGAGGTTCCCGAAGAGAAATTCACTATCCCCATTGGCAAGGCTAAGGTACTCTCAGAAGGCACTGATGTTACTGTTGTTGCTTACGGAGCAATGATCAGAGAGGCTCAAAAAGCACTAGCTCTGGCTAAAAAAGATGGTATCTCAGCAGAATTAATAGACCTCAGAACCATCTATCCTATCGATAGAGAGACTATTGCTCAGAGTGTCAAAAAGACCGGACGCTTAGTTGTAGTTCACGAAGGGCCTACCACTTTTGGTGTAGCAGCTGAAATAAGCGCAATGGTTGAGGAGGATGTCTTCCAACACCTTGAAGCACCAGTAACCCGTGTCACCGGTTTTGATACCATTGTGCCTCTACCACGTGGCGAACACCACTACATCATTTCTCCCGAAAAAATCTATTACGGGATCCAAAAATCAGTTCGTTACTAACCAATAACAATCGGTTGGATATAACGTAAAAAAGAAAAACAATGAGATACATTTTTAACTTTCCGGATATTGGAGAAGGACTGGATGAGGGTACAATCGCCGAATGGTATGTCCAAAAAGGACAAAAAATTGAATCTGGTCAACCTCTGGTCAATATGGAAACCGATAAAGTGGTTACTGATATTCCCTCACCTAAATCAGGGACTATCGTAGCTATCTACGGAAAGCCAGGCGAAACCATCCATGTAGGCTCTCCTCTCGTGGAGATCGAAATAGAGGGTGTAGAAGGCCAAGCAGCCGTTGAGGAAGCAAATAAAGTTGAACCAGTAAACGAAGAGGGTGCCGGTGTTGTCGGAACACTCGAAGTTGCCGGAAATAGCGCATATCTTCCATCCAGCAATGAGGGAATCTCAACTAAATCAGAGGAACAAGCCTCTACCTCAAAAACTCAAAAGAAAGCCATAAGCACTCCCGTCGCCAGAGCAATGGCGAAAGACCTTGGTGTCGATATCAACTTAGTTACCGGCACAGGCCCAGGCGGAAGAGTCACCACTGCTGACATTGAGAAATTCATTGAGAAGGGTCGCACGGCTCTACCAAGCCAAGCACAAGCAGGCACCTCTGCACCTAAGCAGACCGAGATGCTGGTTGAGTATGAACCGCTGACTCAAATCAGAAAGACCATTGCTAAAAACATGATTCAATCAAAGCATAATGCTGCCCACATGACCGTCTTCGACGAGATTGAGGTTAGCGAATTGATTCGAATCAGAGCTAAATACAAAGCAGGCCTCGCTAATGAGGGTGTCAAACTTAGTTACCTGCCTTTCGTTATCAAAGCAGTTGCAGTGGCACTGAGACATCACAAGGCTCTCAATGCTCAAATGGACATGGATAACAACCGTGTCATCTACAAACGTTATTATAACATCGGCATCGCTGTCGACACTGAAGATGGCCTAGTGGTTCCTGTTATTAAAAACGCAGACCAGCTATCAATCAAAGAGATTGCAGCCCGTCTGAATGAGATATCGGAAAAAGCAAGGTCAAGAAAACTCACCATGGACGACATGAAAGATGGCACCTTTACCATCACCAACTATGGCTCCATTGGAGGTCAGTTTGCAGTACCGGTCATAAACTATCCTCAGGTTGGTATCCTGGGAGTAGGCCGAATGATCGAGAAACCCGTCATTAAAGATGATCAGATTCAAAAGGGGACTATCTTACCGTTATCTCTTTCGGTCGACCATCGCATCGTTGATGGAGGAGAGGTTACTCGCTTCCTGAATCGTGTAATGGGCTATCTTGAAGATCCAGTATCACTTGTCATTGCTTAACCCCTAAAGAATAACAACATGGAATATGATGTAATCATAATAGGTGCGGGACCTGCCGGCTATGTAGCCGCAATCCGTGCCGGCCAGGTAGGCCTAAAGACCGCATTGATCGAGAAATCACAGATCGGTGGCATGTGTCTCAACTGGGGATGCATTCCAAGTAAAGCTATCATTGAAAGCGGACGACTCTATAAGCGAATCAAGAACGATGCTCCGGTCTTCGGAATCGAAGGCATTGATCGGATGAAACTAACGTTCAACTGGAAAATAGCAAACGACCGAGCAATGTCAGTCGTAAAGAAGCTCACCAATGGCGTTAGTTATCTACTAAAAAAGAATGGTGTTGAGGTAATTCAGGGAACAGCCAGAATAACCTCATCAAATAGCGTGACGGTCGATAATCGCAATATTTCAGCCAAGAATATAATTATCGCAACCGGTTCCTATCATGAACCATTAAAAGCTGCACTTCCCAAAGAAAAGGTACTCGAGCTTTACAACCTGTACAAACTCGATGAATTACCCAGGAACATTGTAATTGTAGGTGAAAGTTCTATCGCAGTAGAGTTAGCCCAATTCTTCGCTATGGTAGATCGCAATGTCACGCTATTAGTGCCTGGTGATAGAATCATGCCTTTAGCCGACGATTATCTTGCTAATTACATGGTGGGGAGACTTAAGAAGGATAAGATAGATGTAATCTTTGATGCAGCAAACCTTGCCGATGGTTCAACCTTCGATGGTGACGAGCTAATTGTTGGTAACCATAGAATCAAATGTGATCTTGTTGTAAATAGTAAGTCACGCAAAGGAGTAATGGTACCATCAGATATCGAAATTGCGACGGAGGATGGATTCATTACCACTAATGAGTACTTCCAAACCAACTACGAGAACATCTTTGCCGTAGGTGATGTAAACGGGAAGAGTCCCTTTGCACATGTCGGTTCAGCACAAGGTCTGCATACAATCAACTTCATCAAAGGGATTAGAGAAGAGCTCACACCTGATCTCTACCCAATGAACATGTACTCTGATCCTGAGATTGCTCAGATTGGCAGCACCGAGAAACAGCTTTATGAATCAGGAGTCAAATTCAAAATCAGTGAGTTTCCTCTATCGGCTAATGGAAAGGCATTAGCAGAAGGCTATTCAGAAGGCTTTATCCGGATGTTATCTGAAGAGAAATACGGCAAAGTATTAGGCGTTCAGATTGTAGCACCCAATGCCACTGATATGATTGCCGAGGCAGCAGCCTTTATGTCGGTAGAAAGCACCGTTTACGATGTAGCTAAGACCATCCATGCCCATCCAACCATCTCCGAGATCTATATGGAGGCTGGGTTCGGAGCAGTTGATAAGGCAATACATATCTAATTGATCCTTTCGTAGCTTTAAGAACCAATTAATTGTAAACTAAATAGGCTGTTAAACCTCCGTTTAACAGCCTATTGTTTTATTGGTAAAATGAATAGCTCAAACGATTAGCCGAAACATTTTCAATTTGTACTACTCCTTCAAAAACACAATAATTTCGGAATAGAATCCAAGAAAATGGCTATTTTCTTGGATTACATTCCTAATTATCGGAAATCATCCTCAAAACTCTGTATGTTTTCATTCTTAGGTGACTTCTTAAAACACTCCAACTAAGTATTTGAGTCACTTACCTAGTCAAGACAAAAATCACTGCATAATCTGGATTAATCTCTTTTTCATTTCTTTTCGCCAAAAGTCTTCTTCCAGCCGTTTTCGTGTCTTTCCTGGTTTTATACTCCTTTTTAACCACGAAAAACACTAAAAACACGAAAGTCTTCTTCCAGGAGTTTTCGTGTCTTTCGTGGTTTTTTACTCCTTTTTAATCACGAAAAACACTAAAAATACGAAAGTCTTCTTCCAGGAGTTTTCGTGCCTTTCGTGGTTTTATACTCCTTTTTAACCACGAAAAACACTAAAAACACGAAAGTCTTCTTCCAGGAGTTTTCGTGTCTTTCGTGGTT
>JAJTBW010000068.1 GCA_021286705.1 Sphingobacteriia bacterium
CCGCAATAGGGTCAAAGATGGTCTCTAAATTTGGATTACCCTCTTCTTTCGAACATGAGAGTATAGGAACAATGACCAGTAAAATCAACAAAAGTCCAAAAGGTTTAGCGGTTAACTTTTTCATTTGATATTTTAATTATAACAGTGATTTGATGGAACTGCAGTTACGGCAAAAATAGTTAAATTACGATAATAGCATTACCTTTGTTAGGCATATATTTTTGAGTAAGTGAAAGAAATTCTTGATCAGTTGAATCCAGTACAGCGACAGGCTGTGTTGGAAACAGAGGGGCCGGTAATGGTAATCGCAGGAGCAGGGTCAGGCAAAACACGCGTCTTGACATTCAGAGTGGCTTACCTTCTGCAAAAAGGGGTTGATCCGTTTAATGTGTTGGCACTGACCTTTACGAATAAGGCGGCGCGTGAGATGCGCGAACGTATTGTTACGCTTGTTGGTGGCCGTGAGGCAGCTAACGTTGCGATGGGTACTTTTCACAGCATCTTTGCCCGTGTACTGAGGGTTGAGGGTCATAGAATGGGTTTTCCTAATAATTTCACAATCTATGATACCGATGACTCCAAGAGACTCATTAAGCAAATTGTTCAGGAAAAAGGTCTTGATCCAAAGCTTTATGCACCCAATATCGTCTTAGGTCGTATCTCATCGGCAAAGTCAAATCTTATTTCCGCCGCTGAGTACAATAATAATGCTGAGTTTACGGGCAATGACAGACAATTTAACCGACCTGAAATTGGAAATCTTTATACGGCATATCAGATGAGATTGTTAAAAGCTCAGAGTATGGACTTTGACGATATCTTGTTCTATATGAGTATTCTATTGCGTGATTTTCCGGAGGTTCTCATTAAGTATCAACATCGGTATAAATATATCATGGTTGATGAGTATCAAGATACTAACCATGCTCAGTATTGGATCATCAAAAAACTGGCCGCTAATAATGAGAATATATGTGTTGTGGGTGATGATGCTCAAAGTATCTATGCGTTCCGTGGAGCCAATATTCATAATATATTGAATTTTAAGCGAGATTATCCTGATTATAAATTGATTAAGCTAGAGCAGAACTATCGTTCAACTCAGATCATAGTCAATGCAGCTAATAGCATTATCTCAAAAAATAAGGAACAGATTCATAAAAATGTCTGGACATCGAACGAGGATGGTGAAAAGATAGTGGTTCTACGTGCTCCTACAGATAATGAGGAGGGGATGATGGTTGCCAGGTCAATCTTTGAGTTAAAGATGTCATTCCAGCTGCCAGCTAAAGATTTTGCTATTCTTTACAGAACAAATGCCCAGTCGCGTGCGTTAGAAGAGGCGCTGCGTAAGCTTAATATTCCTTATCGTATTTATGGTGGGTTATCATTTTATCGTCGAAAGGAGATAAAAGATATTCTGGCCTACTTTAGGTTGGTTATAAATAACTACGATGAAGATGCACTTCGCAGGTGTATAAACTACCCGGCAAGGGGTATAGGCGATAGCTCCATTGAGAAGGCTATTGTTAAAGCTTCAGAGCTTGGGGTGCCTCTTTGGGAAGTTATTTCTAGTCCTGTTGCTGCCGGGTTAGATATCAGGAGTAACATTGCTACTACGATGATGAACTTTGCATATATGATTAAATCATATTCGGTTCAGCTCGGGAAGGCTGATGCTTATGAGTTGGCCAGACAGATTACCAACTCATCAGGGATTCAGCGCGATTTGCAAGAGGATCAAACTCCGGAGGGGGTAAGCAGACTTGAAAACATCGAGGAGTTATTAAATGCCATTAAAGATTTTACTGAGCGTGAAGTTCCTTTAACTGGAATTGAAACCGAAGGAGAAAAGCAGAGAACTTTAGATGTTTTCCTTCAGGACATTGTACTTTTAACCGATGCTGATGAAGATGAGGACGATAAAGAGGCCGACAAGGTGACTATGATGACAATTCATGCGGCAAAAGGACTGGAGTTTCCGATGGTTTATATTGTTGGATTGGAAGAGAATTTATTCCCTAATATTCAGGCATTAAACTCGAGGGCTGAACTTGAAGAGGAAAGAAGATTGTTTTATGTTGCCTTGACTCGTGCTGAGAAGCGTGCTTTTCTTACCTTTGCCGAGACCAGATACCGGCATGGTACTCCGAGTTTTAGTGAACAGAGCCGTTTTATCTCAGAAATCGATGAGAACTATTTAGAAATCCCTCATCAAAGGAAACGATTTGCTAATCCTCATGGCTTCGATTCTCCTGAACTTAAGAGTACTACTCGTCAACTTTCAAACTTTGTTTATAAGGAGAAACCTGCTCCGAAGAGACTTGAGCGGAAAGCGGCACCTACACCACCCCCTCCAAAACAGGATGCTTTTCAGGGTGGAACCGAGGTAGACTATCTTCAGTTAATTGAGGGAATGAATGTCATACATGAGCGATTTGGTTTCGGGGTGATCTTGAAAATTGAAGGTGCTGGCCCCAACATGAAGGCAACAGTTGACTTTGAGAATCACGGACATAAACAACTTTTGCTTAAGTTTGCCAAGTTGAAGATACGCCAGTAGGGTTCATACTTAAAGCGGATAATTAAATAGAATCATAATACTATAATCATGGATTATAATACTACCAGAGAGCCGTTGGTGCTTCCTGAATACGGAAGGATAATGCAGACAATGGTTGATCAGATATGCGAAATCGAGGATAGAGAGTTAAGAACGAAAGCTGCTAAGAGTCTTGTTAATGTCATGTCATTAATGAACCCATCGCAGAAAGATATTTCAGACTTCAAGCAGAAGTTATGGGATCATCTTTTTATTATCTCCGGCTTTAAGCTTGATGTTGATGGACCATACCCGGCTCCTTCTGAAGAGAGTGTAAAGCCTAAACCCGGCCCTGTTAGCTATGGTGGTCACTATATCCGTTATCGCCATTATGGCAAGCTTATTCAGGATATGGTTCTTAAGATTGCCGACATGGAGGAGAGCGCTGAACGTGACGAATTGATATTCCTCGTATCAAACTATATGAAAGCCTCTTATTTGGCTTGGAATAGGGACACGGTTAGTGATGATCTGATCATTGGTCAGCTAGATGATCTCTCTATGGGTAAGGTACAGTTACCTGATGATATGCAATTGTTGGATTCAGGTGACCTTTTATTACCTAAACCGCAAACGCAACGTCAAAATAATCAGGGTAAAAAGAAGAATAATAAGCGTCGTCGTAAATAGCAATTTTTATGGCTTCATTCAGAATAATTGGTGGAAAAGAATTAGCCGGAGAGATTACTCCTCAAGGTGCTAAGAATGAGGCATTACAGGTCTTATCGGCTGTTTTGCTGACAGATGAGACTGTTATTATTGAGAACTTGCCTGACATTCGTGATGTTAACCGGTTGATAGAGGTATTACAAGGATTAGGGGTAAGTGCTGTCAATCAAGGCAACGGTACCTGGGCCTTTAATGCCTCAAACGTCACACCTGATGCCATGCGTAGTGACTCATTTAAAGAGAAGTCGGCAACTATACGTGGCTCAATCATGTTATTGGGTCCTATGCTAGGCCGATTTGGAAAAGGATACCTCCCGCGACCTGGTGGCGATAAGATCGGAAGACGGCGATTAGATACGCATGTAATAGGTCTTCAGGCTTTAGGAGCATCGTTTGATGAAGAGGAGTCTAAAGATGGTGTTTATAAAGTTTCTGGTGATGACCTTAAAGGTTGCTATATGCTCCTTGATGAGGCTTCAGTAACCGGAACTGCTAATATTCTCATGGCAGCTGTGCTAGCAAAAGGAAAGACCACCATCTTCAATGCTGCATGTGAACCATACCTAAAGCAATTATGCAAGATGCTGGTAAGCATGGGTGCAAAAATTGACGGAGTTGGTTCAAACCTTCTTCAGATTGAGGGAGTTGATCGTCTTTCAGGCTGTACTCACCGATTATTACCCGATATGATTGAGGTGGGGAGCTTCATTGGAATGGCAGCAATGACAGCCTCTGAGATCACTATTAAAAACACCGGGTTTGATGATCTTGGTATGATTCCCATCATATTCAGAAGATTGGGTATTCCTTTAGAACGTCGTGGAGATGATATTTATGTCCCGGCATGCCCCAATTATACTGTCGAGACCTTTATGGATGGAGGAATATTGACGATAGCAGATGCTCCTTGGCCGGGATTTACCCCTGACTTGATCAGTATTGCTTTGGTGACGGCTATTCAAGCTAAAGGAAGCGTTTTGATTCATCAGAAGATGTTTGAAAGTAGGCTTTTCTTTGTTGATAAGCTTATAGATATGGGTGCCCGAATCATTTTGTGTGATCCACACAGAGCAACCGTCATCGGCATGAACAGGCAAAACAAATTGAAGGGCATTCGCATGAGTTCACCTGATATCAGGGCAGGAGTGGCCTTACTTATAGCCGCTTTATCAGCTGATGGCGTGAGCATTATTGATAATATCGAGCAGATTGACCGAGGATATCAGAATATTGATGTTAGGTTACGTCAATTGGGTGCTTCCATTGAAAGAATTTAGGAGTTAATAATCGCAGTAAAAACTGACAGATTGTCGCAAAAATGTCTGTGGCAAAGTTTTTGCCATAGGCATTTTGATTTTTAATTGTTGTAAAAGAAGGTTGTTAAACTTTTATAAGAGATAGATATACTGAGAAAAATGGAAAATAACGAAGGAAAGTTCAATAGTTCAAGTGAGGAGAATGTTGATTTGTCAGCAAAGACGAACAGTTCTGGTGAGCCGGTTGATGTTAATATGTCAGCGGAGCCTGAGCTTCAGGAAGAGGCTATTGATGAAACCGAGGCGGGTGAGGCTGCAAAAGAGGGTACAAATGCCAATGGGAGTCCCAAGAAAAGGAAGGGCTTCTTTAGCAGTATGATGGGCGATAAAGGAAGCTCATCTGTTAGTGCTGAAGAGACAAAGGCAAAAGAGGAGATAGAATCATTGCAATCGAAATTGGCTGAGTCACAAGATAAATATGTGCGCCTCTTTTCTGAGTTTGACAACTATAAGAAGCGTACATCACGTGAAAGGGTGGAGCTTTTGAAGACAGCTGCATCAGATGTGGTTTCGGAGCTTCTTCCTGTAGTTGATGATTTTGAGAGAGCCATTGCCTCATTTCCTGCAGATCAGGAGCCTGATGCGATTAGACTTGGTGTTGAATTAGTTTACACGAAGTTAAAAGGGATACTTGAAAAACAGGGATTAAAAGAGATTGAGGCTATGGGAGCCCCATTTGATACCGATTTTCATGAAGCCTTGACCAATATTCCTTCTCCTGATGAAAGTATGAAGGGTAAGGTTCTAGACGTTATACAGAAAGGATACATGTTAAATGATAAGGTTATTCGTTTCGCTCGTGTAGTGGTAGGAAACTAAACTTAACCTTTGATATTTAAAAGCACAGAGATGGCTAAAAGAGATTATTATGAAGTGTTGGAAGTATCACGTAGCGCTAGTGATGCTGAGATAAAGAAAGCCTATCGACAGAAGGCTATTCAGTTTCATCCTGATAAAAATCCCGGTGATCACACTGCTGAGGAGAAGTTTAAAGAGGCAGCAGAGGCTTATGAGGTTTTAAGTGACCCCGAGAAGCGTAAGCGTTACGATCAGTTTGGACATGCCGGAGTGAATGGCCAGGGTGGCGGCGGCTTCGGTGGAGGAATGTCTATGGATGATATCTTCTCTAACTTTGGTGATATCTTTGGCTCTGCTTTTGGTGGAGCCTTTGGTGGTTTTGGCGGGCAATCAAGTGGTGGCAGACGAGTTAATAAAGGATCAAATCTGAGAATTAAAGTCAGCCTGACACTGGAGGATATTGCTAAGGGAACACACAAAAAAATTAAGGTTACTAAATATGTCCCATGTGATACTTGTAGTGGCACTGGGGCAAAAAACAGTTCTTCATTCCATACTTGTAGCACCTGTAATGGCCAAGGACAAGTTCGTCGTGTTACAAATACTTTCTTGGGGCAGATGCAGACTACCACCACATGTCCCACTTGTGGTGGTGAAGGAAGGACTATTTCAGAGAAGTGTACCGTATGTCATGGTGATGGAATTTTAAAGGGCGAGGAGATCGTTGATATTAATATTCCGGCAGGCGTTACCGAGGGAATGGTCATGACCATGTCAGGGAAAGGAAATGCAGCTGCGAGAGGCGGTATCCCCGGTGACCTTCTTATTCAGGTGGATGAGATTCCGCATCCGGAACTTCAGCGTGATGGAATAAATCTGCTTTATGAACACTATATCAGCTTGCCTGAAGCCGCTCTGGGTACAACCATTGAAATTCCAACTGTAGATGGTAAAGCTAAGGTTAAGATTGAAGCCGGTACGCAGGGAGGAAAGGTGCTTCGTTTAAGAGGCAAGGGTCTTCCTGAAGTTAATGGTTATAACAAAGGAGATTTGCTGGTGAATGTTAATGTTTGGACTCCCAGAACGCTTACTTCAGATGAAAAGAAGATACTCGAAAAGCTAGCCGAGTCTCCTAATTTTCAACCGAGCCCGACTAAACGAGATAAATCGTTTTTTGATAGAATGAAAGAGTATTTCGGATAATTGCACTGTATCCCTGATATAAAAGTATCAGGGATTATTTTTAATCAAATCTACCAACTATGTATTTTCTCGAGGCTAAAAATATTATTAAGAGGTATACGGGTCACACCGCTCTTAATGACGTTTCAATAGGTGTTCCTCAGGGTACCATCTTTGGGTTACTTGGCCCCAATGGTGCCGGCAAAACTACCTTGATTAGAATCCTAAATCAGATAACGGGTCCTGATGAAGGGGTAGTATTGTTCAATGGTGCTCCTTTACATCCCCACGATGTTGCTGAATTTGGATATTTGCCTGAGGAGCGTGGTCTTTATAAAAAAATGAAGGTTGGCGAGCAGGCATTGTATCTTGCTATGTTGAAGGGTATGCCCCAAAAGGATGCAATGGCCGAGCTTAAGCGTTGGTTTATAAAGTTTGGAATAGAGAGCTGGTGGAATAAAAAGGTTGAGGAGCTATCAAAGGGAATGCAGCAGAAGGTACAGTTTATAGTGACGGTGGTTCATAATCCTAGCCTTCTCATTTTTGATGAACCTTTCTCCGGCTTTGATCCGATCAATGCAAATTTGATGAAAGATGAGATTCTTGAGTTAAAAAGAAATGGTGCCACTATTATTTTATCCACTCATAATATGAACTCGGTTGAAGAGCTTTGCGATAATATTGCGCTCATCAACCGGTCTCAGAAAATTCTTAGTGGAAATGTTTCAGATATAAGAAAGAGCTATAGTAAGCAATTATTTGAAATCATAACCAATAGTGGGGGTTTGAATGATGCTGATCTGCCTGAAGGATTTATATCCGAGAATCTCGTTAAAGAGGGAATTTATGATAGAATCACACTATCGGTCAGAAATGATTTGGAGGCGCCTGCAGTACTACGCAAACTGGTTTTAGCAACCGATATCTTTGCTTTTAAAGAGATACTACCTACCATGGATGAGATCTTTGTTGATGCAGTTAGAAACAGTAATACCCAACAGTAATGAAGAGAAAACTATCAGCTTGGTCAAAGACTGCTATAATCATACGCAGAGAGTATCTAATTCGGGTTAGGAAGAAATCGTTTATTGTAATGACCATTCTGGGGCCGTTATTGATCGCAGCCCTTTACTCAATACCCGTGCTAATCGCTACGATGAGTGAGGGAAAACGTGATATTGAGATTTTTGATGAGACAGGTTTATATGTTGACAGTTTTAAATCGGGCTCTGAATTTGTCTATTATCCCGTTTCCGGTAATGCCGATACTGTTAAGCAGCAGTTCTTAAGATCAGGTAGGTATGCATTGGTTTATATTCCTGCCACCCAGTTTAATGTGCCAGTCACTGCCATCATCTATTCGCAGAGTCAGCCAAGCATGAACATTAAAAGCGAGGTGAAGCGGGTGATGGGACGAGTAGCCGAAGGGATGAAGCTTAAGGCTAAAGGGTATGATCCGGAGGTGATTAATTCTATCAAGACAAGAATAGTTATAAATACGGTAAAAGTAAATGAGGATGGCAGCGAGAAGAAGGGCAATTCTGAAGTAGCAACAGGATTGGGATTGGTTGCAGGATTAATCATTTATTTTATGCTTTTCATGTTCGGAGGACAGGTCATGAGAAGTGTTATTGAAGAAAAGACAAACCGAATTGTTGAGGTTATCGTGTCGAGTGTCAGACCTGTTCAGTTGATGTTTGGAAAGATTATTGGGGTTGGTTTAGTTAGTTTGACCCAGGTCTCTTTATGGGTGTTGTTAACATTGACACTTGTAACAGGGGTAGGTCTTGTTATGGGGGAGAAGGTTCAAAAGCCATCGATAGAGAAAAGTGCATTAGCCAATGTTGGAGGTGGTATCAATAATCCAGCTATGGATGCTGCAATGGCAAATGTTTCTGATGAAGATACAGATGCCGGAAAGTTTGAATTAGTTATGGATGGTCTGAAGAGTATAGACTATGTTACAATGTTGACTGCTTTTATCTTTTTCTTCATTGGAGGATATATACTCTATTCAAGTCTTTTTGCTGCAGTAGGAGGGGTGGTGGATAGTGAACAAGACACCCAGCAGTTCATCTTACCGGTTACATTGCCACTTATCATTGCATTTATGAGTGTCGGATACATTATTAACTATCCGGATGGTGGGTTAAGTATATGGTTGTCTATGATTCCTTTAACCTCTCCTGTGGTGATGATGATGCGTCTACCTTTTGGAGTTCCGATGTGGCAGATGATTGTCAGTTTAGTCTTACTATACGGTTTCACATTCTTTACAACATGGCTTGGAGCGATCATATATAGAACTGGTATTCTCATATATGGTAAGAAGCCCAGTTGGAAGGAGCTTTGGAGATGGGTACGCTATAAAAGCTAATAAAATATAATAATTTGGAATAAGGTGAAGTAAAGGTGACTCAATTCTTTGTCAATTTTAAACTTTATTCTATTTTTGCAAACTCGAAAAAAACCAACAACTCAAAAATTTGACGACCCATGCAACATAAGGGAGTTATCAAGTTCTTTGCAGTTCTCTTCGCACTAGTATGTCTCTTTTCGTTATCATTCACTCTGGTAACAAAAAATGTAGAGAGTAACGCGAAGGAATATGCTACTAATTCTACAGCGAAGAACCTTGCTGTAAAGATGGCCGCTGGGGATAAGCTTAAAGAGGCTATCCTTTTTGATTCTATTTCACGTGCTCGTGAGAGATTCTTTTTTGATTCAATAGCCAGTGAGCCTGTTTATAATATCCTCGTCAAGAAGTATACCTACTCTGACGTAAAGGCTCGTGAGATTAATCTTGGTCTCGACCTTAAGGGCGGTATGAACGTTGTTATGGAGGTCTCTGTAGCTGATATTATCAAGGCTCTTTCAAACTATAATCCCGATTCTACCTTCAATAAGGCTGTTAAACTCGCTAAGGAGAAACAAAAAAGTAGCAATGCTGATTTTGTTACTCTTTTTGGTGAATCTTTTGCACAGGTAGATCCTAATGCCAGACTAGCTGCAATTTTCAGCACAGTTGAACTAAAGGATAAGGTGAAATTTAACTCAACCAACGAAGAGGTTCTAAAGGTAATCAGACAAGAAACTGATGGTGCTATTGACCGTACCTTCAATATTCTTCGTACCCGTATTGACCGTTTCGGCGTTGCTCAACCTAATATTCAGAAACTTCAGACTGCTGGTAGAATCTTAATCGAGCTCCCGGGTATTAAAGATCCGGAGCGCGTTCGTAAACTCTTGCAGGGAAGTGCTAAGCTTGAATTCTGGGAAACTTATAAATTCAGCGAAGTATATCAGTATTTCACGGAAGCCAATAAACGCCTTGTTAATATCGCCAATCATACAGTAGCTGATACATTAGCTGCTAAAGCAGATAGTTTAACTGCAAAAAGTGATGTAGCAGCTAAGCCAGCTGAAACAAAATCAGCAGATACTGCTAAGGTTGCAGAAACTAATGATAGCGCTTTATTAAAGAAATTAGCTGACTCAACCGGTGCTAAGAAAGATAAAGGAGATGCCTCTTTTGAAGAGTATGCTAAAGAGAATCCTCTCTTTGCCTATCTATCACCCGCTTTTGGTAAGAATGAAGCTGGCCAGATGGTTGCTTCTCCTGGTGCTCGTGTAGGTTCATCATTTATTAAAGATACCGCACGCGTAAACAACCTTTTAAAGAAGGTTCGCAGCAGCTTCCCATCTAATTTAAAACTTTTCTGGACTGTTAAACCAGAGCCAGGTCGTAAAGATGTTCTTGATCTAGTTGCTATTAAAGTTAAATCTCGCGATGGTAAGGCTCCTCTAGGTGGAGATGTTATCGTTGATGCTCGTCAGGATGTTAATCCAACCAATGGCGGTGTTGAGGTTTCTATGGCAATGAACGGTGAAGGTGCACATGTTTGGAAAAACCTGACTGGTGACAATGTAGGTCGCCAGATTGCGATCGTTCTTGATGACTATGTCTATTCTTATCCTAATGTCAATGGTGAGATCGCTGGCGGTAGAAGTTCTATCTCCGGAGGTGGAATGACCATTGAAGAGGCACAAGACTTAGCAAATATTCTTAAGGCAGGTAAATTACCTGCTCCTGCTCACATTGTACAGGAAGCTGTAGTTGGACCATCACTTGGTCAGGAGGCTATTGATGCTGGTATGAATTCATTCATCATCGCCTTCTTGATGGTACTTCTCTATATGGCTCTGTATTACAGTCGTGCTGGTATCGTTGCTGATATAGCTCTGTTTACTAACATCTTCTTTATTTTTGGTGTACTTGCTTCCTTTGGAGCAACACTAACACTTCCTGGTATCGCCGGTATCGTACTTACCCTAGGTATGGCAGTAGATGCTAACGTTATTATCTATGAGCGTATTCTGGAAGAACAAAGAGCTGGTAAAGGCTTGAGACTTGCAATTGAGGATGGTTATAAGAATGCTTATTCTGCTATTATCGACGGTAACTTAACTACTTTAATTACCGCTATCATTCTGTTTATCTTCGGTAGTGGTCCTATTCAGGGTTTTGCTACAACGCTGATTATCGGTCTTGTATCTTCACTATTTACAGCTATCTTGATCTCAAGATTAATCTTCAACTGGATGCTTGACACCAACCGTAAGATTAACTTCGATAATAAGGTTACCCGTAATGTTCTGGCAAATGCAAACTTTGACTTTATAGGTCTGAGAAAATATGCTTATACTTTCTCAATCGTACTATTCGTCATCGCTTTAGCAACTCTGGGTCTGCGTGGTTTGAACTATGGAGTTGACTTTACTGGAGGTAGAACCTATATTGTTAGATTCGATCAGGATGTTAAGGTTAATGATGTTCGTCTTGCACTTGGTAAGACCCTTGGAGAAACACCTGAGGTGAAAACCTTTGGACCTTCAAATCAGGTAAAGATTACTACCAAGTTTATGGTAGATAACGAGGGTGCTGCGACTGATAGCATTGTTGAAACCAAGGTTTACGAAGCCCTGGCTCCAATGTATAGCAAGCCTATTGATATGAACACTTTCAGATCGACTAGTAGTAATGAAAGTAAATTGATTGGTGTTTTGACTTCACAAAAAGTTGGACCAACCGTTGCTTATGATATCAAGAGAAACGCTTTCTTAGCTGTGCTCTTTGCGTTGATCGGGATCTTCGTTTATATTGCTTTCAGATTTAAAAAGTGGCAATTTGGTCTAGGTGGTGTTGTATCACTCTTCCACGATACTATTATTATCATTGGTCTTTTCTCTCTATTCCATGGAATCTTACCATTTAACTTAGAAGTGGACCAGAGTTTTATAGCTGCTATTCTGACAATTATTGGTTATTCAATTAATGATACCGTTATTATCTTCGACCGTATTCGTGAGTATAACTTCTTACATCCGAAGCGTGCCCTGAAGGATAATATGAATGCTGCTATTAACTCTACTCTGTCGCGTACAATGAACACCGCTGGTACTACAATTATCACCCTTATCGTTATATTCATCATGGGTGGTGAAATTATCCGTGGATTTACATTTGCTCTGTTAATGGGTATCCTTTTCGGTACATACTCTTCAGTTTTCAATGCTTCTCCTGTTGCTTATGATACAATCATGTTCCAACGTAGAAAAGCTGCAAAAAAAGCTGAGTTGAAAAAGTAACAGACTTCAACAATCATAGAAAAGTCTCGGACAAAGTCCGGGACTTTTTTTTATTTTTGTTAATTAATATACACTAGGCCAATATGCCCCTATTGTTTTTAGATATGAGTTCAGGTGAGTTATTGCTAATTGTGTTGGCAGTAATGATTTTATTCGGTCCTAAACGAATACCTGAGATAGCTCGTACTGTAGGACAAACAGTTGGAAAGCTCAAGGCAGCTTCAGATCAGATTAAAAGAGAGATCATGGATGAGGCTAGATCTGTTGAAGAGGGCGCTAGAAAGATCTCACACCCTGTAACTACAATTATTGAGGAGGTAGATAATAATCTGACCACATCTGTGTTATCTGATAATAGTGCCGTCGAGGCTAATAATATTCAAAACAAGACAGAGAAGTCAGTTGACTCAACTGGGTCGTCTGCTTCTTAATTTGGGAGAAATAAATCATGAAGAGAAGCATTGTTCAGTACTCAATTCTCATAGTAATATCCCTATTGCTATCTTTCACAGCGTATAGTCAAAATAAAAGGACAATATTAGCTGATGAAGCGTTTAAAGGGTATCAGTTTACTACCGCTATAAAGCTTTATAAAAAAGGTTATTCCCGTGAGAAGAATAAAGAGGAGAAGAACAGAATTGTCTTCCAAATAGCCGAATGTTTCAGGTTGATGAATAATTATCAGATGGCCGAGACCAACTATAAAAGACTTATTTCCTCAAAGTATGATGTAGTCAAACCTGAAATATATCTGCATCTGGGAAATATTATGAAGGTTACTGGTCGTCTTAAAGAGGCAAAAGAGAGCTATGAGAAGTTTCTTCTTGCAAAACCAGATGATAAAGATGGTTTATTCGCTTTAAAAGCCTTGAATGCCTATGACTCTATTATGAGTAACCCATCCAGACACAAGGTTGAATTAGTTGGGGATCTATCTGGTCAGTTTAATGATTTTGGGGCAGTTTATAGTAATCCTGCATTTAATGAGGTTGTTTTTGCTTCTGACAGACCTACCGTGAAAGGCAAAAAGGCTCGTAAGATGCGCAAAGATGAATGGACAGGTAAGAGTTTTTCGGATCTATTTGGTAGTAAAGAACAATCAAATGGTAAGTTTGCATTACCTCAGTCTATTGATGTAAATGAAGCTGTTAACACAACTGCAAATGAGGGTACTCCTTTCTTTAATAACCGATTCAATTCGATGTACTTTACCCGTTGCACTACAGAAGAAAAGAAATTGAACGGTTGTAAGATTATGGTTAGCCGCAGAGCAGGTCAAAGTTGGGGAGAAGCTCAGCTTGTTGACCTCGGAGGAGATAGTACTACCATTATTGGTCACCCAACTCTCACTGATGATGAGATGACTATCTATTTTTCTGCTGATTTACCAGGAGGTAAGGGTGGTAAGGATATTTGGGTTGCCACTAGAACAGGGCGTACAGGGAAATTTGGTAAACCTAGAAATCTTGGTGAAACTATTAATACCCCTGGAGATGAATTATTTCCATTTATAAGGTATGACTCTATTCTCTATTTTTCTTCTAATGGCCATATCGGCTTAGGTGGATTAGATATATTTAAGAGTGTAAAACTCTCAGGTGATGGAAAAGTTGGTTGGAGTAAACCAGTTAATCTTGGCCCTCCTGTTAATTCTACGTATGATGATTTTAACATGACTTTCCACCCCGAAGCTATGGAGCAAGGCTTTTTTGCCTCAAACCGACCAAAAGGGAGGGGAGGGGATGATATTTATAGTTTCCTGATTCAACCATTAGAGTTTACTCTTCGGGGTATTGTTAAGGATGACAGAACTCTTCAGCCATTGGGTGGTGTCCTCGTTCAATTAAAAGGTTCAGATGGATTTGAAGCTAAGTCTACAACCAGTGAAAAAGGAGAGTACAATTTTAATAAAAACCAGATTAAGGTTAATGTAAAATACCATCTTACTGTTTCAAAGGATGGATATTTTACAGTCGAAGGAGATGAAAGCACTATTGGATATGAGAACTCGAAGGATTTAGTTCATGACTTTGTTCTGGTTCCTGTTCCAAAGAAACCGGTCGTTCTGCCTGAGATACTTTATGATTTAGGTCGTTGGGAGTTAAAACCTCAATATCAGGACTCATTACAGGGGCTTATAAAAATCCTTGAGGCTAATCCAAATATAATTATTGAACTTGGTGCTCACACCGATGCCCGTGATACAGAGGAACGAAATGACGTACTCTCACAGAAACGCGCTCAAAGTGTTGTTGATTATTTGATTATTCGTGGAATAGAACCCGATAGGCTTGTAGCAAAAGGATATGGAGAGCGTAATCCACGCATCCTTCAAAAAGATTTTATAAGATCAGGGTATACATTCAAAAACGGTGTTAGACTTACTGAGTCATTTATTGATTCGTTGCCTTCTCGTGATATTAAGGAAGCAGCACATCAACTCAATCGTAGGACTGAATTTATGATAATTGGTACCCATTTTAAATCATCTGGCAAAAAGGAGATGACCCCTTCAGAGGTTAAGTTGGTAACCGGTCCCGAGCGTAACGCAGTTCCTTTTAAATATGAAGGTAAACTGAATAATCTTGTTATTCAAGGTAGCTTCAATAATTTCATTCTTGACTTTGTTTACGAGCCAAATTTGACCGATGCTTCAATGTCAGGTGAAATGGCTGTACAGATGCTACGTGATGGTGCAATTGGTAAAGAGGATTTCCAGAATGGAGCCGATGACTTTAATGAAGATGGTACCTTAAAGAAGGGTGCGATATTAACGATTTCACAATTTAGGGTTGGTAAAAATACTCTATATGATATTGAAGTTGTCATCGATCCTAAGCAGAAAGTGCCTCTCTACTTGAATAATAAAATTATGACACGTTTTGGTGCATTTTCTATAGATGAGACTAATAAAGAAATTGTTTTTGAATAGTATTATATGATTGAAGATATTTCACGATATGCGGGGCGTGGCGTTTCCTCCGGTAAGGAGGACGTACACGCTGCCATTAGAAAGAGCGACAAGGGTATTTTTCCTAAAGCTTTTTGTAAGGTGATTCCTGACATACTTGGTGATGATCCGGATTGGTGCAATGTTATGCATGCAGATGGTGCCGGGACTAAATCATCACTGGCCTATATTTATTGGCGTGAAACAGGTGATTTGTCTGTTTGGAAAGATATTGCACAGGATGCCATCGTTATGAATACTGATGATCTATTGTGCGTTGGTATTTATGATAAAATGCTTCTTAGTTCCACTATTGGAAGAAATAAAAAGCTAATTCCCGGAGAGGTTATAACTGCGATCATAGAGGGAACCGAAGAATTCCTTGCTCAATTACGTGATTTAGGCGTTGGTATCTATCTTACAGGTGGTGAGACCGCTGACGTTGGAGATCTCGTGCGTACAATTATTGTAGATAGTACAGTCACTGCTCGTGTTCCAAGAAGTACTATTATTAGTAACGAAAATATTGCTGCGGGGGATGTTATCGTTGGTCTATCCTCATTTGGTCAGGCAAAATATGAGCGACGATATAATGGAGGTATGGGTAGTAATGGATTGACCTCTGCAAGGCATGATGTTTTTAATTATAGATTAGCTGAGCATTACCCTGAAAGTTTTGATTCTGCTATTGCATCCTCATTGGTGTACAGCGGAAGCAGGGGGTTGCTTGACCCAAGTCCGATTACCGGTATAGATATGGGCAAGTTGGTTTTGTCACCTACGAGGACTTATGCTCCTATTATTCGTGATGTTATTCGTCAAATGAGACCTTTTATTCATGGCATGGTTCATTGTAGTGGAGGTGGTCAGACTAAGGTGCTGCATTTTGCTGGAAATGTTCGAATAATAAAGGATAATCTGTTTGATGTACCACCGTTGTTTCAGATCATCCAGGAAGAATCTAAGACACCGTGGCAGGAGATGTATAAGGTCTTCAATATGGGTCATAGGATGGAGTTATATATTCCCGAAGAGTGTGCATCAGATGTTATTGGAATATCTGCCATGTATGGAGTTGATGCAAAGATTATAGGTAGAGTAGAATCTTGCTCCTCGAAAGAGTTAATTATTAGAGATAGACACGGTGAATTTAAGTATGAATAAACAAAGAAGGTCTCGTAAGAGACCTTTTTTGTTTATTCATAATTGTTGATCAGGTTGGTAAATGCTTTTTTTGATACTGATTATTTATATTTCAGACTCTTCGTTATTTTTTATTCTTTATGGTATTTATAGAATCAGCAAATGATGTAGCCTTTTTAAGCTCTAATAAATACTGTCCTATAGAAACTAAGGGTTTGATTTCAACATCGGAGACATCGTTAAGAGGACAATTACGGAGATAGTTGTGTAGAGTGGTATTATTATCAGCTTGAATAATAAAAGTACAACCAGAATGAACAGCAAAGACACCACCTACAATTGGAATTCCTGATCCTCTTAGACTGTCGATATATGCAAAGCCAGGTAGGTAGTTCTTTTTAATGAGTTCTATTGATTCAGCAGATCTTCCTGGTTTCGATTTTATTTTAAAGTTATATGAGACAAGAAAGAAATTCTGAGGTACGAGGTAAAGTGTTGAGTCAGTATTCTGGCTTTTTGTGGTTAGTACTCTGAGTCCCGATTTATCATGATCCGATTGTAGATCGGAACATCGGTATAAAATGAAGGAGAGAGGTAAAAGTAAGAGAATTATAATTAATTTTCTCTGCATCTTAAACTTAGTTTTCACGTAATATGTGTTCGTCATATTCAAGCTCGAATCTGAGTTTATGTTTACTCTCTTCAACGGCTAAATCTTGAAAAAGGTTACGCATTTCCTGATTTGGTGCAATTAATGATAAATCGGTATACAATTTAAAAGCAGCCTCCTCCTTTTTCATAGCTAGTATAAGAGCTTCAGAGTAATCCATTTTGCCTGATGGAATAACATCTGTAAGGTATTCGGAAATTCTTAGATTTTGAATTAGAGGAGCAATCTCTAATTTTGCAAAATAGCCTTCTTGTTTCACCGAGATTAGCTTCTTTTTATGTCCTGCCTCTTCAGCAGCATACAATGTAAAGACCTTTTTTATGGCTTCAGAAGTATTGGTTGAAGCTAAGTTTGTGTAGAAATCGACAGCTTCCTGTTCTGCATTGATAGCAAAATCGATTATCTGGTCAACGGTGGTGAAAGTGTTCATAATTTGATGAATTGATTATTACAAACATACGCTATTTATGCTCAGTTTGCATTCTCTTTTATAGAAAAATTGAATATTATTCCTTTATAAAGCTTGTTTGATATCGTATCATGCAAATTTTATATTTGGCTCTTATTAAAATCTTTTAAGACCTCCGAACTTTTTCGTAATTTTCGTGTTGTATGATATAACTTCTAATTTAATAAACTAGCGAATAACCCACCATGTCAACTTATTCAATAAAGGACATTGAAAAGTTTACCGGAATTAAGGCACATACCATTCGTATTTGGGAAAAACGTTATGGGGTCATTGATCCCGAGCGTACCGATACTAATATTCGCTACTATTCTGATTCAGATCTAAAAAAACTTTTAAATATTTCAATCTTAAATAGAAATGGGTTTAAGATTAGTGATATAGTTTGGATGGGTGAAGACGAATTGAGTGAGAAGGTTCTTCAGGTTACGCAACGAATCTATGATGCTGATACCCAAATGGAGGGGCTCGTTGTTGCAATGATTGAACTTGATGAACTGAAATTTGATAAATTACTCTCTTCCTCTATCATTAAGTTCGGTTTTGAACAGGCTGTTTTACAAGTTATATATCCTTTCTTTGAACGAGTGGGCTTGCTATGGCAGGTTGGAAGCATTACCCCCGCCCAAGAGCATTTTATGTCTAATCTTATAAGACAAAAGTTATTGGTTGCAATTGACGGGCTCGCAACGGGTATTGCTAATGATTCAAAGACATTCCTTTTATTCCTTCCAGAAGGTGAATGGCATGAAATAGGACTTCTGTTCTCATGTTATATTCTTAGGAAAAGAGGATATAAGGTAGTCTATCTTGGTCAATCTGTCCCTTATGATAATTTAAAAGAGGTAGTCTCTTTAAGAAATTGCAATGTGTTACTCACCCAGTTCATTTCTGCAATAAGTGATGAGAATTTGGTTGAGTATATAGATAGACTATCAACCGATTTTGCTGATCTTTCCATCTTCATGGGTGGTTATCAATTCTTAGATCGATCAATTGAGACCCCTAAGAATGTCACGGTATACAACGATATGAATGAATTTAAATCGTTGATTTTTAAAGGTTGATTCTTCTTTATCAAAATTAAAGCAAAAGACGGGTTGACTCACTGGAGTCTTCTCGTCTTTCGCTTTTATGTATGAGTTTCATTCTTTAATGGTTTTTTGTCTTAAATTTTCTTTAAGGTATCTCCTCCTTATATATAGGTATTATTGGTTTAGGGTACTGTTGCCATTAATCTAGTTTGTTTAGGCTTGGGATATGTTGTGTTTAACTATTGTAATGTTAAGTTAAACATAATAAATGTTAAAAAATATGACATGTTAATAATTAAAATATCAGAAAATCAGTTGATTGATATGTTTGGTTTAAAATAGTTCTAAATAATATTGCTTTACCCCTTGACAAATGCATCTTCATTGTTTAACTTAGCATCGTAAATGTTAAACAAAATAGACACGATCAAAATAACCCCAAAAAAAATCGATCATGACTGCTATAGAATTTAATCACAAGCTCTTAGGACTACAAGACAATCTGAAAAACTTTGCTTATGCTTTAACTTCAGATTCTGATGATGCAAATGATTTGGTTCAGGATACATTTCTTAAGGCGATTACGTATCGTGACAAGTTCAACCCTGATACAAACTTAAAAGCTTGGGCATATACAATAATGAAGAATACATTCATTAATAACTACAGAAAGAATATTCGCGAGAACGCTTTTGTTGATACCACTGAAGACTTATACTACCTAAACATCAAAACAAAGTCCAGTACTGCAGCACCCGATAGCTCGCTTCGCTCAAAGGAAATTACTCGTACTATTGAGAATTTAGAAGATGAACACAGAATACCTTTTGTGATGTACACACAAGGATATAAATACAAAGAAATTGCTGAGAAGATGAATTTGAGTATAGGTACTGTTAAAAGTCGTATCTTCTTTAGTAGAAAGAAATTGATGAATTCGTTGAAAGATTATCAAAACTAGTTTTCGTTTGATTTTAGGTGATTGGTTGATTTTGTTGGATTTTCATTTGGTTTGAATAGGGGCCGCCGGGAGGTGACCCCTATTCTATTTTTATAGTACAATTGTATGTTATAAAGACTGAAATGTTACTCTTCAGGACTTTACCAAGAAATTGAAAGAAGAGTCTTCTAATGATACCCGACCACATGGTTGATTAATGTTCATTTTTTTGACCTTATCTCATCATATCGATAATCAATTATGATATAAATAACCTTATGATATCGCTTTTTCGTAATTGCATTTAGGTTGCTAATTCACTCCGTGCCTTTTTGTTTTTTAAATTAAAAAGAGAACATGAAGAACGAGTTGATGAGGGTTTTAAGTTATCCGATCAAGCCATATCTACTATTTAAGTACGTGTTTTTGTTCTTATCGTTTGGCAATTTTAGTTATGGTAGCCTTT
>JAJTBW010000069.1 GCA_021286705.1 Sphingobacteriia bacterium
TATAAGAGGGATATAAGAGGGGAGCTTTAGGGATGTTGAATATCAGAGAGTTGGAGGCATGAATTTTTGGGGCTGGCAGGAGAAATTTGGAAGGGATGGGCGGTTATGAAAACATGCGCGTCCTCAGTTTCTAATCTCCCTCAGAGATTATCGGGATAACGGCATTCCCATCTGTTAGATTTTTTCTAACTTTTCAATCCATTCTTTGAAATGGAGGCACTTATCTTTCAATTCTTTAATTCCCACTTTTGATGTAACAAACTCGCCCATCTTTGGTATATCGTAATGATGTTTTGATTCAAAAGCCTTAATTACTTGTTTTGGAGGAGCAGTCATGGGACTATCGTTGATCCTTTCAGGATTATTGTCATATCCGGTTAGAATTCTTCTTAAACTCTCAACTTCACTTATCATATCTGGATATTCTATTAACAAATAGTCTAATCCGCAAAATACCAGTGCCTCAAAATCATGTAGTTGAATGTATGGGATAAACCGATAAAAGTTTATATCATTGCTAAATGCTTCCTCTAGCAATTGTACCGTTTCATAACAGTTCGCTTTACTTTTCGCATCACTATAACCATGAAAGTCATTCGGAAGTGCATATAAATCAAACATTGTAGTGAAATAGTGCGTTTCGTTTTTGTTTCCGGAAAGTTGTTTTATCCAAATAGACAAGTCGTTTTTAGTACGTTGATAACTAATCATACCACCGTGAAAATTCTTCCTTTTGTTTGTGAGGAGTAATTGAGTTTTAACTACAATACCGAAACCTTTTAAATGCGGTTATAATGCTTTTTGAGCAAAGCGATCTTCTGTTGCTCCTTCGCACAAAATGTTGATTATTTTCTGGCTCATTAGGGGCGCCCTCCCAAGACGTTTTTATTCCATAATTCGCTTAGTGAGAAATTCGCTAACCAATCATGCAATTCTTCTTCGTTTATTTTCCGGGCTATTGATGATTCGCTTTCCTCATCACGTTCGATTATCGTAATTTGATTAGCCTCAAATTCGTCAACCAGTCCAGGTGATTGAGTAGCAATTATCACCTGAGTATTTATTGACGCTTCTTTAATCATTTGAGCTAGTTGAGTGATGGCAAAAGGGTGCAATCCCAGCTCAGGTTCGTCAATGATAATCACATTGGGGTATCTGTATTTATTCGTTAAATGTAGAAATCATTCGAAGGTTAAATTAGATGTTCGAGGCTAAAAACTTACGCTACATTAGGTTTAGAATTGTTTGTGCATCTGCTATGTTAAATGCAAGTTGCTGATTTGGTATGACTGATACTGTTTTACTCACAAGAGTTGTCCTGTTGTTTTGTAATAGTATTCTTAACGCTGGAGTTAGTAGACTACATGCACAAATAAAGATTGTGACTTTATCTTTATCATTATCATTCAAAGCCTCAGTCATCGCATGCTCAAGTTCTTTTGGGAAATCACCCATAGTGTAAAAAAAAACCTTTTCATCTTTATAAGTTATTGTTTCCGAAAAATCACATTGAACCGGATTGCCTAAGGTCTTGCGATGTAGCAAAGTAAATCCCTTAACTAATATCAGTCCTTTACGTAATTGTGTATTATTTAATTGATGAAGATTTTAATCTCTTCAAAATGTTTCATTTAGAAGAAATTAAAATGTTCATATAAATAGCTGTAAATATGCTCAATCAATTATCTATAAGCACTTATCCGGCACAGCGCAGATTAATTATCTCCTTGTTTCTCTTTCTCTTCTTCTACACTATTCTGCTTTTTCTCCCCCTCTGCCTGAGGTTGTAGAAGTCCCGCCCCGAAAAGCAGTGCAGATGCAGGTAAGAAAGCCAGTCCCGACCAGAAAGTGATCTCAATGTCGAAGTTGTTGCGGGCATTGATACCATAGAAGAAGATCATAAGACTCATGGTTCCTACCACGATACCGCCCTCTTTAGGGTAGTTCCAACCAATGATTAGCCCTACCAGATTGATAAGCACCATCAAGCCTAAGGATCCATAGCTTGCGGTCAGCTGACTGGCGTCAAGCTGTGGGAGTTTATTGTATGCCCACGTAATGTAGATCAGTGCCGAGATGATTGATACTATTCGTCCTGTTTTCCAAAGAGTGTTTGAAAGCTGTTGGTTGGGTTTGATATCTATTTTCATATATAGAGTGTGCTTAACGTTATGCGCGGCTTAATAGAATATACCGTTACTGTCTCGAAATTTCTATGCAAAGATAGGTTTTATGAATTAAGTAAAATACGAAGATTTTCAAGTGTGTTGTCATTGATTATCAGTTATATGTAGAGTTATTAACAATTTGAAAAGTATCTGGGTTTTTTATAGTGGCTGAAATTAGCGTTTGGGTTAGATTTGGATGAATAGATTGCTTTAATAAGCTGTTTCTGAAATGAATAACCGGATGTATCTAAGATTGTATGGCTTTCGGTTGAATAATTATTAACAATGTAGCCTGTACTTATTAACAACGCCAAGAGTTGCTGTTGTAACAAAGTAATTTTACATTAGAGATACATCTATGCTAAAGAAAATCACCTTTTTCTGTCTGCTTTTTATACTCATCACCGAGCCGGGGAGAGTGTTATCGCAAGATCGCAGTAGTGACAATTTACCGGTTGTTGGAGGTGTGATGTCGGCTTTACGAAAGGCAGATGGATGGGCACTTCAGGATAATGGAGTTTGGATCAAGGCTGAGAATAAATTACCCAACTCAAATGCCGATCGTAACAAGACAAACGATGAAGAGAATGCTTTAGGAAGGCATAATTTCAAAGTCATTGAGTTTCGTGAGGTGATGATACGCGGCCAGCAGTTTGTTGTTATGCTGGTTGAGTCGAAGAGTGGTAGGTATAAGTTCAAAAAGATTAAGCAGGGTTGGAATACTTTCCATTATGTCTCCTACTATGTTTTTAAAGCTTCGAAGTTAAAAGAGATCTTACCTGACTCGGCGGAGGTGAATAAAGTGAGTCTGATTAATCTTGATCTTCTTTGGTCTGATGTCATAGAGGAGTTTGATCGTGATGATTATCTTGTAAGGATATCCGGTCAGATTCAGAAAGTTGTAGTCCAAAAGTTACCCAGTCCCCGTACTCTTTTGATGGCATCTGAAAAGATCAAGAGTGGTGGCAAGATGGTGGTTCGTTTTAGACCTATCGAGGTTTTTAACCAAAAGAGCATCTACTTCAAGTACTTTGTTCCTGACAATCAAAAGGCATTACTGGACAAGGTCTATTATGAGGTTCCAATGGAGACCTTTGTTAGTTTTATCAAGGGTATGCCTGTTTTTGAGGCATTAGACGTCCAACCGAAGACCTATCTTGAATACTTTAAAAGAGGTATAGCTCAGTTTGACCGGGGTGATTACTATGGGGCACTAGCCGACTTTGACCGGGCTATCTCAGCTGATCCTCTACAGAAGACCTTTTTAATTTATGCCTATATCGGTAGTGCCAGGTTTTCTCTGGGAGAGTATCAATTAGCAGAGGCTGCATATAATATCGGTTATGAGTTAAAGCCAGAAGATCCGGCTTTGGTTAAAGATTGGTATCGGATGCTATATAACCGTGGGTTGGTACGGCATCGTCTGAAGGATAATGAAGGGGCTTGTGCCGATTGGCAGTTGGCTCAGATTTATGGAATAGATGATGCGAAGAAACTAATTGAGAAATATTGCAAATGAGACAGGTGAGAGATTATATTAATAGATTGATAGACTCAATAGAGGGTTGTTTACAGCCTTGTCGGTTTGTGATAGTAATCTTTCTGACCTTACTCTCTTCTGGTAGTGTTTATAGTCAGAAGGTTTCACAGAAGAAAGTTGTTGAGCCTGAACGATACGCATTGCTGCCATTTGGGCGCAGCTGGAGTATTGGGGTAGGAGGTGGCCCTACATTGGCTATGGGTGATCTTACGGCTAGTAGTGATGGAGATATTCGTTACTATACCGGTATTACAGCTTGGATAGGAAAGGATATCTTCCCTTGGTTAACATTGAGAGGGCAGGTCTTAAATACCCGTTTGACGGGTCATGGGACATTTATGGATGTTGCCTCTGATAGTGAGCATAAGGGACTTTTTGTTGGTAAGACATTTAATTACTATCTGAATAGTGTTATCGATTTTACCGGTCTGATATCTGATAAACCTTTAGCAAAAAGGTTTCATTGGTACATGACCATTGGGTTGGGTCTGGCGAACTTTGAATCGGTGACCTATGATCAGACCGATGGAACTACATATTCACAGAATGGTACAGGTGGTTATGGTAGCGGTCTCTCTGGCCGTACGCTTGAACCGGTAATGCCAATTGGGTTGGGGTTAAGCTATAGGCTATCTGATCGGTTTAAGATCCGGGCTGAGGGTACTCTGCATAATGTCAAAAGCGATAAGGTTGATGGTATAGAATCAGGTTCAGGAATTGATAAGTACTTTACCGGTACAATAGGCTTAGAGGTCAATTATCATTTCTCATCGCCTCTGATTATAGAGCCTTTAGGGTATCAAAGCAATCCCGATTTGATTCCATTGAAGTATAAGAACTTTTTCAGTCAGAGCCGTGGCGTTGTTGATCCCTCCCTTCTGTCAAAGCGTCCTGAGTTGGTAGTAGATATTCCCAAGCAAGCCTCAAAAGGTTTTCCTGCAAGTCTCGGCATTGAGTTAAAGAATGCAGGGAGAGAAGGTGTTCTTGATCTTGACTTTATATTACCGGAAGGGGTTACCATTGCATCACCTGGCTTGAAGCAGGTGGTCTTTAAGAAGAGTTCACAAGGGGTTAATATTTGTTATAAGGTGGATGCATCTGATACAAGTTCTCAGAAGTTTTTTACTTTGGTTTTTGGCAATGATGCCAATGGAGAGTATCCAATCATGTTAGATGCCAGTTTTACTGCTTATAGTGGTGAGAAGTTTGCCTTTAATGAGGTTGAGTACCTGAACTATGAGGGTAAGAGCGTAATGGCTGAGGGCCGAAATGATAAGATTGAAGAGGAGCTACTCAGAGGAAGAGTATTTAGAGTTCAAGTGATGACCTCCAATCAACGGCTTGAATCTATGGATCAGTTTAAGATTATCTTTCCGGGGCTGAATCGTAAGTTCTATGAAGACAAATACGAGGGTACATATAATTATACTGTTGGCTCTTTCTTGCTGAGAAGTGAGGCTGATGCCTTTATGGATAGTGTCGTTAATGCCTATAAAATAAAAGGAGCCATGGTAGTCTTGTTTGAGAATGGCACCCGTTCACGACAAATGGAAGATCTATTTGATAATTATGAGAATCCACTTGGGCATTTTGATATTGATGCATACGCTGGTAATGGTTCCTCAGACAATAGTGGTAAAAATAAGGCTCAGCTATCTGGTTCAGAGTTTCGCATTTTATTGGATGGTTCAAGGAGGGAGAAAGCTTCTATTTCTGATATTCTCGCTCGTATAGGTACCCGTGAACCTATGCTGGAGTATCAGCATAATGGTGCCTATTTCTATTTCGTAGGAGTTTTTTCTCAATGGAAGGTTGCCAACGCATATGCCTCATACCTAAAGCATAACTTTGGTTTTGGAAATGTTGAAGTGGTTCCTTTTAGAAAAGGAAAACCAGTTACAAAGTAGTCCCTTTCCCACTTATTATTTAAATTAGAGATGTTGGTTAATTGATTAGGCTTTTGAGCAGATTAATGATTACTTCATCGTAAAAGTGGCCTCCTTACTAATGCAAAGTTTTCTACAAGACCCAAATGAATTGAAGTCTTTTCTGGATGAGAAGGTAGATTTCTATAATCGTACATTCTTCATCGAGAGTGATCCAATATCTATTCCGCATGCTTATTCAAAAAAGGAGGATATTGAGATAGCCGCTTTTCTGGTTGCAACCATCTCCTGGGGTAACAGAAAGATGATTGTAAAGAATGGTTTTAAGATGATGAGGCTTATGGGTGAAAGTCCTTTTGATTTTGTAATGTGCCATTCTGAGGATGATCTTCAAAGACTTAATGGGTTTGTTCATAGAACATTCAACTCGGATGACTATAAGGTGTTTATTCGTGGACTGAGGCACTGTTATCTTCAATATGGAGGTCTGGAGTCTATTTTTAGGCAGTATGCCTTACCGGAGACACTTCAGCCTGCAATAAGTCAATTTAAAAAGTTTTTCTTTGAACAATCAATTGAGACAAGGTCGTTAAGGCATCTCTCTGATCCATTAGCGGGAAGTGCTGCAAAGCGGATTAATATGATGTTAAGGTGGTTGGTTCGAGATGATCAGAGGGGGGTAGACTTTGGAATATGGAAGAGTATTTCTCCATCACAATTATCCTGCCCGTTGGATCTGCATTCAGGCAATGTGGCGAGGCTTTTAGGGTTACTAGTCCGCAAGCAGAATGATGCAAAAGCGGTAAAGGAGTTGGATGATTGTCTGAGATCTTTCGATTCTGTAGATCCGGTAAAGTACGATTTTGCTCTGTTTGGATTGGGAGTGTTCGAGGGATTCAGATAGCCAGTGAGTTTGAAATAATACAAGTATTTAGTAGGCTTAGCCTGAATATTCAGAGCGGTAAGTGTTGATGCTTAAATTAATTACCATGTGGGTTTGAGCCATGCCTGAATAGGATAATGGTCAGAGAAGGGTTGGTAACCGGTATGGTAATTATAAGGTTTAAAATGGCTGTCTGCATAGATATAGTCTATTCTGATCGGAGGTAACGCACCTCCGTAGGTGTTACCATAACCTCTTCCACTCTCTGTAAAGGCATCATATAACCCGGCATCGCGCATGGAACCAGCCACAAAAGAGGCTGGGGTGTCATTGAAGTCGCCTGCAACGATCACTGGATGCGGAGAGTTAGCGATCTCTTTCTTAAGAATGGCAATTTGATGCGACCTGACTTTGAAAGCGCTTGTTATCTTCCCAAAAATTCTTAGTGAATGTGTTTTTACAGGACTTTGCTGAGCCTCAAGCTGAGCCAGATCATCCATGAATTTGATGTCAGTTTCTGAGATTTGGTTTGACCTGAGGTGGACATTAATGACGCGGATGGTGTCCATACTTCGTACTAAATCAGTAATCAGAGCGAATCGTCTCCCTTCAAATTCCAGATAGTCAGTTTTAACAATAGGAAATTTTGAGAATGTCATAATACAAGCAATACGGTACCTACTTTCGTTGGGGAAGTAGTTTCGATAGGTAAAGCTTTGCATCTTATTAATACTCATGAATTTCTGCGTCATCGAATTCACCTCTTTGGCACGAGCAAGAAACTCCTGAAGGCAGACAATGTCAGGTTGACGAGAGGAGCACCAATCAGCAATATCGTCAAAGATAGTCTCCTGACTAGATTCGTTCGTGCCCTGGAATGTTCTGACGTTATAGCTGATGATTCGAATGCCACTTCCCTTAATCTCTGTAGTTTTATTGGTTGAGAATTGCATGTGGTAGCCAATGACTTTATATCCCGCTGTAATAACGAGAATAGGAACTAAGGCGAACCACCTGAGACGCAAAATCCAAAAGATCGCAAAGATGATATTCACCGATAACCAGAGTGGAAAAGCTAAACCGAAGAGAGCAAGTAAAGGGTAGTTCAATGGATCAACTGAGGCTGAGAGGTAACTTAAGATTAGTCCAAGAGTAAAGCCAAGATTGATTCCACGAAGGAGCCAACCAAAGAACTTTGGTTTTCTTTTGATGCTCTTTATCGCTTTTTTATAGAGATTCAAAGTGCTACTTTTTACTGGCTTTAAACAGGATATCTCTTTCGGCAGAGGTTAGGCTGGCATAGCCTGAACGTTTGATTTTATCAAGTATAATATCAATCTTCTCTTGTTCCTGCTTTTTATTGAGGTTGTATTGGTCATCATCTACAGGACGTTTGTTGTTATGAACCTTTTTGAACTTAGGTTTCGGACGGCCAAGATCATTAAACCATTTGAATTTAAACCCATTTGCATATAGTCTTGCGAAGGATAATCCCCAGAGCATCCCTCCAATATGAGCTAGATGGCCGCCTGAATTATTTGAAGTAATCATAAAGAAATCCAGCACAAAAAGGAGGATGGCAAGGTAAAGAACCTTTATTTTCCCGATAAAAAGGAGGTTTAGAGTGTAGTTTGGGACGTAAAAGGCGGTTGCTGCCACGATCCCCATAACACTGGCGGAAGCTCCAAGAAGTTTAGCAGACATAAGCGCGTCGGAGAAGAATGGGAAGACGTTGTAAGCAAGAATATAGAGTAGTGCGCCGGAAAGACCACCAGCGATATAATTCAGAAGTAGCATCCTTTGGTTGAAGTACTGAAGAAAAATCTGACCAAACCAATAAAACCACATCATATTAAAAAGAATATGAAGCAGGTCTATATGGAGGAACATATAGGTAATAAGAGTCCAGAAACGGCTCAGAAGTTGATTTGTTTCAGCTGGTAACGAGAAGAATTCAAGGATATACCCCTGAAGCAGCATCTCTTCAGGAAAGCGATAGAGAGAGGTGATGACCTTAAAAACCATTATAGTGAGCCACACTATAATATTGATCATTAAGAGCATTGCAAAAGGATCTCTCCTTTTAATAAATGCCTTAAAATCGAAACCGGGTCTTCTGGGTGGGTTATAGCCCGAATAGTCAGAAAAAAAATTGTTGTTTATCGCCATTGTCTGTTTTTCCAGTACTTGATTAAGATAAAACCAAAGATCATACCGCCCAGGTGGGCAAAATGTGCAATATTGTCGTTTCCTGAGTTACTAACTCCTAAATACAATTCCAATGCACCGTATAAAATAACGAACCACTTTGCTTTCATTGGAAAGATCATATAAAGATAGATCTCAGAATTTGGGAATAGCATCCCGTAAGCTAATAATATTCCAAAGACAGCTCCTGAAGCACCCACAGTAGGTACGCTCATGGTACTCTGCATTAATACATTAAGTGATCTAGATGCCTCTGATATCATTGAAGGATCATTTGGATTAGCATTCCAATATTGAACCATCTGACTCAGCCAATCGGGGTTATAATGACCCGAGAAGTAATTTTGAACCAAAGCCTCGAAATCAACCGGGTTAGGATCAGTCATAAAGAGATTGAGGGTCTCCTGAAGTCCATGAAACTGATACCAAAGAACCAGCAAATGTAGGATACCTGCTCCTATCCCAGTAACAAAATAGTAGATCAGGAAACGTTTAGGTCCCCATACCTGTTCAAGTGCATTACCAAACATCCAGACCGCAAACATATTGAAAAAGATATGTCCGAAGCCACCATGCATAAACATATAGGTGATAAACTGATAAGGCTGAAACTTATCTGATCCCCAATAGTGAAGCCCCAGATAATCGGCTAAGTCTATTCCTTGGCCGATGAAAGTGGCAGCTATTGTAGCTACAAAAAAGAGGACATTGATAATGATAATATTTCTTACTATCGGCATCAGACCGGGTATACCGGATGATCTGAATTGATTCATATGACAGGTGTTTATTTCTTACTTGCGCTCTAATAATTTCCTAAAAACTATTTCATCAGTTTTTCAATCTCACTAATATCTAAAATTTTAACGGTAACTGAGCCATCAGGAGCAACATTGGGCACCTCACAGGCGAACAGTTGGTCAATAAGATGTTGCATTTCTGCTTTATTTAGTGTTTGACCCTCTTTAACGGCGTTACTTCGGGCAACTCCCAGAGCAAGAAGTCCATTGAACCGTGTGTTGTCGAATGCTTGATTTGATGCTCTGTGTTCTTCTATGATCTGTTCAATAGTTGCAGCAGTATCAGTAATAGGTAAGAGGGCGGGTATGCCGTTAACCACAAAAGTATTAATGCCCAATATCTGGATGTCAAAGCCTAAGTGACGGAGCCCCGGAAGAGCTTGGTGTAATAGGTCGATATCGGCAGGTTTGATATAGAGATTTTCAGGGAATAGTAGTTGTTGTATAGTGCCGGGAGAGCTATTTAGTCTTTGAAGAGCTTTTTCGAAGAGTACACGTTGGCTGGCTCTGTTTTGATCGATGATCATCAGCCCGCTTCTTACGTTGGCGATGATGTATTTGTTTTTTACTTGCAGAAGAGGTTTATCATCAGAGATCTGAAATTGACTATCCTCTTTGTTTTCAAGAGAAGCGTCAGGTATTTCCTTTTCAAAACGCTGAGGTGCAGGTTGCTCTCCTTTGTCAAAGTTATCAGATGGAAAGAGATCCTTCCAGTTTGATTTTAACCCTGAGGATGGAGCCTTCTGCTGTGAGCTGTAGGTGGGTTTGCCCGGTGTGTTAAAAGGGTTATAATCGGGGTTAAATGAGATAGTAGGCTGCTGAAAGTTCTTATTAGTATCAGCAATCGGTAAGCTATTGAAGATGGTCTCGCTGTCAAAATCGAGAGTATTCCCAATTGAGAACATCCCGAGCCCTTTTTTTACAGCAGCTGAGAGGATTGCATAGATAGGCTTTTCGTCTAAGAGTTTTATTTCAGTCTTTGTAGGATGGATGTTAACATCAATGCTTGAGGGGTTAACGTTGAAGAAAATAAAGTATGAAGGATAGCTTTTCTCCGGGATCAGTGCCTGGTAGGCTGATTCAACCGCATGATTCAGATAGGGCATCTTAACAAATCTACCGTTTGCAAAGAAGTACTGTTCTCCTTTGGTTTTCTTTGCGTACTCTGGCCGAACAATAAACCCGTCGATGCTGATAAGATCAGTATCAGTTTCTATGGGGATAAGACGTTGGTTTAATTGACTGCCAAAGAGATTAATGATTCTTTGTTTAAGATTAGAGGAGGGTAGGTGGAAAAGAGTCTTTCCGTTATGCTCCATGATCATCTCGATGGTTGACTGAACGAGAGCTACTCTTTCGAACTCTTCAATAATATGTCTTAGTTCTACCTGATCGGCTTTAAGGAAGTTTCTCCTTGCAGGGATGTTAAAGAAGAGATTTTTTACCCAGAAGGTTGCTCCTTTGGGACACTGAACCGGTTGCTGACCTTTTACCTCATTGCCATCGATGATGATATGTGTTCCAAGAGCGTCTTCTTCTCTTCTTGTCTTTAATTCAACTTGAGCCACAGAGGCGATTGAAGCCAGAGCTTCACCACGAAACCCCAGTGTTTGAATATGGAAGAGATCCTCGGCTGAGGATATTTTTGAGGTAGCGTGTCTTTCAAATGCTACACGTGCATCCGTTTCTGACATTCCTTTACCATTATCAGAAACCTGAATTAAAGTTCTCCCAGCGTCTTTAAGGGTTAATCGAACAGAAGTTGCGCCAGCGTCAATGGCGTTTTCTAGTAGCTCTTTAACTACAGAAGAGGGTCTTTGAACCACCTCTCCGGCAGCGATTTGATTGGCTACGTGATCAGGAAGTAGTCGGATGATATCTGACATGGAAACCTAGATCAGAAAAAGATAATAAATAGCAGAATTGCAATAAGCAAGAGATAAACCATGATGGAGATTCTCTTCGATTTCTTCCTTAACGGATCTTTACTTCTTCTTCTCCATCCCTCTTTTAGTTTGTCTCGAAGAGCATCTTCAGTTAAAGATTGACCCTCTTGCATAAGTCTTTCCATCTCTTCCTTTTTGGGGTCATAAAAGCGGGGTTTATACTCAAACTTTTTATTCTTATTGGTCTTTACGAAGATTAGACGCATGCTTCTGTTTCATTTTATTTCCTTACAAATATACCACTATTTTGGCTGATTCGGGCTTGGTTGCTCCGGTCTATTATTCTTCATTATTTCAGCAATATGGCATATTTAACACATCCTTTAATTATTGGTTGTGTCTCATTTGTGATATAAGAATGATTAAACTTGTTGCCTAATTTGAATTGGTTTGAGAGCAGTCTTAGTCCCATTGTAAGGTTTAGAGGGAAATAGGTTAGGTGGAAATTGGTACCTTTGTTAGCTAAAGTATTCATTCGAGTAACGAATTGGTGTACGTCGGGTTTGTTTTAAAGTATGATTAGTGTTTAAGTGATCCCAGACGGTATCAGTTATGCGATAATGAGCGTGAATAAATTAAAAGTGTACAAATGGTAAGGCTATATTCCTTCAAACGAGTTTCTTTAATATTACTATCTGTGACATTAGTGATTGGTTTTGGATGTTCTGATTCCAAATCCAAACGCGAGGTGAAAATTGAAGCTGGAGATCGTGCCCAATGGTTTTCTCTTGACACCATATATGATCATCTTGTGGTAACGGTTAAGAGGCCCTGGGATACAATAACCCAACGATTTTTAGTTTGTCATAAGGATGAATCGGTTCCTGAGAATCTCAATCGGATGAAGGTTCTTCGGGTTCCTGTTGATCGATTGGTCTGCACCTCTTCAACTTTAGTCTCGTTTGCAAATCAGTTAGGTGCTGTCAATAGTATCGTCGGGATTACGGATATTCAGTTTACCTTCAATAAAACCATACGTGATGGGCAGAAAGATGGAACTGTTGTGGAGATAGGGCAGGGGTCTGAGTATAATTTTGAACAGATAGTGAAAGCAAAGCCCGAGATAGCTGTGCTTTCTCTGTTTCAGGATCAACAGACCCAACGTTTTTCGGATCTTGGCATTGAAACGGTACCATTTGCCGATTATCTGGAGGCTACCCCTTTAGCGAGACTGGATTGGATTCGGTTTGCCGGGGTATTGTTTGACAAACTTGAAATGGCGAACCATTATTACGATTCCATAAGCAGCAATTACACCTCTTTACGTGAGAAAACAAAGCATTTGGCAGATAGGCCTACTCTGTTTGACGGGTTACCCATTGATGGGACATGGTGGGTTTCCGGAGGTGAAAGTTACATGGCAGCAATGTACAGAGATGCAGGTGCCAATTATGTTTGGAAAGATCTAAAGGGGTCGGCAAGTATTCCAATGCCATTTGAGAAGGTGGTTGCTGACGCTTCTAGTGCTTCATTCTGGAGGTTAGTGGTTGCTGTTCCAAATGAGTATAGCCTTTCTGAATTGCTAAAGAGTGATGAGCGGTTTTCTAACTTCAAGGCGACAAGCAAAGGAGGGGTGATCTACTGTAATTCGTTTATGATGCCATTATTTGAGGAGGGGGTCGTGGTTCCCGATCGAATACTCTCTGATCTTATCTTTGTGTTTCATCCTGAGTTGTTGCCAGATTATAAACCTCTGTTTTATAAGACATTGTTATGAGAAAAGCCAGTCATTTCAGAAGAAGCAATGTGTTTAGATATGGCATCATTCTTCTAATGGTGATTTTTATTCTTTTATTCTTTGTGCTTAATTTAATTGGCGGCGTAGTTGAGATTTCAGTTCAGGATGTCTTTAATGCAATTTCCGGTAGTAGTGACGTTCAACCGACTATCAGTGCAATCGTATTGCAGCTTAGGTTACCGCAAACAGCCACTGCGTTGTTAGCAGGAGCCGCATTGGCAGTTGCAGGTTTGATGATGCAATCACTGTTTCGTAACCCTTTAGCCGACCCCTCTATTCTTGGTATTAGTTCGGGAGCAACTCTTGGCGTAGCGTTATTATTATTAGGGGGTTTCTTCTTTAGATTCAGGGTAACTGATTTGCCTCTTTTTCTATCTGATTTGGCTGTTACTGGAGCAGCTCTGGGTGGGGCAATTTTGATTTTATTGTTAATCCTTGCAGTAAGCGGCGTGTTGAAGAGTAATACCAATCTGTTAATTGTCGGAATCATGATTGGATATATTGCCTTTTCGGTTGTAGGTATATTAAAGTATTACAGTCCGAAGGAGGATCTTCAGCGATTTGTGATTTGGGGCTTAGGGAGTTTCTCTCAGGTCAGTCCTTCACGGTTACCTATGTTTACTGGTCTTACTATTTTAGGTTTGTTAGCCTCTTTTCTGATGGCAAAGCCGTTAAACCTATTGTTGTTGGGGGAATATTATGCCTCAAATCTGGGTTTAAATACCAATAGAGCCCGATGGTTTGTGATATTGGTATCTGGGAGCCTGACGGCGGTTATCACCGCTTATTGTGGTCCTGTTGCATTTATAGGGTTAGCTGTGCCGCATCTTACTCGTAATATTTTCGATACCTCATCACATGGAACCCTATTACCGACTAGTGCATTAATGGGTGGTTTGCTTGCTCTGATAGTCAACTATGTTTCGCGTATGGCGATTTTTGGAGGCACCCTTCCGATCAGTGCAGTAACAGCTTTAGTAGGTGCTCCGGTTGTCTTATGGTTTATTTTCAAGTCAAGTTCGTTTAAGCAATCTTAAGACTAATTACTCAAATGCAGTTAGCAAAACTATTAAAGACAGCAGATTTGTCGGTTGGATATCATGAAAAGGATGATTCAAGGGTTGTTCTATCTGGTTTGAATCTGGATTTAGAGGAGGGTAAACTGGTGGTTATGATTGGGCCTAATGGAGCCGGGAAAAGCACTTTAATGCGTACTCTGGGGGGCTTTCAGCGTGCTATTTCAGGATCTATTCATTGGCAGGGTGTTGAAGGGCATAAGCTAACCCGACAGAGACTATCGAAAATTGTCAGCATCGTTTTGACTAATCAGGTTCTTGTAGATAAAATGACGGTAGCTGATATGGTAGCAATGGGACGAAGCCCATATACAGGTTTCGGCGGACGACTGACTCAGAAAGACAAGCTGATTATAACAGAATCGATGAGGCGCTGTGGTATAGATGATCTCCATGATCGCTGGATTAACAGTGTGTCTGATGGAGAGCGGCAAAAAGCGATGATTGCAAGATCCCTGGCTCAACAAACTGCTGTCATACTCTTAGATGAACCAACGGCTTTCCTTGATTTTCCCAGTAGAATAATGATCTTTGATCTTTTAAGGTCAATTGTTAGAAAAGAGAAAAAATCGGTGCTTCTAACGACACATGACATTGATTTGGCTCTGCAGTTTGCCGATGAACTCTGGTTGGTGAATAGAAATGCGCCACTACTTAAAGGGGTTCCTGAGGAGCTTGCGTTAAGTGGTAAGTTGAAAGATTATTTCAAAGGGCAACATGTTAATCTTGATTTTGATGCTGGAAAGTTCTCCCTTTGTCTCGGCGCTGATGCACCGAAAGTGGTAGTCGATGAGAGCATAAATGGAAGATATTGGATTGTAAATCTTTTGAAGCGTAAGGGAATTGCTACCTCCTTATCATCAAAATGGATAATCGAGAGCAATTTTACGGGTGGCGTCAAACTTATGTCAAATAAAGTTGTTGTTAAAGAATGGGCAACTATTAACCATTTTTTTGAGACCTTTAATGAAGATCTGTTACAATGATATGACCATTTTGGAGCTCTAACACTGACATTTTTTTCGAAGGCATTCGTGGTTGTCTCATTTAGCTGATGAATATCAAACAAGACCATGAAGAAATTACGACTTTTCTTATTTATATTTTTCCTTGTTATATCATTAAAAGGTATTGGACAAGCGAATCAATGTTTTATTACCATGGATGGATGCTTTGAGGACTGGTATAAACATGAGAATATAGTTCGAGTGAAGGAGGGTAATGACAGCCCGTTTGAGGCATTATCTGTCTCGAATGATACAAAGCGATTATATGTTTATGTTGAGCTTAAAGATGAACTACTACTGAATGAGCTCAATGATTATTATCTTGAGATAGATGCTGATAATAACCCTTTGACGGGTTATAGGCTTGGTGGACTGGGAGCTGAATTAGGATGGAGTTTCGGAGGAAGGATGGGTTATTATAATATTAGCAGCGAAGCAGCTGTAATCGGATATAATAATATAGGATTCTTTGCTTTGCCAAACTATAAGTCAAAATCATTTGAACTCTCAATCGATCTGGATTGTAAGCCCGATGGAAATAGAAAACTGTTTGAAAATGATACTATAAGGGTTTTGTTGTATAATGGGCAAAAGCAGAACCCTCTTATTTTTCCTACATCAAACTCTCCTATAAAGTACCACCTCAGCCTTAGAAATAATGTGTTTAAGCCACTGACCACTGAGAGAGCAGAAGGAAGTGACTTTCGATTGTTGACTTGGAATACATACCATTCTGCTATTATGGATCCCCGTCGTTCGTCATCGGCTTATAGTATCTTGCTGTCTCTTAATCCTGATGTGATTACATTTAATGAGTGCTGGGATTCAGATCCGATTAGTGTACAGGATTCTTTGAATAAAGTGTGGCGCCTTGCTGGCTATGATGTTCATTGGACTTGTGTTAAGAAAGATCCGGGAACAATAACGGCAACCAAGTTTAAAATCCTATACTCTTTTAGTCTATTGTCTGGCCATCAAATCACTGTTTCAGTCATTGAATTTGGCCAAAATGAAAGATCAAAAAGATTCACTCTAATCAATTCTCATTTCACATGTTGTGCTAATAATTTACAAAGAACCTTCGAGGTTGATGCAATACGTGATTTTGTTAATTTCCCGCAAAAGTATCTTCCGGATTCATTGATTGGTGTAATCAAGAATATTGTAATGTCGGGTGATCTGAATCTCGTTGGATTAGCATCTCATTATAATACGCTAACTAAGGGGTTGTATGAGTATGCTGATTTTCAAGGACTTTGTGACTTAAGGCCGACTCATCTGGATGAGCCACTTTGTTATACGTGGACAGATAGATTAAAGCCATTTAGTCCTAGTAGACTGGATTATATACTTTTTACTCCGGAAACTATCGGGTCAGTAAAAGCGTTTGTATATAACACACCGGGGTTCTTTATTGATGACTTTAGTAGTCCAATCAATTCTCCTTCTGTCGGAGGTAGTGTCTCAGACCACTTTCCTGTTGTGAGTGATTTTGTAATATATTCGTCAGGTCAAACTAAACAGCCCTGTAACTTTTGTAATCAATGAGAAAATACTATTTATCCCTGTTTATTTCTTGTGTACTAATGACTTCATGTATGAAGGAGAGAGTCGATTTAATAATTAAGAATGCCAATATTTATACGGTTGATTCGGCATTCTCAAAAGTCCACTCGCTGGCCGTAAAGGATGGCAATATTGTTTGGCTAGGCGACGATGCTGAAAAGAGTGGATATACATCTGGTAAAATTGAGGATCTGAATGGCGGATATCTTTATCCTGGCTTTATTGATGCTCATTCTCACTTTACAGGCTATGGTGAAGGTCTCGTTAGGTGGTGCGACTTAAGAGAGGCCTCTTCTTGGGATGAGGTGGTAAACAGACTAAAGAAGTTTAATGAGGCTAATAAGAACGCATGGGTTTTAGGTAGGGGTTGGGATCAGAACCTCTGGGAAGTAAAGGAGTTTCCTGATAACTCCCTACTCGATAAACTCTTTCCAAATACCCCGGTTGTTCTTACCAGAATAGATGGTCATGCTATGATCGCTAATAGTACCGCTTTAAAACTGGTGGGTATTGATGAAACGACAAAGATTGAGGGTGGTGCTATCTTAAAGAAAAACAATAGGCTTTCAGGTGTACTCCTTGATAACGCCATGGAAAGAGTCTATGCAGCCATTCCTTCATTATCCGCTAAAGAGCTTGCGTCTGCATGCCTGACTGCTGAAGAGAACTGTTTTAAGGTTGGACTAACCACTGTAAATGATGCGGGTCTAAACTATAATGTTATTCATGAGATTGACTCGCTTCAGCAAAAGGGCGATCTCGCTATCCGGGTGATGGCATGGCTTAATCCTGATGAAGCCAATATTGAAAAGATCAAAGAACCTTATGTGACCGACCATCTTTGGGTTACAGCTATAAAGCTATATGCAGATGGAGCTCTGGGATCCAGGGGGGCTCTCTTAAAGGTGCCCTATGCAGATAAGCCTGAAACCAGAGGACTGCAACTTCAGCAGCGTGACTATTATGAAAAATGGGGGAGGTTAGCTTTTGATCGAGGATTTCAACTCAATACCCATGCCATTGGTGATTCTGCTGTTCGACTTATGCTTGAGGTGTATGGCTCTATTTTGAATGGTTCAAACGACTATCGTTGGAGGATAGAACACGCTCAAGTGGTCTCAAGTGAGGATGTTCGTTTGTTTGAAAAATATAACGTTATCCCTTCAATGCAGCCCACACATGCGACTTCAGATATGTATTGGGCCGGTGACCGTTTAGGGGATAGGGTGAAGCAGGCCTATATGTTAAAGACTCTAATGAACGCCAATGGATGGATACCATTAGGTACAGATTTTCCTATAGAATCAATAGATCCATTAAAGACTTTCTTTGCGGCTGTTTTTAGACAAGATACTAAAGGGTATCCGGTGGGCGGGTTTCAGATGAGTGATGCCCTGAGTAGGGAGGAGGCCTTAAGAGGAATGACAATTTGGGCTGCAAAGGCTGGCCGTGCTGAAAAGAGTATAGGGTCAATTGAGGTGGGTAAAAGAGCCGATTTTGTGCTTCTTTCAAATGATATAATGTCTGTCCCAAAAGAATCAATTTTTGAGACTAAAGTTGTGCAGGTCTGGGTTGACGGGATGCCCAAGTTGAAGTAATAAGGATAGTGAAGAGTTAAAAGGTTTTCTGGTTGCAAATTGCGACTACGTAATGGTTAAAATAAGAGAGAGATCAATAAAGCCTGTTAAGCAAGGCTCTAAAGATCTCTCTCTTGATTTTTATCTCTTTTAGTCGGACTCTTGATGCTTAGAATCGACGATCTCCGCCTAATATGCCTCCTAGTATTGATCCACCGATTCCTCCAATGCCATCGCTCTCATCGCGATTGCTATTTGATCCAATTCTTGAGGCCGCAAAGATTCTATCTGCTAGTCTTGAGAATGGCAAGCTTTGAAGATATACCATTCCCGGGCCAGTCAGTTGTGCAAGAAAGACACCCTCACCGCCAAACATAGCGTTTTTGAATCCTCCAATAAATTGAATATCATAGTTGATGGTTGGTGCCATGGCAACTAAGCAGCCTGTATCTACTCTGATGGTCTCTCCCGGAGCTAGCTGTTTCTTGATAATGGTGCCACCTGCATGAATAAAGGCTAAACCATCACCTGTTAGTCTTTGTAATATGAACCCTTCTCCACCAAATAAACCAGCACCAAGTTTTCTTGTGAAAGCAACGTCGATATCAATTCCATTGGCAGCACACAAGAAAGCATCTTTCTGACAAATAAAGGTGCCACCAAGCTCCCCGAGATGTAAGGGTATGATTTTGCCGGGGTAGGGTGCACCAAAGGCAACTTTTGATTTGTTCCAAGCGGTGTTAAGGAATGTTGTAATGAAAAATCCTTCTCCCGCAACCATTCTCTTGAATCCTGCCCAGATACCTCCTCCTGTATTAGTCTGCATTTGGATACCACTCTCCATGTACATCATAGCACCTGCTTCGGCTCTTACCCCTTCATTAGGATCAAGTTCAATCTCAACGATCTGCATGTCATCGCCGAAGATTTTGTAATCGATAATATCTGCCATAAGTTGTTTTTTTGCCAAATCTACAATGTTTTTCTTTTAGTCAGAAATCAATTTCCTGCTAATTTTTTGATAAAAGAGTTGTAAATATTGAGAAATTGTGTAATTTTGCATCATCATTATGGTGGTAGTAGCTCAGTCGGTTAGAGCATCGGATTGTGGTTCCGAATGTCGTGGGTTCGAATCCCATCTTCCACCCAGAGTTAAAATTAGAAGACTGACGATCATTTAGATGTCAGTCTTTTTTGTTGTGTCTATTCTTGAAGTTAGATAGAGAGAGTCTTGGTTAGTTCTAGAGATTGTAAGGAGGAGTAGGATGATTCAAGATTGATGATAAGAGAGATCATTTAAACCACGAAAAGCACGAAAGGCACGAAAACTGCTAGATGAAGAATTTCGTGTTTTTAGTGGTTAAATGTAATCTTTGTATCCCGCCTGTTCTCCTCGACTCAAGCTCTTGTTCCCTTCCCTTGATCTACCTATCTTCTCCTGTTCCCCTCCTGTTCCCCTCCTGTTCTCCTCTTATGCCTCTCCCTATCC